>CAWEFA010000028.1:0-16504 GCA_963808135.1 uncultured Bacteroidota bacterium
CATGTTACGCAGCTTGAAAAATAGGAATAGTTTCAATCTGCTTTAAATTTTTGTAAGCCATTTTCAGGGCATTTAGATACAGTTTTTCCTTTAATTCAAAATGATTGTGGCTGTGCCTAAGTTTAAGAACTTCAAATTTCACATAAGCGAGAATGGCTGCACAAAAATGGCTAATTTGTGTATTCTCTCTTTTTGTTGGAGACTTGGCAAATGATGCATTGCTTTTGACACTTTTGTGATACTCTTCAACTTTCCATCGTTTTTGATAGATCGAAGTAATTTGCCCGTATGTTAAGTTGAGGTCGCTTGTAACCAGATAAAGGATGCCTTTGCTTCCATCTCCGTTTTTGAAGACTTGCCTGGCTATTCCGATGGGAAAACCCACCTTTTTCAGCCAAACATGAATAATAGCATCGTTTTCCAGTGGCAACGCCTCAATCCTAACATACTTGCCTTCAAGTTTATCATCATGGCTCAAGGCTACTTTCCTGTTACCTTTGATGGCCATAACAAAATCAACTCTTATAGATTCTTTTACAAAACACATATTTTCAGACGAACAGAACCAAATATCATTGAGGACATAGCTAAAATTGACGAGATTGTTTCTCACTTGTGTTAATAGTTCCCGATATAAGGCATTTTTGGTTTTCTTGGCTTTGCGTTGTTTCTTCCCTGTCTTTGGATTGGTTTTTTGTTCTGGTTTGGTAATAAAATCAACTGCCACAGGAAGGTTTGCTTGTTCACTGCAATATTGTGCTGTTATAAAGTTTACCCCTTTCACACTCCTTTTTTTAGTGTGGTCAAAATGCCAACATATTAGTGAATTCTCATCTGTATATGGCTTCTCTTGTATAGAGTCGTCTATAGAAATACAACCTTGGCTATTTTCAATTTCCCTGATAAATGGCTTTACTTCTTTCCAAATACTTTGACTGGAAAAGGCACCTGAAGATAGTAAACGGGTAACTTTGTCGTGGCTAATTGCTTTATCTGTCAATGCTGAAAGCCCGGTTGCCGTGCATAAACGCGTGGAGATCATCAGGTAATCTGTATATAAATTTTCAATGACTCTTTGACTAGCTGTTCTCATCGATTTTTTGTCCTAAATTAATATACTTGCGTAACATGAGTTATTAACTATTTAAATGAGTTAAAATGCAAAAATTACTAATTTTGGGTCATGGGTTAAATAGGCTGAAATGATGTATATTTGTGAAAAACTCATCAATGAAGCACTTCAATATCATAACATGTCCAAATTGCAATAACGATGATTTAGTAAAGAACGGTCATAGAAATGGAACACAGCGTTGGCATTGTAATAAATGCAAGAAATATTTCCAGTATGAATTTAAGTACAATGCACGAAAACCAGGCATTAAAGAACAAATAATCGAACTTACGATGAATAGTAGCGGAGTCCGAGATATAAGCAGAACATTACAAATCAATAAAAACACCGTGATGTCGGTGCTAAAAAAAAACGCCACAAACAAACCCATACGTACTTGACATGATAGAGGCCAATCAGCTCGAAAGGCTTGATGTTGTTATATATTATACAGCAGAAATGGATGAGTTTTGGAGTTTTGTGGCGAACAAAAGGAATCAGCGGTGGACTTGGTATGCGATGGATAAGAAATCAGGGTTAATACTTGCCTGGCACAATGGCAAAAGGACAAACGAAGATTTTAGAACGCTATTAGGCTATTTGTCCAATATCCCAATCAATCGTTACTATACAGATGATTGGGGCGCTTATTCAAGCTTACTGCCGGAAGATAAACATGTAATTGGCAAGGATCAGACTTGGAAAATCGAAAGGAAAAACCTAAACTTTAGGACACACATAAAAAGGCTAAACCGAAAAACCATCTGTTATTCCAGAGATACCGACATTCATGACAATGTTATAGGAATGTACATAGAAAGGCATTATTACAGAAGTGGCACATATGGAAACGGAGTAATCAGCCGTTTTAACCCATGACCTAATTTTGAACTATTAAAAAAAGTTAAAATGAAAAAACTATTAATTTTATTAAGTTGCTTATTGTCATTGCATAATAGCATAACAATAGCTCAATGTACCTCAAACTGGGTTATTCCTGACGATCCCGGAATTACAAGTGGAAGCCTTGAAAATCCACCTTATAAACCGGGTTGGCATTTAATTATTCAAGATGAATTTTCAGGAATTTCTTTAGATAATACTATCTGGGGTGCTAGAAAAGGCACTGTGGATGATTGTAAATCTTTTGTAAATAACGATGCGGAAAATATTGAAGTTAGCAATGGAACTTTAAAACTTTATTGTGTATGGGACCCAAAATTATATCAAGATCCTACTGATGGGATATTTAGATGGTACAATTATATAGGAGCTTGGGTAACTATTGCGAAAAAAATTCCACAAGAATCAAGTAATGCATGTTATGGCCCAGGCTATTTTTATGAAATAAGATGTAAAAGAAATAATGTTGGTTTTAAATCTTCATTTTGGACATGGACAGGCTACCCTCACAATGAAGTAGATTTTATTGATAATGATTTCGATACGGAAGATAAAGTAAGAGATGTTCTCTTTAATGTTTTTCCTGATGATACTTTGAACAATATAGGTATAACTTATAAAATTAATAATAATCTTCCTGCACAATATGATGATTGGTACACATATTCTATAGACTATCAAAACGACTATATCAAAAGTTATTTAAATAATCAATTAGCATTAAATAGAAATACTAATATTCCACTTAGAAAGCAAGAAATTGATCTTTGGTGTATGCCAATATATTGGGCTGATGATTTAATGCAACAGATTCACGACGAAGGTAAATTTCCCGGAAAATTTGAAATAGATTATTTTAGATTATATAAAAAGAATTATGAAGTTAATGCTTACATGAGTGATTTTTGTATTTCACAAGGCTGGACAAATCAAAATGAGAGGCCAAGATTTATTGCAGATATTAATAATGATGGGAAAAAAGATATTATTGGGTTTGGTTACCAATGGGTACAGATTAGCTTATCACAAAACGATAAGGATATTTCGTTCGGTGATAAACAATATGTTGTAAATGATTATACAATAGAGCAGGGATGGACAAATCAAAGCGAAAGACCAAGGATGATTGCTGATCTTAACGGAGATGGGAAAGATGATATTATAGGTTTTGGATATGATGGAGTATTTGTTTCATTATCAAACTCTACTGCTACAACTGCATCTTTTCTCCCTCAACAAAAATTTTATCATTGGTACTCAAAGGAATATGGTTGGGTTAATCAAGATCAATACCCGAGAATGATGGCTGATGTTAATGGAGATGGAAAAGCTGATATTATCGGTTTTGGAAGCGATGGAGTTTATGTTTCATTATCAAGTTCAACTTCTACTACTGCTTCATTTTCTACACCTGTAAAAGTTTTATCTGACTTTTCAATAGTACAAGGTTGGACAAATCAAAATGAAATGCCAAGAATGATGGCTGATGTTAATGGAGATGGGAAAGCCGATATTATTGGTTTTGGAAGCGATGGAGTATATGTTTCGTTATCAAACTCAACTACTACTACTGCTTCATTTTCTCCTCCTTTAAAAGTTTTATCAAACTTTTCAATAGCACAAGGTTGGACAGATCAAAACATAAGACCGAGAATGATGGCAGATGTCAATGGAGATGGGAAAGCTGATATTGTTGGTTTTGGTTATGGAGGAGTTTATATTTCTTTATCTAACTATGGATCAACTCCCCAATTTCTTCCACTTGCATGGGCAGCCACAAATTTTTCTTACGAACAGGGATATTACGATTCTAATAATTATCCTAGGTTTGTATGTGATATAAACAATGATAATAAAGCTGATATCATTGGCTTTAATGAAAATATGATTCAAATTGCAATTTCAAAGTCTACAACATCCGGAGTGGCATTTGATCAATATAATAATGTGTTTGATGAATTTACAAGATGTAATGGTTGGAATAACAATGATGAATATCCGAGGTTTCTTACTGATGTGAATGGAGATGGATCATTGGATTTGATAGGTTTTGGTTATGAAAACATTTATACATCTCAAAATATAGGTGGAGTATATAATATCCCTTTTAATATTATTTCTTCAAATAAAGGCAAAGCAAACAATTGGCCAGTTCATGGTACTGGTGGTAGAGATGTTGCATATAAATTCTATTTGCCTGATGCAATGAATATTACTGCTTCTACAAATTTTCCTGAAACTAATTTTAGTACAATTATTGAAATATTTAATGCAAGCGACAACACTACTACCGGATATTACTCTCTTAATAAATCAACCCCAATTAGTAATGCCCAATTACAACCTGGCTATTATTATATTGTCGTTGATGGAAATAATGGAGCAACTGGAAAGTTTAAACTCTCTATGAATGGAACTATCTCTATGAATGGAACTAAAAAATTAAGTTTAACTAGTAACATTACAAATAAAAATAATCAAACCTTGTTTGACTTTAATGTATATCCAAACCCTGCAATAAATAAAATAACAATAGAAATACCAACAAAAGAAAGCACTTTGACAATTTTAAATGTAAACGGACAGGAATTAATAAAACTACAAATAAAAGACAACAAGACACAAATAGATATTAGCAAATTTGATAAAGGTATTTACTTTATCAAATTAAAAACAGACAATAAAGTTGAAGTGAGAAAAATAATAAAGGAATAAAGTTAAGGCCAAAAAAATAGCAGTTATTAAACAATCCAAAAAAAAATTAAATATTTAGTTTTGATCCAGAACATTGTTGCTTTTAGTGATTTTTGTTGTTTTGGTGGCAAAAGAATATTAAGCAACTAAAACACCAAAACACTAAATTTCACCAAACTTTCATCATGTCTACATTATCTTACAACAGAACCAAATATTTTTATTTGCACTGTTAAATTTTTTATTCTTTTAAGCAAAAGAATAAAATTTATAATCTGAAAAAAATTATATTAAAAGCACTCTAAATGGAATTAAATAAAGAATATGATTTTTTTTGTTAATAAATTAATTTATGCATAACTTGTTCCGCTATGCGGGAGACTGTCGTTACCTGTTATTTTAAAAAATGAAACATTTTAATGTATAAAAAAAATTATATGAACAATACTACACCTAATCGAATTAATTTAATACTTTTCGTTTTAACATTGTTTCTCAGCTTAATGGTTAGATTAAATCCTCCCGTTTGGCTTGGATTTGGAGATCCTTATGATTATCTTAATCAATCAACAGTATCGTTGTTTAATAAAAATTTTTATTGCCCACAAAGGAGCGCTCAATTTTCTCCAAGGCCTTTTACCGTTCCTTTCTTCTATAAAATTGCCAATAGCGATCCGGAAACAATTATTATATTGCAAATTTTTTTTCACGTATTAAGTGCGTTTTTTCTATGTTCCGTTATATTACTTTTTCTTAGAAACACCCACTCAAAAATAATATTCATTATTTTTTGGTATTTGTTAATGTCATGGTGGAACATCTTGGGTTGGGCGCATACTTTACTTTCCGAATCCCTCTCTATTTCCTTAATGTTTTTCTGGATTGCAACATTCTTGATTTTCTTTCACAAGAGAACGCTCGCTTATTTTGTTTTTCATATATTAGTAACAGTATTATTCTCATTTACGAGAGATAGCTGGCCTTATATATTAATCATATTTTATGCAATATTTATCCTAATATCAATAATATGGGATAAAAAAATGTGGACAAGTTTCATATTTTTCTTGATAATAAGTTTTTCTATTTTCAATATCCAACAAAATTTTGCACAAATTGGTCAACGTTATCGTTTGCCAGTTATTAATAATATTGTTTTTAGAATAATGCCAAATGATGCTTATTTACATTGGTTTTCAAACAAAAGTATGCCATGCATAGATAAACTTAAAGAAAAATATTCCAATTTAGATGATTATAAAAAAATATATACATTGTATAATGATTCAACTTTTTTAAAATTTTCTGATTGGGTTATCAAAGATGGGAAAGATATTTATACAAAATTTCTAATTTCTCATCCTTGCTACACACTTTTATTAAAGGAAAAACCAAAAAATTTAAAACGTATTTTTGCATATAATATTACTGATTATACGGAACCAGTTAAAGGTTATAGTTGGGTTAGTGAGTTCATTTTCCCTTTATTTAATATAATAAATATACTGCTTTTAAATTGTTTCCTTATCTTTTTATTTATTAAAGAAAAAAGGTTGGTATGGGTTTTTCCAACAGTAATGATAATAATCTTCACTTTTAATGCCTTTCTAATTTATAATGCTGATTCCTTAGAAGTAGAAAGACATTTGTTTATAACTAATATCATTATTCAATTTGTTGGCATCCTTTTAGTTTCATTTATATTAGATTCTGAATTTTGTAGTAGCATTATAAATAAATTAATAAAACGAATTAAGAGTTGAATTTAAAATTAAATATTAAAGTCTGTCATTAGACTGGTCTGAATGACTAGTTTATTTGGCTTTAGTCTTATTTGAATCGGTGAATTGATTTATTGATAGAAGCAATTGAAATTTTTGTCGTAATTTTAAAATCAATTAAAACAGACTAATCTTTATTCTGAGCATATGACTGGAAATATTCCCGAAAAAAGATTAAAAATATCAACGTTTAAGCTTAATGCGCTTCTTGCGATTACCCAGTCTATTAATGAAAACTTGTCACAGGAGGAACTTCTTAAAAGATACGAAACGCTTTTAAAAGAAGATTTGAACATAGGGAAAATCTTAATTTTTATGTACAACAGCACTTCCTGGTTTTGTCTTTTGAGTTCTGGTGTGAAAGAAAAGAGTTCATTAAATGTGGATGTTGAAAAGGATTTATTAAAGTATTCCGAAATAACATTCGTTACTTCCAAATCAATCCCGGTTGCAGAACCGTTCGATATAGTTATTCCTGTTTTTAACAATACCAAGCCTCTTGCATATGTACTAATCGGCGATATTGAAGAAGAAGGCGAAGGCCTTAGCCCAACTATCAAACACCTGCATTTTATACAAACCCTTTCAAATATTATAATAGTTGCTATTGAAAACATGAGGCTCTTCCAGGACAGCTTACGACAAACAGCAATAAAGAAAGAGCTGGAACTGGCTTCGAAAATGCAGGCAATGCTGATACCCAGAATCCAGGATTTGCCCAAAAATGAAAAAATTTGGATAACTGCATTCTATCACCCGCATTTCGATGTTGGCGGCGATTATTACGATGTTATTAACCTTAGCGAAAACGAAGTCGGGTTTTGTATTGCCGATGTATCGGGCAAAGGAATATCCGCTGCATTGTTAATGTCTAATTTCCAGGCCAATTTAAGGGCGCTCTTTACAAGCGGAATTGACTTGCAATTGTTAGTTGTAAAACTTAACGATTGCGTCATGAAAAGCGCAAACGGTGAAAAATTTATAACACTTTTTGTTGCAAAATACAGTCAAACTGCGAAAGAGCTTAAATATATCAATGCAGGCCATAATCATCCGATTCTTTATGAAACAGATTCAAAAAACCTTGCTTTTCTTAAGGAAGGTTGTGTAGGGATTGGTATGCTTGAAAGAAATTCCAACTATAAAAAAAGGATTAATTAAAATTAAAGAAACAACCAAACTTTTATGCTATACCGATGGTTTGGTGGAATTAATGGACGATAAGGAAGTGGAGTTCGGCACAAACGTTATTGAACAGCATATTTCTAACAGTTTGAATATAAAAGAAAGTATCGATAGCATTATTGCCGATCAACATATTTTATCTGGCAATAAGGCAATTTTTGACGATGTAACTATCCTAGGTGTAGAATTTTACTAAATTGAAGTTTATCTGAAAGTCTTCAAAATGTTATCAATATTATCTTCTTGTTCTAAATTATTTTGTTCTTTCTCTTTAAAATGATAAACATCCAATGCAACAATCATTGCGGTAAAGCCCCAAAATAAAGAAGCTAATTTATCAGTATCGAGAAAATCGTTTAAAAGCCCGTGAGTATAATAAGTAATCAATCCGATAATTAAAATAAGCGCCATTAATCGTACTTTCCTTCGCTTTGCGCGAAAATATCCTGGAAGCTGTTGTTGTTGTAGCTATAACAATTAATATAAAAGATAAAGCCCCAATTATTCCCGATTCTGATAAAGGCCCGAGGTATTCACTGTGAGCATTGCCCAATAATCCTGTATTTGTGCTGATTATTGTTTCATCTTCTTTCTTCTGGTATGGAGCATACATAAATTGATATGTGTTCGGCCCGAAACCAAAAAAAGGACGTTCCTTAAACATTCTTATTGCGCATTTCCAACGATTGATGCGTTCACGATTCGATGCGTCGGATGAAATATTTGTAGCAGAAGCAATATGTTTGCTTAAATATTTGGATGAATCCTGTTTGTTCCTTTCCAGTGAAATTAATATTTCTGCCCTAAAAGCAAAAAATATTCCTGTTAAAATAAGTAAAGCAAGAAACAAAAATTTGAGTTTTATTTTTAAAAGCATTGAAATAAGAAATATGCATGCAACAGCAAGGCTTAACCAAGCTGCCCTTGTATATGAGAGCACGAGCGCACAAATAAAAAAAACGAATAAAAAAATACAAAATAATTTAAACATTAATGAGGATTTTCTTCGAACAAATACCATACCGGTAACAAAAGGCAATAACATTGATATTGCGGCTGCATACGCGGTATGATCGTTGTAAAACGGTGAAACTACCCAATTTGCGGCATTTTTATTTCCAAGCCCGTGGGCATTCAATCTGATAATAAAATAACAAATTACAATTATTAAACTCGAAATATATAGCCAATTGTATTTTCTAATATTCTTAAACTTACGGAACAATTGTGAAGCTACTAAATAAAAAACAACTATAAACCATGTCCTTGCTGTAAAAGATTTAAAAGATACAATAGGAATTTCGCTGGTAAAACAAGTAATAAAAGTCCAAATGAGATAAAATATTATTGCTAAAGTTACCGGATGCTTTAATATTCTTTTATCGAATTTACCTTCATAAATTACTTTGATAAAAAAAAGAAACATTATTTCTATAAGAATAGGTTCCGTTGGCAAGTATATGTGAACACCCAAACCACCTGACTGTTTTGATAAGGATATGGAAAGTGGAACAAAAAATATGAGGATAAACATTAAAGTATCCAGTGAGAAGAAAGCAAAAACAATAACAAACAGAACAACAGGTAAAAAGTTTAGCCAAGGAAAGCCCAGATAAATAAGCTCGGCATTTATAAGAATGTATATCAAAGAAATTGCCAATATCCATACATTCTCTCTTTTAAGCAACAGTTTCAAGTTTCGCTAAGTTTATATGATTTTCTTGAACGATTCTGTAATTAAAATTAACATAAAAGCAAAACAAATTGCTGAAATGGTGGAAGTTAATACTATCAGCATTCGTTTAGGGGATGATTTTTTTTCAGGAACTTGTGCTTTCTGAACAACAAATTTGTTTGGTAAATCCTGTAAATACTCAACTCTTGCTTCCTCGTACTTATAAGATAATGCCGGGAATTGAACCCTCTCATCTGCAATTTTATTCTGAACAAGACCCATTACTTTTGCATATTTCCTAATATTGTCTAATTGTTTATCAATTAAATTTGCAACATCTGTTCTTCCTTTTATCAGCGCTTTATAATATTGCTTTCTCAGCACTAACGAATTATCTTCATAATTTAAAGCTCCCAATAACCTCAATTTATTCACTGAATCTTCCTGGGATTTAATAAGACTATCCATATCGAAATATTCCCTTTTTGCAATTTCAAAAGCTTTTTGCGAACGTGCTTTTTGCATATTATGAAATACAGTATCGGCAAATGCCGCAACGTCATTTGCCATTGCTGCGGCTAATTTCGGGTCCCTATCCAGAACATCAATTACTATAGATAAATATTCTGACCTGTGAATAGAAAAGTCCTCGTTATAAATACCATAATAGTCGGAACGCGGGCTTTTTGTTTTTAAGCTATCAATTCCATAGTGCGCCATTAAATTGTACTTCTTGTTTATAAGGTCTTTTATTTGATCTGATAAAAGCACCTGCAATAATTGATCGCATTCATTTTCATGACCGAGGCCGGTAACATCTCCAATATATTGAGTATTTAAAATAGATTTTGAAATACTTGTGGGAGCAGCAGGAAACAATATAACCGTCGATTTAAACTTAGGTGTAATAAGAAAAGAAACGACTGTTGATATAATAAATGCCGCTATGGCAACAGTAAAAAGAATTTTTGATTTACTGATTACAAAAAATAAAATATTCTCAGAATCAAAATTAAATTTGTTTTTCTTTTTTCCCATATTTTTAAATTATTTAATTAGCAATAATAATGTTATAATTTTTTTTCCCCTTCTGGATTAATAAATATTTTTTATTTATTAAATTTTTTGAGCTGATAGTTTCATCGGCGTGTAAAATTTTTTGTTTGTTAATGCTCAAACCTCCTCCATCTATTAACCTGCGAAGTTCTCCTTTACTTTGAAAAACTTTGGAAAATGAAGTAAGCAATTCAACTACAGTTGGCGCTTTTTCTAATAATGAACGTTCTATCTCAAATTGAGGCACTCCATTAAAAATAGAAAGAAAATCAGATTCGTTAAGCCGGTTAAGCGTTTCATTCGTTCCCTTTCCAAAAAGAATATCCGATACATCCATAGCGGAATTATATTCATCAACAGAATGAACCAAACAAGTTACTTCCCGGGCAAGCGTATTCTGCAAAATTCTTTGATGAGGTTCTGATTTGTGTTTTTCAATAAGCTCATTTATAATATCAAATGGAAGCATCGTGAATATTTTGATATACTTTTCAGCATCGGTATCGGAAACATTTAACCAAAATTGGTAAAACTGGTATGGCGAAGTGTATTCGGGCGAAAGCCATACATTACCGTTTTCAGTTTTTCCAAACTTGCCCCCATCGGCTTTTGTAATCAATGGACAGGTAAGCGCAAAAGCTTCTCCGCCAAGTTTTCTGCGGATTAATTCCGTTCCTGTTGTAATGTTTCCCCACTGGTCAGAACCACCCATTTGCAGTTTGCAATTTTTATTTTCATATAAATAAAGAAAATCATATCCCTGCACCAATTGATAAGAAAATTCGGTAAAAGACATACCTTCATATGAATCGCCGCTAATTCTTTTCTTAACTGAATCTTTGGCCATCATATAATTTATTGTAATATATTTTCCAACATCCCTGATAAATTGAAGGAAATTAAATTCCGACATCCAATCGAAGTTATTAACCAATTCAGCTTTGTTCGGCAGGTTAGACGTAAAATTTAAGAATTTAGCGAGTTGTTTTTTAATTGATTCCTGGTTTTGTAAAAGTGTATCGTATGCAAGCAGGTTTCTTTCTTCCGATTTGCCTGAAGGATCCCCAATCATACCTGTTGCCCCGCCAATTAAAACAATAGGTTTGTGACCTGCCTTTTGAAAATGTTTAAGTAACATAATAGAAACTAAGTGCCCAATATGAAGGGAATTGGCCGTAGGGTCAATTCCAACATAAGCAGTTGTCATTTCCTTTTGTAATTGTTCTTCCAGGCCGGGAGTATAATCATGGATCATCCCGCGCCATTTTAACTCTTCGAAAAAGTTCATGCTTAGCAAATATCTTTAAACCGTTTCAAAGATAATAAAAGTTTCAGGTATGAGAGAATCATAAATTAGCTGCTTTTTTAAACGATCCTTTTACAATTTTTCGAGTTAGGATTTTTTAATTTTTGTTTTCAAGTTTTAAATAAGGAAAAATTGAAGGGGCAACGGATTCTATCGGTTTATACAGGTACGATTTATCAGTATCTTTTGCATTTGGCCAGTTTAAATGAATGATTGAAAATTTCAACAGAACCATGAAAATACTGATAATAAATGCAATTTTAATTACATAAAAAATACTTCCCGTAATTTTATTTAAATGACTTAATTCTATTCCTTCAAATATCTTTTCAAGGAATTTTCCCAACATATGCACCAAAATCATTACAACAATAAACACTATAAAAAAAGCAATTATTTTTGAAGTGTTTTCTGATTTCATTAAATGTATCTGAATAAACGGGCTTATCAGCTTGCTAAATCTAACTGCTAAATAAATGCCTAAAATAAATGCAATTAATGATGAAAGCTGGTGAATCAATCCTTTACAATATCCTTTTATTGCGCTTATTAAAAAAATTATTAATAAAATCCAATCCAGATAATTCATTGCTGTGTTATTAAATTTTAAACTTCCAGGATATATTTAAAAATTCATTATTATCAAAATACATCTATGGACAATTTAATGGTTTCTATTTTTTTCAATTTTTTAAAGCTGAAATAATATAAACGCCAATTTATTTATATTTGCAGGATTTTAAAAATTTCAACCTGAAATAAAAAAATCAAATATTTATTAATATGGCCCTATAGTTCAATGGATAGAACGGAAGTTTCCTAAACTTTAAATCCAGGTTCGATTCCTGGTGGGGCTACAAATATTCAACTTTGGCTTTCCGATTCCAAATTAATCAAATACTTTGCTGCCACAGAAGCAATAGATACTTTTGAAGGTTGCCCTTTTTCATGAAGGTGTAGCGCATCCATATCCGATTTCCAAACAACATCTCCGGGAGCAGTTAAACAAATACTTTCGGGTACATAATCCTTTAATAAATTTCCGTTTAAGAAATAAAAAAATTCTTCGTTTATTATTGTTGGATAAATGCGCATTGGAGGAGGAATATCGGATGGCTTAAACCAAAGTTTAATTTCACGTTCAGCATCTTCAACGCCTGACGAAGCATGAATTAAATTATCCATACGCTGGCCTATAGTATTTCCTGAACTATCGAAAAGCGGAACCACTGTGCCTAAAGCGCGGATACAACCCGGATTTTTATCCCTTGCCTCATGCGGATTTGTTGGTCCACAAATTCCGCGGACTATTTTTACTGCATCCGTACCTTGAAACACAAATGCTTTAACTTTCCGTTTCCAGGTTTCATTTGGATAATGAATTAAACCTCTTATATAATCTATCAGCGATGGGAAAAAAACTTTTCCTTTATGTTCGGCATAATGCTCCTCAGCAAGAAGCTTATCTACATGTACAATTTTAGCCCCCGCAAATCTTAAACCTGTATGAAATTCTGAAAGCTGCACTAAAACGTAGCCTGTTAATGAGTTTTTTAAAGCATCAGGTTTAATTAAAACCAGCGTCTGTTCATCCATTTCGTTTCCTATTTGTATATTTTAAAAAGTAATAAAATTTTGAATAAGATTAAATGCTTTATATTCCAACTTCAATATTTATAATTTATGCATCCTAATTACTTGAATTAATTTTAATTTTGAATTTAAATGCAAATAATCTTTTAAGCATTTTATATTTTCGTTCCAAAGATAAAATTTATGATTAACACCGCAAAAACTTTAAATATTCTCTTGCTTAAGATTGAAAAAATATTCAAATATTAATTCGCATAATTACTGAAAGTTTACTATAAATGTAAATAGCATTAAAAAATATAAGAAACCAATTGAAAAATATTCCAATAATAAATATTTTTCAAGCCTTTCTGCTGCTTTTTGAATTATTTGTTCTTAATTCGTAAAAAATAAAAATTGCATGTATTTATTTAAATTTAAATTGTTTTGTAATTAATGATTTAGCTTATATCAAATTTTACTTTACAAAAAATAAAGGAATTTTGTATATTTAACATCTCAAAAAAATAGCTATGTTTTTTTATTCAACTGATTCACCTGAAAAAAAGCTTTTAAGATGGTTTAAAAATCTTAAAATTGAGTTTCCTTCAAATAATGAAGAACTTGAGAAGCTTCAAGTACTTGACATTAAATTAAAGGACATCAAAAATATTCCAAAAGAAATAAGTTGCCTGTCTAATTTAAGAGAAATTCATGCTGAATTTAATGAACTAAGTGAATTACCCTGGGAATTCGCGCACCTAAAAAATTTAAAATCAATAAATTTTAGCCACAATAAATTTACTGATGTTCCCGGAGTAATTTGTCAATTAGTCCAACTTGAAGAGCTGAATATGGAGTCAAATAGCATTAAAAAAATCAGTCCTGTAATTGCTAATTTATCTAATCTAAAGGACTTGAATCTTTCATTTAACCATATTAATGAACTTCCTTCTGAAATTGGACATCTTAAACATCTTGAAAAGCTTAATGTTGCTGCTAACAATCTTACAGAGCTGCCTTCAAGTATGCACAAGTTATACAATTTAACCGAACTTAAACTTTGGAAGAATTTTATTAAAGAAATCCCGGAATTTATAAAGGAACTTCCCAATTTAAAGAATATTGTTTTAGAAATTGAAACAGAAAAAATAGATCAGCAACTGATAACTTCGGTTATAAATGATGATATTGAAAAGGTTGAAAAACTTTTGTCAATCGGCGCCAATGTAAATTATAAATGGCAAAATTATGGAGCCTATCCATTTACTAACTGTTTATTTGAAGCCCATAGTATTGAAATGATAAAACTATTGCTTGGTAAAGGCGCCGACCCCAATGTTAAACGTGAGGTTTTAAAATCAAGCTCAATTAAAATTTGGGAAAGTGATAAATCCTCTAATGAATATGAAACCTTTCTAACAAAAAAACATCCGCTTGAGATATCAAAGTATATTAAGTCATTGAACCTGTAAATATTTCAAAGTAAAAGAACACCATTCAATGTGGGTTGTACTGGATTCGAACCAGTGGCCCCTACCCTGTCAAGGTAATGCTCTAAACCAACTGAGCTAACAACCCTAAATAATTTCTATTTTTTCTACTATCGGACAAATGTAAACACTTTTGGGATAAGAGAAGAACAGATTTTCATGTTTTAAAAAGCACGAAAACCGGAATTAATTAATATAACGTGAGTTCGATGTATAAGATATTTAAAATATGACTGTTGCGTTATTCCCCCTTGGCGAAGGGGGTAGGGGGATTGGATTCTTATTTGCTAAATTGCCAAAAAATATGGATCAAGAGGAAAAGTTGGGGGGGGGAATAAATTAAGCATAAATATTAGCCAATCTAAACAAGAAGAAACTTACATTTCTCACACCTCTAAAAGCAGATCGGAATGCTTTAATCTTAGCATTGAATGATTCGGTAGAAGCATTAGTGCTTCGATTATTAAAGTAATTGAGGATTGTTAAGTAATGGGCTTCTATAGATCGGGCAATGGTATTGAAAGATTTAAAGCCCGATTTTTCCACATTCTCATACCACAAAGCAAGTTTAGAAAAAGCTACTCCTTTATCCTTGGTTTTACTGTAAATTGTACCTAATTGCATTGCCAAACCATAGGCTTTTTCTAACAGTGGATATCTGGCGAATAGTAGTTCTGCACGATATATTTGAGAGGGCGTCCAAGAAGCTTTGGGTTTAAAAAGCAAATACCGGCTTCGGGCTAAAAGCTTCTTTAAGGTGTCGCCATTTTCGAGTATCTCAGGAATATACTTTTGGCCGGTTTCTTTACTGAGTTCAATCTCTTTATTCTCTTGTTCGATAGCTTGCCAACGATATTGTATGCGTATCTCCTGTACTGCTTCATAAGCCAGTTTTTGCACATGGAACCTATCGGTAACCAAACTTGCTTTAGGAAAACTAAAGCGGGCTATCTTCTCCATGTTTGCTGCCATGTCCAGTGTAACTTCCTGTACTTTGTTCCTTTTGGGCGCAGGTATTTTTTCTAAGATTGACCTTATCGTGTCGCTATTGGTCCCTTTAATCATGGCCACCAGTGTACCTTTTCGACCTTTGCCTTCTTTGTTGGTTATTACTGTGTATAGTTCGCCTTGAGAAAGCGCTGTTTCATCTATACTTAAGAAAGGGCCTATATTGTCTTCAAATAATATCCATTCATTGGCATGTGATAATTGTTCCCATGTGTGAAAATCGCTTATATAATCCCGGTATTGTTCTTCCAATTGAACGCCATCAACACCAAAGTATTCCCCTACGCTTTTACAACTTACTGGCTTGGTATCGAGAAATAACTTTTAAAAAAGCCGCAAATTCTTTTGTCATTCGCGTTCCTTTTGCCACAAGTTCCCAGTTACGGCTAACTATAGCCCCTGTATCTTCGTTAAGCCACTTCCTACGTTTGATTAATAAGTAGACTCCCTTTCCACGGATTGGAAAATCTTGTACTTTGATTTCCTCGAAAAAGCCTTTGGAGGTTAACTTATCGCTTTTATACTCCTGCGGAGTATCTTTCTTTTCTTCTAAATAAATATAAAGCTCTTTTTGAGATTGCTTTATATCGTTGATGTTAAAGTATTCCAGTAGGCCATCTGGCAATACGAATTGTGCTATATCTAATCCTTCTTTCTGTTGCATGTATTTTTATTGCAAAGAAATTAGATTTTTTTATTCCCCCAACTTTTCCTCTT
>CAWEFA010000029.1:0-11499 GCA_963808135.1 uncultured Bacteroidota bacterium
GTTGTTTTACTGCAACTTTGGCCCTGAATACTTTTATTGCATTAAATGTTTCTTGAAACAGTTCAACGCCTTTGGGCCCGTAACTGCAACAATGCGGCGATGGCCGGCAGAAAGTGCAGAAATTTCAGTAATTTTAAAGCCGCCAATATCACCGGTGCGTGCACATGGGTGCCGCCACATAGTTCTGCAGAGAAACCGGGAACATCAACAATGCGAACTTTTTCAGGATTATATTTATCACCAAAGAATGCGATACACCGCGTTCCGTTGCATCTTTAAGGTGCATTTTCAATATTAACCGGAATATTTTCACGGATTTTTTCATTCACCAAATCTTCAACTTGTTTGAATATCTGCAGGGGTAAGATTTTCATGATAGGTAAAATCAAAGCGCAAATAATCAGGATGCACGAGTGATCCTGATTGTTTGATCTGTTTGCCAAACAATTCGATGAGTGCTGCTTGCAAAAGTGCGTTGCGGTATGATTTTTCATTGCATTCGTCGCTCTTTATCGACGGTAGTGATGATTGCATCGCCAACTGTAAGATCGACGGGTGCTTTAATTTGCGGCAATTGCATTATTAATATAGCGCACTTGCAATAATCGGCGTTTCTATTGCCATTAATAGTAATGCCATCCTTGATCAGGCACTTGCCCGCCACCCACAATAAAAAAAGGAGATTTTTGTGCAATCACCCAGCACGGTTGTGCCTGCAGGAACATTATCAACCAGTTTCCATCATGAATAAGATGCGATAATTATTGAATGTGTTTCTAGTTCTTGATAGCCGGTAAATTCAGTGGTTACTGATCATCAAGATCAATATGATCAAGTTCATCAGTTGTTTTTTTGCCTGATTGTTCTTGTTGCTTTGCCATTTCTTTTTCAAAGCCAGCATCATCAACGGTAAATCCTTGTTCTTGTGCCATCACGTGAATAAGTTCAATGGGAAAGCCATAGGTATCATAAATTTGAATGCTTGTTCGCCGGTAATTATTTTATTGTCTTTGATGCTCTTTAAAATATTTTTCTAAAATTGCTTGGCCACGAATCAAGTTAGCAGCAAATTTTTCAATTTCACTTTCAAGAACTTTATAAATTAAGTTTGCATTGGTTTTAAGTTCAGGATAAATATCGCCCAATTGTTCAACTACCACTTTGCGAAAGTTCAGGGAAAATATTTTTATCAGTTAGTTTTTGCGCAAAAAGTGCAGCGCGGCGAATAATTTTACGCAACACATAACCACGGCCTTCATTTGAAGGAGCGCCGCCATCAGCAATAATCATAGTTGAAGAGCGAATATGATCGGCAAGCACATGAAATGCTGCTTGTATTAGTGCGATCTTGTTTGTGCATATTTTTTGCCGGTTAGTTCTTCAATGCTTGTCAATAATCGGCATAAAAAGATCAGTTTCATAGACTGAATCTTTATCTTGCACCACTGCGCACAAGCGTTCAAGGCCCATGCCGGTATCAACGCCGGTTTGTTTGAGCGGTTTATCGGTGCCATCTGGTTGACGATCAAATTGCATGAACACTAAGTTCCAAATTTCTAAAAAGCGATCGCAATCGCATGCAGGTCCGCAATGCGCTAATCATGCTTTGCAGCCAAATTCAGGGCCACGATCAATATGAATTTCGGTGCATGGGCCGCAGGGGCCGGTATCGCCCATTTGCCAGAAATTTTCATCTTCGCCAAGGCGATGAATGCGTTCTTGGGGAATGCCAATCTCTTTGTGCCAAATATCATATGCTTCATCATCGTTTTATAGACGGTTGCATGAAGTTTTTCGATGGTAAATTAATTTCTTTGGTGAAAAAATCCCAGGCAAACTGAATGGCTTCTTTTTTAAAATAATCACCAAAAGAGAAATTTCCCATCATTTCAAAAAAAGTAAGATGGCGTTTGGTGAATCCAACGTTATCAAGATCATTATGTTTGCCGCCAGCGCGAACACATTTTTGAATGCTGAAACGGCTCGGGTATAACTGCGTTTTTCTTTGCCCAAAAAAACATCTTTAAATTGGTTCATTCCGGCATTGGCAAAAAGAAGTGTTGGATCTTGGGCGGGAATTAGTGATGAGCTTGCAACTTGTTCATGGCCATTTTTGATGAAAAAATCAAAAAATTTTTTACGAATTTCTGTGATTTCATTGGTTTATCCCTACGGCCATGCAAAAGGTTTGCGTATTGAACTACCCTTTTAGCCTACCAATTTCTCCTATTTAGGCAATCGCGAGAAGGGCTTGCCTTTGTTATTTTCACTTTATTGATAAACCCAAGACCTCATTTTCGATTTCTATTCTTGACGAGCCTACAATAATAAAGGTTTCCTTGAGAGGGCGAGCGACGATCGACAGTTAGTGTTGCAAGCCCCCGACAAAGTATATTTTAATTCATTTACAAGGATAATTTTCTTGCTATAGTTACACATCAGCTAGTAAATGATTTCCTCATTTTATATTAAGGGAATGAGATGAATTACTTATCAAAAACATTATCCTTTGCTCTGGCAGTAACAGCAACGCTTCATTATAACTCATCCCTGGGTTGGCAGTATCACGTTTCTTATTCATATCAGGTTTTGGCGGTATATTATAAAAAAACAGGAAAATATTTGGTTCAAAAGAAGCATATGCACAAAATTAGAAATGCATACCGGCACCTGAAAGGTAGCGTAATTGGGGACGGTAAACAGCTCACCAACGATGATTTTCAGGAATGCTATAGACTTCCTACAAAAGAGTTTGCAAAAGTAACGACCATATTTGTAAAATACGTAGATTAATAAATACTGCTCTAGATATTTTTTCATAAAATTATTTTGAATTGGATACCCCCTGCGTGCTTCGGGTGTATTGTTTACAGGGTATCGTCTAGTTATTACATGATTGTACAGTAACTGTTATTGTTAAGGCCGATTTTGTTATTTCAGGCAATCGCCTAATGGGCGAGCAATAATAAAACCGGTCTGCCTGCCATTATGACAGATAAACTTGTCACAGCAAAGGGTTCGCGCGAACCCCCGCGAACCCCCAGGAAAGCATTACTGACTACAACCGTTTCTTTTACGAATTATTGTGTTTATGCAATTCTACGTCGTTAATATTACTTACTAATTATACATTAGTAAGTAATAATTATATTACAACACATTTCGTTACGTTCAAAAGATATACGCTTTCTTCTGAATATATACCTTTAAAGGTCAATCTTATTTTAATATTTTAGATAAAGTTAGTTTCATTGCCACTTAATAAAATAAAATACTTTAGTACAATTTAGTGAGAGAGGCACTTTATAAATAAAGGGTCCAAATTTATCTAACCTATACTAAAATAGTTCTGAAGAATACCGTTTCAGAGAGGTAAATTTATAAAGGCAAATTTATAAAAGGGAGAGCTGTTAGACAATAAATCTACAACTAATTACTAATTACATTTCACCCAAATGTACTGCATTGTTAAATTAAAAAAAATACTATCTATGGCATTAGCCTGGTTTTTCTTTACGAATTGTATAAAACAAAGTACATTTTATGTAAAATTAATTAAAGTATAAGGATAAAAAGTATGCTGTGTATTGTGTTAAGGATCAATATGTCGATTTTAAGAGATGCTTTATCGATTGGTAAACGTTCAAAGAAAGAAAAATTGCCTGTATAAAGTCAAGCTTACATAGAAAATGTATTGAAAGAAAAACACAATGAAAATCTAATATAACAAACAAATTGATTATTGCTTAAAATGAACATTTTTCAAAAAACGGTTAAAAAAATCAAGAAAGGAAAAAATATGTAAAGGAAAATCTTGTTGGAAAACTCACTCAGAAATTCTTCGGTAGAGTCCAAATCGGTTCTTCGGTGTCTTGCTGCAGAGTAGAGTGTAGCTGGAGAAAAGTTTTTCGGAAAAGTTCAAACGCTCCCATTTTTGTTCGTTAAAGTTGCACAAGTCCTCTTCTAGTGTTGAAATTGGTTGAAAAGTTTTCTTCGATTCCCAATTAAAGGCAACTAACAGACATTAATATTAGTACATTGCATATTTTAAACGGAAAAGTTTTTAATGCGATTGTTTTATTTACTGATTGTTTTCAAAATCTAAGTTTACAGGCTAAAATAATCATTATAAAAAAAAATATGTCGAGAAAATCATTGGAGTATTGAATAATTAATTTCCAATGAACTACGAATAAAATATCATTTAAAAATAGTTTTCATTTATGTAAAGTTTTCAAAAGCGCAAAGACGAAGTTAAAGTTATGGAAAAGAAAAAAAAGTTGAAAAAAGAAAAATTACTCACCGAGAAATTTTTGGACGGCAAAGCGCTGGTCCAGAAAATCAAAAACAGTTGAAATAGTTTTCATCAAGTTCCAAAATCTTAAGCTTGCAGTAAATCCTCTTGCAATTCCTTGAAATCCTGCTTCCATCTTCTTCTTAAGCAGCAAGTTAAAGATGTCATTGGTTCAGAAAGACGAGAGTCTTTCATTATTTTTCACAAGAATTGTGCAGTATAATCCATTCAATTTTCTTCCAAAGTGATAAAATCCATGATCGTTCCAAGAGAAAGCGATTCTTCGAAGTGGAAAGTGGAAAAATTGTCCAGAGAAAGGAAGACAGGCTACAAATCAATTAATACAATTAATTTCTTTGTGAAACAATTGATGGTCTTTAACAAGTTTTTACACATTGTAATAATTTACGGCTGCTCGATTTTAAATAGAATTAACATTTAGTGCAATAACTTAAAAAAAGTATTAAAATAGAAAATGCAAAGTACTTCCTAAAATATTTCAATACTAAATACATTTTTCAACTACAAAGAATTTAAATATTCAAATACTTTTACAAAGCATTTAAATACTTTGTAGTATTTATCAAGACATTAAAATATTCTAAAGTAAATACTTTAGAATATTTATAAAACAACCCGATAAATAAATGCCTGCAAACAACGTTTTTCGTAGATAAGCATTCAATTTTACTAACTGCACGAAGAACATGCATAAAATTAAAATAGGAAGCGAATTAATCGACACGAGTGAAAATTGCAAAGTGCTTTTAACATGCAACTCAAATTTACTCAACGGAATCCTAAACTAGTCATTCAAGTCCGTTTCAATCGCAGCGCTTTCTCCGGAGATCTGCCTCAAAGCATAAGACATTTTCGCGAACAATAAATAGATCGAAATTCTATTAGGGCACTAAGAACATGCAAAAATTAGCGAATGAAACGAATAAAACACGCATAGCTCTATTTTAAAACGAAAATTTTCGACGGCCATGCGGCAATGCGAACATGCGAAAAATTCAGCTCAGCAAATCAGCTATACGAACAAAAGTATGCGATTTATCGCATAACACAACAACAATAAGGATAATCTTTGTCGATTCGCACCCGATTTATATTATTAATTGGCTTTTTTATCGAGAAAAACTTACGAAATTGGGGAGCGAGGCGTGAACGTCTAAACGTGGAGATGGTTGACCGA
Organism: uncultured Bacteroidota bacterium; assembly: GCA_963808135.1. Lineage (GTDB taxonomy): Bacteria > Bacteroidota > Bacteroidia > Bacteroidales > DTGW01 > CAWEFA01. Next base: position 5,493 of record CAWEFA010000029.1, read on the forward strand.
GAAGGAGGAAGTGATGCTCGCGCATCCTTTAGTTCATTTCGCTGCCAATGTAGAATTAATTCAAAGTTGGTACCGAAAGTAATTAAAATATGAAAAAAATATTGTAATTTCATACTTATAGCTATTAATACTACTATTGAGCATAATCGGTAAGTTGTGGCACCAAAAGCTACATGCTGTTGAACATTTTCAAACTATTACATCTTGCTTTACTTAAATTACTGTCAAAGGGAACCGTGTTGCTCACATAATCGCGATTTCGTATGGTAATAGAAAAAAGAACAGCGCACATTTTTTTCATTCTAAGTTTGTCTCTAAAGTTACGCATTCAAAAGATATACGCCTTCTTCCAAGTACGGTAATTGCAAATGTTTGACGGGAACCGACAGGGGTCTGAAAGACCGAGTTTTAGGGACTATTACAAGAGCGAATTTCTCGGGAACGCCTTCTTCAATAGAAATGAAATTTTCATGGGTTATGAAGACCTATAAAGACTATTTTCTCACGAGTCGAAAAATTGAAGCTCAATTATTTTCCGAGTTACAAGCTTTTAAAAAAAATTTCAAAATATTACATAAATGGCTTCCGAAAGCAAACGGTTCTGCTCACATATTCTCACACATAATACCGTGCAGTTTAAAAGCGTTATCATTTTTTCGTTTCCACTAATACTAATTAACTAATACCCATATTGATTCGTACAAACACAAATACATTACTTACAGCGGCTATTTCCACTTTGCTTTATTTTCCTTCTTCGTTTTTGGCTCCTCAAAAAGCTCCCACAACAATTGCAGATATGACCACCACTTATGTTTGACTATTGATGCATTTCAGTTGAATTAATAAGCCACTGAAACTGTAATAAATGATCAATTTAACGCAGCGAAATCTTCACGTGTCGAAGCCGCAGACGAAAATGTTGCTAAGCTTCGAACCTGCATAATAATTATTGTAAACATGTTCCACCGGTTGCATACTCACACTTTTAAATATGTAATAACAAATAATGCAATGCTATTATGATGTTGAAAGTTTCAAAGTACTTAACGAAGGGCAGGAATTGCAACAATTGTAGAAGGGAAAAGTTATTTATTTTATTTCCAGCCCTTGTCATAAAAAGTATCTTATTCTGAGCGGGAAATATTTCGGCGCAAACTTTCTTATACATTCGTCTATCTAATGAAATTATTTAACAATTTTCGGCATTAATTATCCTATTGATATACATAAGCCTATTGGATACATAATTTGTAATTAAATTTTAAACGCCCAACTTTATTCCTAACTTCTTGGGCAAAGAAATACGCTTAGCTATAATAATTTACATAGGTTATAGGTAAATGGGTGGTCCATATACTTTTTATAAGTTTATTCAAAATATTGAACGTTTAATCCAGAGGATGTGAAACATTGTTTCTGTTATAAACAATTGTAAATAAATCGTCACGTGATAACAACAATCTACCTGCGTATTAATTTAGTTAACAAATTCCTCGAAGAGGACGCCACGTCCTTAACACCAATTGCACAGGTGTGCAAGGTGGTATCACGATAGAGCAATCAGCGGTTCGCGTTGAAATTCCAAGCGAGAAATTACTTGTTAAACATTTGAGCTGCCTGCATCCAACTGCATCTCTTTGCAAGGATAAATTAAAGTCATTTATGGGAGGGGAATAAATTTAATTTGTTCTTGTCTGATTTAGCTCTGTTTCTGTTCAACTCATTAAAAGGTCATTTTATTTTATTAAGTACGTAAAATCCAACCTTTGAGCGAAGCGTCGATTGCCGTCAAAATTCTACTGCATTTTCCGTACTCGGAAGAAAACGTATATCTTTTGAACGCGTCACTTTACAAAAAAAAATGCCTGTGGACCAATTTACCCCTTTACAGATGTTGATTCTATATAAGGAGTTATTATATTCTTGTCTAATTTAGGGTTGTTAATAAGGAATGATTTTAAAGGCAGCCCAAACCAAAACTTAAGGGGTTGAGTACTTAATTAGTACATGTAAATACACTCAGTTAATGCCCATGCAAAATTTTCACTTAATCGGATAAAGAATATAGAAGATATGACAATATATGTAAAAGAAAATAAATTTCGCCACCAAAAAAAACCCGCAGGGGTTGCACTGGCTTAATTCCCGATGACGAACGTATGCAAATAGGTTTCAGTAAGGACTATGCGAAATTTCAGCTTAATCGCATAAAAAACACGGAAGATATGGCTATTTATGTAAATCAGTAGTTTCGCCATTAGGGGTTGTTTAGACAAATTTTGAGGGAACCCCCCCTCTAAATCCCGTAAGGGGTGGAATTTTTGGAAAATACTGCCTACGCTTATTAACGTATGTATCCTAAGCTTAGCTGCCAAATTTCAAGTCGATACAATTTAAAACGGCGGAGAAAACGATATATTAGTGCACCTAAGTGTATACGAGATATGGCCTATTTAGGGGGTAATTTTGGGGGAACCCCCCTCTAATCCCCCGCATTTGAAAATATCCCCAAAACAACATATACACGTTATAGTATGAACATTTCCAAGTAATCCAGTTCAAAGCGGGGGTCGCTAGGACAAACGGTACAAAAGTTGTAGCGATTTTAGTAAAGCTCTAAGTACATTTTTCCCCCTGGAATGCACTTGCAAGTGCACCTGTTACATGACGTCACAGGTCATTGACTTCATTTTCCCTTTCGTTTGCCATTACTTTCCCTTTCAATTGATATTACAGTAATTTATAGTCCCCTCTTTAAAAGGCTATAACTTTTGAACCAAGCATCCGATCGGGCTGAAATTTTATACACGTACCAAAGGGATATTATAGTTTGCAAATCTGTACGTAGATTTACTCTAAGCCACCTTTAAGGGTGAAAACTAAGGGTGGTTTTCAATATATATGATTAATCATTAAAAAAACAAATATTTGCAATTTTTTTAATCGGGAAACAGCATACTTTTGTTAAATAAGCATCGGGGATGAAGCGTTAGGGTCATTTGGGTCTTCTGCGCCCTTTAAAATCATCCCTTATTGAACAAACCCTTAACATATACGCATAACAATAATAAATTTTTTAAAGACCTGTAACTTTTGGACCAAGCGTCCGATCGGGCTGAAATTTAGTACACGTACCAAGGGGATGTTATAGTTTGCAATTCTGTACATAGCTTTACTCTAAGCCACCTTTAAGGGTAGAAAATGGGGGTAGTTTTTAATGCAGTATTTAATAATGAACGATAGGGTTATTTCAATGTTTCTTTTAATCCTAAAATAATCTAAATAAACCTCTGAAGGAGGTAAAAGGGTTGTTTGGGCTGCCTTTAAAATCATCCCTTATTAACAACCCTAAATTAGACAAGAATATAATAACTCCTTATATAGAATCAACATCTGTATAGGGTTAATTATGTCCATAGACATAATCTATATTTTATTTGTAGACAATTGAATGTTCTACATTTATATTTGTCTTGTTTTATTCAGAAAATCTTATCATATTGCTAATATAGCAATTAATAAGTTGCTAGGTTATAAACAACCATGCCAACTTAAATTGTTTATAACAAAAGCAATATGGTTGCTCAGCAGGAATTCTTGAAATTGTTTAAAAGGCGTTATTGATACTCGAAACTGATATACTATAAGCAGATTAGGATGTCCTTAATCCGAATTTAATCCATTCAAAGCACAAAATCAAAAGATTTAGCCAATATGAGTGATTATTGTTTATGCTAGGATATTTGCAATAATGCCAACTGTAAATGTTTACAATGACCTAAATTTTTATACAGCAGGATTTTATAGAAATGCTTAAAAGGCGTTACTGGACCTCGATTCTAATATACTATAAGAGAATTAGGATGTCCTGATTTCATATACGATATTTTCAAAACCAGATATCAAATGGCTTGGCCAATATGAGTGATTTTCAATTGTTCAATTACGTACTGGCATAAAAATTTTAGATTGTAAACAAGGTGTAAAGTTAATCTTCCGTCTTCTTTCATCGCATGGCCAATATACAATAACAAATTAAAGTGAGAAGTACTGACGCTCTCCTACCAATTCGTATGGCTTAAGAGCAGCATTTTTACACATTTTTCCTCACACTTTATCTCAAGGGAATGAAAAAAAGAGAAAAGGATGGAATATTAAATTGCCTCCTTCCACTTTCAAGGAGGAGTCCTTAATTAATTGCTTACTAATTAAATTAAAAATGGGCGTTTGTTTACAATTTTTGGCTGCAATTTGTGAGTAAACGAAAGAAAAGTATATGACCGGTCTTTACATATAGGAAATAGATAGTAGGATTTAATTTTCAGTAACATAAAAGTACGATATTTGTACTTGATTAAAATCTCAGCTATAAAATTAGTCAGGTTATAAGCAAATGGGAGGTCCTTCCTAATAAAATTCCATATAAGGAGTTATTTTGTTCTCGTCTAATTTAGTTCTGTTTCTCTTCAACTCATTGTAAAGTCATTTTAACTTTAAACTCCAGTCTCTGAGAAAATTTAATAATAAACGTTAAATACTTACTATTGATGTTTTCTTCAGCTTGTATAACACTCACAGCTTGAAAAATAAACGTTTCTTACAACAGACAACACACAAATGCAATAAAACAGTAGAATATTTCCAGTTAAGCTATATAGTACAAAAAGAACTTTGAAAAATAAGAAAAAGTACATAAAAGTAAAGTAAAAAATAAAGTTCATCTTATCTGTTTTGGTTCTCTCATATTTTTGGGGATTGCAATTGTTCCCACTGTTACTAAGGGTATTGTTTCCATAACCTACTAAGCTACGAATAAATTAGAGCACTATTGTAAAAAATAAACAAGTGAAAAGCGTCAAAATATCTATTTTTGCTCCTAACTCGCTTAATATCAATATTTCGATATAAGTATGTTATATCATTGTAAAGAGAATAAAAAATGGCACTTGATAGCGTATTCACTTTTTTCACCGTCCATAAGAAAAACAAAAGTTACCCCTCGTATCTTGAAGACTATTAACTTTATAAAAAAAGTTTGTAAAGGTAATTTGTGTAAAATTATAAACCATTTCAAAAGTTCCCATGAAATTTTCTTCTAAAATTATAAATAAGAAAGTTACTGCAGAAAAACGAAAAATCGAAATTTCACTTTTTTTTAAATATCTCGAGAACGGATCAAGATAGCCGAGTTTTCTTTTTTTAGGGTTGTAGAGCTTAAAAATACGCAACTTTTTCTCCATTTAACCGAATCTGTACCTATAACCATTTCCGAGATCCCCATAGTGGCCCTCCTTATCTTGGACACACTGTATAATGTAATAGATATGAATCAAAGATTTTCCAAATATTTCGGAAAATGGATGGACGTGAAATAACACCCATTTGAACAATGGAGTCACATTTTTCGGACACTACACTACACAGTTTTAGTCACATGTAAATGTACAAAAGGTAATTATGATTCGTTGAAAAACATAGCATTAATTGAAATAGTTTTATCATAATTATATTTTAGGTTGTTCGTCTATATACATACATATACGTATGGAAGTACATATGAAGTATGTGAGTCCGGACTAAATCTTGTGTGCGCTCTAACTCCAACTGCAATCAGAATTTCCTAACCAAATTTCATATTTAGCACTTTTATAACATGCTAATGAGCTGATTAGATTTTGGGCAAAATCGGACAACCGGAAGTGGGTCTTTACTCTTGAGCATTTTGAGTTTTTTGCGATTATCTTCGTTTCTATTAGGTTTAGATAAAAATGTATAAGAATACGAAATTTATTCTAAATTATAATTTTCAATAATTTTTGTTTGAAAACTTTTTTTATATTTTGATTCATAAGCGAGTTAAAAAAATAAAATATGAAATTTTTTTAAAGTATGGTAAAATCATGTGCATACCCACAACCAATATTTTTTAAACACAAACAAATTTTAAATTTTTTTGTTATAACTGATTAACATATTAAAAATAATTTTATAAAGGTAATACTAT
>CAWEFA010000030.1:0-53464 GCA_963808135.1 uncultured Bacteroidota bacterium
TGGACATTTTTGATGCTATTTTTTACTCAAACTATTCTAATGGACATTTTTGATGCTGTTTATTTTTGCTTATTATCAATTCATATTTTATAAAACACGATATTTGAAATGTCAAGTAAGCAGAAACAGGCTCTGCTGGGGAGCAACCTGTCAGGAATATCTTGACCGATCGAAGTATTCGAGAAGGCTGGCTTACGTCAGCCATTCTTTTTTAATACTTTGAGAGCCGATTCCTTTAAAAACCCATTTATGAACTTTTCTTTACGCTGTCTGCTTAAACCATTGTGATTACGCAATTTGTTTTTCAAATCTGTAAATGTTCCCTCTAATTGATTGTTTGTGTTGGGCAAACCTAAATCCATATTATCATACCAGGTAAAAAGATATTGCTTGTTTCTTTCAAGGCTCATGTATGCACTTCTTATGCGTTTATGAACATATCGGCTTCTCCCTGTTTCAGGGTTCATAGCCCGTTCATTGATGTAATTCTTCCATCTGTTATACCATTCGTCAAGCATTCCAAAGAAACTTTCTTTATCAGTTTTAGGCAATAAATGAATTATCTCTTTCAGCTCAATAGATGCCTCAATACGTGGTTTTCGAGTTATATACCGGGTTACAATTGCCACTTGATGAAATTGGCACATTTGTATGGGATATTCTGCTAAAGCTTTGAAAAGCCCCTTACGTCCATCACAAACTATGCCCCTTATTTGCATGCCTTGCTCCTTGAGATAATGGACACCTTCTACATATCCAGCTATGGTCTCATATTTGACAAATTTCCAATAAAGATGATGCCCTTTTGTATCTTTGAATACCATAACCCCAAAACTGCGCCCGAAATAAGTAGTATCCATTAAAATAATGCTTTCTTTTGCTTTATGGTACTGCAATTTTATTGATACCTTATCAAGGTGTCGTTGTATTGTTTTTAAAGATGTACCATACTTTTGGGCTAATTGTTGATAGGTTTGCTTACCTTCTGTATATTCTTGCCAAAGAACTTGATTGTTAATCCTGTCGCCACCCATAAACTGTTTGCCACAGGCATGACATTTGTACCTTTGTATTCCTTTTATTTTACCACTTCTCTTGGTAATTTTTGAACCACAGTAATAGCAATTTTTTTATTCATAGCTTTCAATTTCATCAAAGCTATTGAAATACTACCTTTGAACTATATGGTAGCATCATTTTTGTCCATTAAGTCCAAAATGATTGTGGCTGTGCCTAAGTTTAAGAACTTCAAATTTCACATAAGCGAGAATGGCTGCACAAAAATGGCTAATTTGTGTATTCTCTCTTTTTGTTGGAGACTTGGCAAATGATGCATTGCTTTTGACACTTTTGTGATACTCTTCAACTTTCCATCGTTTTTGATAGATCGAAGTAATTTGCCCGTATGTTAAGTTGAGGTCGCTTGTAACCAGATAAAGGATGCCTTTGCTTCCATCTCCGTTTTTGAAGACTTGCCTGGCTATTCCGATGGGAAAACCCACCTTTTTCAGCCAAACATGAATAATAGCATCGTTTTCCAGTGGCAACGCCTCAATCCTAACATACTTGCCTTCAAGTTTATCATCATGGCTCAAGGCTACTTTCCTGTTACCTTTGATGGCCATAACAAAATCAACTCTTATAGATTCTTTTACAAAACACATATTTTCAGACGAACAGAACCAAATATCATTGAGGACATAGCTAAAATTGACGAGATTGTTTCTCACTTGTGTTAATAGTTCCCGATATAAGGCATTTTTGGTTTTCTTGGCTTTGCGTTGTTTCTTCCCTGTCTTTGGATTGGTTTTTTGTTCTGGTTTGGTAATAAAATCAACTGCCACAGGAAGGTTTGCTTGTTCACTGCAATATTGTGCTGTTATAAAGTTTACCCCTTTCACACTCCTTTTTTTAGTGTGGTCAAAATGCCAACATATTAGTGAATTCTCATCTGTATATGGCTTCTCTTGTATAGAGTCGTCTATAGAAATACAACCTTGGCTATTTTCAATTTCCCTGATAAATGGCTTTACTTCTTTCCAAATACTTTGACTGGAAAAGGCACCTGAAGATAGTAAACGGGTAACTTTGTCGTGGCTAATTGCTTTATCTGTCAATGCTGAAAGCCCGGTTGCCGTGCATAAACGCGTGGAGATCATCAGGTAATCTGTATATAAATTTTCAATGACTCTTTGACTAGCTGTTCTCATCGATTTTTTGTCCTAAATTAATATACTTGCGTAACATGAGTTATTAAATAGCAATCAACCGGTAATAAAGATTAATTTCGCAGCTTATTTTATGAAACTGATAAATTAATTTATGCCAGAGATTCGGAATGTTGCAATTATAGCACATGTTGACCACGGAAAAACTACGATGGTCGACAGGATTTTACAACAGGTAAAACTATTCAGGGATAACCAGGAAGTACGCGAGTTGCTGCTCGATTCCAACGACCTGGAACGTGAAAGGGGAATAACCATACTGGCAAAAAATGTTTCGGTAAGATATAAAGGGGTTAAAATAAATATAATCGACACCCCCGGACATTCCGATTTTGGCGGAGAAGTGGAGCGCGTAATCAATATGGCCGATGGGGTATTGCTGTTAGTCGATGCATTTGAAGGCCCGATGCCACAAACAAGGTTTGTGCTCGAGAAAGCTCTTGAGCTCGGGTTAAAGCCGATTGTTGTAATCAACAAGGTCGATAAGCCGAATTGTAATCCTGATGAAGTGCATGAAGCGGTTTTTGATCTTATGGCAAGCCTGGATGCAAACGAAGAACAACTAGATTTTCCTACCATTTTCGGATCATCAAAACTGGGCTGGATGTCCGATAATTGGAGAAAGCCAACCCATGATATCAGTTTTTTGCTCGACACAATTATTGAACATTTTAAACCGCCGGTTAAAGCGCCCGGCACATTGCAGCTTCAGATTACCTCGCTTGATTATTCATCGTATGTCGGGCGTATTGCAGTTGGCCGAATATTGCGCGGAAAAATTAAAATGGGACAGCAGGTTTCTATTGTAAAAAAAGACGGAAGTATTGTCAAATCTGTGGTTAAGGAATTATATCTTTTTGAAGGCCTTGCAAAAGAAAAAGTAAAATTCGAAGTGGAAGCCGGGGAAATTTGTGCCGTGCTTTGCGCTGAAAATTTTGACATCGGCGATACCATAGCAGATTACGAAAACCCGGAAGGCCTTACTCCTATCCATGTTGACGAGCCCACAATGAGTATGCTGTTTACGATAAACAATTCCCCTTTTGCCGGAAAAGAAGGCCAATATGTTACTTCAAGGCATATACGTGAAAGACTTTTCAAAGAAACAGAAAAAAACCTTGCACTAAAAGTTGAAGAAACAGATTCTCCTGAAAAATTTTTGGTATATGGCCGTGGTATATTGCACCTCTCAATATTGGTCGAAACTATGCGCCGGGAAGGTTACGAACTTCAACTCGGCCAGCCTCAGGTAATAGAAAAGATGATTAACGGTGTGAAACACGAACCTGTTGAAGCGCTTACAATTCATGTCCCGGAGGCTTTTGTTGGGAAAGTAATTGAGATTGTTACAAAGAGAAAAGGCGATTTGCTGAGCATTGATACAAAAAACGACCGCAAAGTATTAAAATTTTTAATGCCTGCAAGAGGGTTGATAGGATTGACAAACATTGTCCTTACCTCAACAGAAGGGGAAGCGGTTATCGCGCACCGTTTTAAAGATTATATGCCATGGAATGCCAATAAAGTGTACAAGTTTGGTTTCAGGGTCTTTCCAATATTTTTTCCAATCCTGTGTTAATTCTTTTGAAGCTGAAATATAACCAATTGGCGCATCGAACCAAACGTATAATACTTTGCCTTCAGCTCCTTTTACGGGAACCGGTATGCCCCAGTCGAGGTCGCGGCTTACGGCACGCGGTTGCAAACCCTGATCGAGCCATGATTTACACTGCCCGTAAACATTCGATTTCCATTCTTTATGATCTTCAAGAATCCACTTGCGCAAAAAAGGTTCGTATTTATCGAGAGGAAGGTACCAATGCTTGGTATCGCATAAAACAGGATGGCTGCCGCTAATGGTCGATTTTGGGTTTATCAGGTCGGTAGCGTTAAGCGATGAACCGCATTTTTCGCACTGGTCGCCATAAGCTTTGTCATTTCCGCAATTCGGGCATGTGCCTGTTATATACCTGTCGGCCAGAAACTGATTGGCTTCTTCATCGAAATATTGTTCAGTAACTTTTTCAACAAACTCACCTTTTTCAAGCAACACTTTAAAAAAATCCGATGCGGTTTCATAGTGTGTTTTATTGGTTGTTCGCGAAAATATGCTGAATGATATTCCGAATTTTATAAAAGATTCATTAATAATTTTATAATATTTATCTACAATTTGCTGGGGATTTACATCTTCCCGCCTGGCTTTAAGCGTAATAGGAACGCCATGTTCGTCAGTACCGCAAACAAAAATTACATCTTTGCCTTTTAATTTCAGGTACCTTACATAAATGTCGGCAGGGATATAAACACCGGCCAAATGACCAATATGAACGGGGCCATTGGCATAAGGCAACGCTGCGGTTACGGTATATCGTTTGAATTCTTTCGCCATAATCATTAAAAATTTATCTGAAGAAAATTATTAGTATCCATCTTAAAAAACTAAGATTTACAAAAAAGGTAAAGATAAACACAAAATCATAAATCGGTTTCAGGAAGTAGTGCAAAGAGTTTAACTTTGCATAATCAATTATTGAAAAATACAACATTAGCAAAATATATTTAAATAAGCCAATGATAACGCCTCAATACCTCAAGCCCGGCGATAAAATAGGATTTGTAGCGCCATCGCGCAGTATAACGCCTCAAGAGCTTGAAAAAGCTGTTGAATTAACGGAATCATATAAATTGCAAGTTATATTGGGAAATAATATTTATAAAAAAAGAAACCAGTTTTCAGGCACTGACCAGCAACGCGCCTCGGATATGCAAAAGTTTATGGATGACCCTGAAATCAGGGCAATTATTTGCGTAAGGGGAGGATATGGCGCTATCAGGACTATGCAGCATTTGAATTTCGAAACATTTAAACAAAACCCGAAATGGATAATCGGTTTTAGCGATATTACGGTATTTCATTCCTATATTAACACCAACTTGGAAATTGAAACTATTCATGGCCCTATGCCTTACAGCTTTGGAGTTGATAATAAGGATCAGGAATCGGTTCACAAACTTTTCAATATCCTTTTCGGGAAAAAACTGGAATATATTTTTGAATCGAATAGATTAAATTCAAAAGGTAAGGCAAAGGGTATCCTTACAGGAGGAAATCTTTCAGTTTTGTACAGTTTGCGGGGAACCCCCGCAGATATTAATACTGATGGGAAAATTCTTTTTATTGAGGATTTAGATGAATATCTCTATCATATCGATCGGATGATGAAAAATTTTAAGTACGGAAAAAAATTACAACAGTTAAAAGGCGTTTTAATTGGCGATATGATAGAGATGAAAGATAATGCCACATCATTCGGGAAAAATGCTTATGAAATTATTGCAGATGTGTTATCGGAGTTGAAAATTCCAGTTTCATTCGGTTTTCCTGCCGGGCATGGTTACCAGAACTGGCCGTTAATTATGGGACGTAAAGTTACCCTTGATGTTGGCGACAATTGCAGTTTAAAATTTCAATAAGCGATTATTATAATGCTGTTTTAAAGGGATAATTGCTATGCACGAAGTTTCTTTAGCCCAATCTATAATTTCAACAGTCGAAAATTCGCTCCCCAAAGATTTCTCGAAAAAAATTGTTTCAGTACATCTTAATGTTGGTGTTTTAAGCGGTATTGAAAGAGATGCCCTGGCGTTTGCTTTTTCAATAATAAAAAATGAATCGAAACTTAACAAAGCCGAAATTATTATTGAAACAATTAACGGATTTGTAACCTGTAACGAATGTAACAATCAATTTGAAATGAATGAATTCGGAATTCCTTGTCCTGCTTGTGGCAGTTTTTCATTACATATTACGAAAGGAAAAGAAATGAAAGTTACTCATATTGAAGTTGAAGATTAGTTGAATTTGTTTTAATTTCATTTCTAATTCCATATAATTATATAAATATCATCGGATAAACTTAACTTTTTATGCATTTTTATTGATTTCTTTTATAATATATATTAACTTTAATAGCTGCTGAAAAATATAAAATAATAACAATGCAAAGCGATTTATTACATTATCTGCAAAAAAGATATGAAGGATCGCCTGCAAAAAAAACAGGGACTGGGCCGGTTATAACTATTTCACGCGAATATGGATGTCCGGCAAAAGTTATAGCCCAAAAATTAGCCGATATACTTTCAAATAAAAAGAATCAGTTTGGAGAAAAACATTGCTGGAAATGCTATAGCAAAGAAATTATGGATGAAACAGCAAAACATCTTCAGATAAGTCCTTCAAATATAAAATACGTGTTTGATTATCAAAAAAAAGGGGCGCTGGAAGATTTTTTTAGCTCCTTCTCTCAATTTTATCAGAGCGATAAAAAAATTAGAAATACGGTAGGCAAAGTAGTCAGGGAAATTGCCGAGCAGGGACATGCCATTATTGTAGGTCGCGGTGGGATTGCAATTACAAGAGATATAACCAATTCATTGCATATAAATCTTGTAGCCCCACTTGATTGGCGCGCTGTTGTATTAAGCGAAAAATATAACATAACCTTTGAAAATGCAAAAGCCACAGCTATTGAAATTGATAGGAAAAGAAAAGAATTCCGTAATTATTTTGAAGGGAAAAATACCGATTATACTTTTCCGGATATTACAATTAATTGCATGACATTTACTGTTGATGAAATTGTTGAAACGATTACTAAAATTGCAGAACAGAGAGACATCATTTAATAACCATTCAAGTTTTAAGAATTTTTAGCAATTGGATTTTTGCTATGCTTTAAGTTCTCTATTTATAATGTGTTCGATGAATTACAATCCATATTATTTGCCTAAAAAACATCTGAATTCCTTTCGATTACTGCAAAAGTTATTAACAATTTAACATTTTATTTTCTTAAACACCCTAATTTTGCTGGTTTGCATGTGGGGATAAATATTGTTATTATATCCAGCGATTTTTTGTAAAAACTTTATATTATTGCAGGTCTTTTAAGATGCCTTATGGAATCACCAGATTGTTTGGGTGTCTTACTAGCCTGAAATAGTTTTTGAAGCGTTTAATATTTTAAATGAAACCAAAAAATGAAAAATGTATGCATGAATGAAGCGCCCAAACATCTTGAGGTTGATATTGAAGAAGCAGAACCTCCGAGTCAACGATTAATTACCAGTGATCAAATAGGTTTCTTAAATGAAACTTCTGTTTTTCGAAAATCAAATGATAAAATAGGTTATAGCAAGCAGTCGTTTGAATTTTATAAAAGAAACTTTCCAAACAGTAATCCTATCGACTGGTGCAGTTGGCAGTGGCAAATACGCAACAGCGTTACAACTACCTCACAATTAGAAAAACTTATACACCTTACCGACGAAGAAATCAAACCGTCAGAAGGCAAAACAGACTCCCTTCCTTTAAGAATTACCCCTTATTATGCAAGCCTTTTGCATTCATATGCAATTCGCAAATCGGTAATACCAACGTTTTATGAAATGATCCTTTCTGATGGTGAAGCCAGCGACCCGCTATTAGAAGAACACAGTAGTCCTGTTTCAAATATTGTACACCGTTACCCCGACAGGGTATTATTTCTGATAACCGGATTTTGTTCAACATATTGCCGTTACTGTACGCGTTCGCATATGGTAGCGAAGGATAAATGCCATATCGGGATTAAAGCATGGTCCCCGGCATTGGAATATATCCGCAATCATACTGAAATTCGCGATGTACTTATTTCAGGCGGCGATCCCTTAACAATGCCCGATTCGCATATCGAATACCTATTATCGAATTTAAGGACTATACCACATTTAGAAATTATAAGGATCGGTACAAAAGTGCCGGTTGTTTTGCCGCAAAGGATAACCCGCACATTTGTCAATATTTTAAAAAAATATGCCCCGTTATACATGAGTATTCATTTTACCCATCCTGATGAGTTAACAACTGAAGTTTCCGAAGCTTGCAATCGACTGGCTGATGGTGGTATTCCGCTCGGAAGCCAGACGGTACTTTTAAAAGAAATCAACGATAATGTTGATACCATGAAAAAGCTGATGCAGGGATTGTTGAAAATAAGGGTAAGGCCATATTATATTTATCAGTGCGACCCAATACTGGGTTCCGGCCATTTTCGCACACCTGTTGAAAAAGGCCTTGAAATTATAGCTGGGCTCAGAGGGCATACTACAGGCTATGCTGTGCCTCATTATGTAATTGACGCTCCCGGCGGCGGTGGAAAAATTCCGCTTTTACCGGGATATTTTGCTGGGCGCGATAAATGCGATGTCCTGCTTCGAAATTATGAGGGCAATATTTATCGTTACCCCGATATTTTAAAATAAAATTTGCCATTAGAATAAAAGCAAACTGATGGCAAATCATAGTTTCATTGAACCCCACGAATCCTGATAAATGTCGGGATCGGAACTCGAAAGCAAGGGTTGTAAAAATTCAGTACCAACAGGAATTTTACAACCCTTGCTTTTTTAATTCTTTCAAAATGTGATAATTTGACGAAAGTATAAGCTGAAACAACGCACTCGAAAACCATTTCGAAACATGGTTACGCTTGTCATAAACAATCATCAAATAATACATACTACCTGATATTTTTTGAACGAATTACTTGTGTTCCTGCATTTATTTTCTTTACATGCAATTCAAGAAATTTTAAACATACGGGATTCGGTATGCTGGTTTGGTTTCCGGTTTCAATGAGCAATCCGCTGGAACGATCTATTTTAAAAGTTATAATATTGTTGTCATCCTGATTAGCGACTAAAAGAAAATTTCCGGCAGGGTCAATTACGAAATTGCGTGGCGTTCTACCATGTGTGGTTTGATGTCCAAGCAGGGTTAGCTTTCCGGTTGACTGATTAATGGCATACATGGCAATATTATTTATATCGCCGCGATTAGAGGCATAAAGATATTTTCCGTCAGGCGTAATATGAATATCGGCAGATGCAGCAGCCCTGGTTTCGCCCTGTGGCGAAGTAGAAACGGTTTGAAACCGGGTAAGCGCGCCTGTTGAATTATTTACCCTAAAAGCTTCAACGGTTCCGTTTAATTCACAAACAACATAAGCCCATTGTTGATTCGAATGAAAAGCAATGTGCCTTGGCCCTGCGCCCGGATCTGTAGAAGCATCGTTGCCGGTAGTTTGAATTTTTCCGTTGATAGTATCGAGAGTATAAATTAATATTTTATCAATACCTAAATCGGTGCTGTAAACAAAATTATTTTCCGCCTGAATAATCATGTGGGCATGCGGCCCGTCCTGCCTGCCTGCCACCGGCCCCGAACCTGTGTGCTGATCAACAGATGACGCTTGGCCAAGACTGCCATTACTACCAATGGGAAATACGGCTACACTACCGCTGTTGTAATTTGCCGCCATTACGTAACGTCCAGTTTTACTAATGCTCACATAACAAGGATAATCTCCTTTCGACGCCACCGAATTAATTAATAAAATTTTATTTTGCGCCGAATCAAAACTAAAAGCGCTGATAGTTCCGGAATTTTCCTCGTTAACTGCATAAAACCACTTTTTATTTGGATGAATGGCAAGGTAAGAAGGATTGTTGGTTTTGGGCGAAGTACATATTTTGCTTAATGCTCCTGTAGCAGTATCCATTTTATATACATAAATGCCTGTCGATGTTTCCTGAGTATATGTTCCAACAAATAATAAATCGAGTTTTTCTGTTGCAAACATTGTATCTGTTACAACAATTTTATTTTTTATTGAACAATTAAGATTGAAGAATAAATTTGTGAAAATTAAAATTGACGGGATTAGCTTTTGAGAAATCCGTATCATTATAATATTTTTTTGATTAAAATTCGAAATCAATGACAAAACAACAGTTTGACAATGATAAAACCTAAAATTCCGATTTAAATCTTCCGTTTGTTGTAAGCCGAAATAAAAAAGCCAACTGTTGAGTTACCTCTGCTTCGGCAAGCAACAACCAGAATTGGTTTATTTTTTTATAAACTTACTAACCGATACATTGCCTGAATCAATAATTTTAATAAAATAGAAGCCATTGTTCAGTTTAGATATATCAACAGCTTGCCCGTCGCTAACCCTGATATTGTCAATAACCGGTTTGCCCTGCATATTAAATATTGTTGCTGAAGCAGCATTTGATTGAATGTTGTTTACATAAATTACAGCGTTTGCAGGGTTTGGAAATATGGTAATATTATTATTCCCTGAAATATTTAATTTTTCAATATCGACGCCACAACCGTTTTTCCTGTATCCTGGAATATTTAATTTCTTAAAATCATCGCATTTAGTGCTTTTACCGCACGATGGTATATTTACCAACTTAACATTATCAATCATAACGTTCATGGGAACGTTATTGGGATAGCTGCCCGTGTTCAAACTGAGTTTTACGGCGCTTGGGGCATTTGAGATATCTAATATATCCGTATTGCAACTCCAGTTGCTTAAACTAAGGTCTGCAAATCGAAATTGAACTGTTTGCCAGGTATTAGTGTCAGCATTTACCGTTAAAGCAAAGCCGCCGAATTTTGTGCCTGCTACATTGTCAATTTCGGTCTGGATTTGGACTGAATCGCCGTTGGTTGTATTAATATCGAACTGAATACCTGCATCAGCGCCATAATTGGTTACCCAATTGCTTAAATCGGGAAGGCTAAGTTCGGTTGCCCAGTACCAAGTTTTTGAAGCAGTTGATTTCGGCCAGTTGAAATAAAAAGCGCCATCACGAGGCATCAGTTCAGGATATTCAATTGCATCATCTAAATCACAATGACAGGAAAAATCTTCAGCATTGTTAAAATCGTATTCCAACTTTGAAGCGCCTGTAGACCCATTAACAAGTTTAACATTGTCGATCATAACATTCAAAGGCAGATCGTTAGGATAACTGCCTGTGCATAAACTGAATTTTACAACGCCAGGAACATCAGCAAGATTTAGTACGTCGCTGTTATTTGACCAGTTGTTTAATGTGAGGTTTTTGAAATAAAAAGTAACCGTGGTCCATTTATTAGGTGAATAAACTGTTGTAGCATAACCGCCGAATTTGGTCCCTGCCTGATTATCGATTTGGGTTTGAATTTGTACCGTATCGCCGTTGGTTGTATTAATGTCGAACTGTATACCTGCTTCTCCGGCATAATCTGCCCAGTCGCTCAAATATGGAAGTCTAAGATCAGTTGCCCAATACCATGCCGGATCAGCTGATGTTTTTGGCCAACTATAATAGAAAGCGCCATCGCGTGGCTTCAATGACCAGGTAGCGCCTTCGGTTACAATATCAGCGTTACTCCATCGGTCTGAAAGGTCTTCGGCATTGTTAAAATCGTATTCCAGTTCTGAAGCGCCTGTAGTTTTATTAACAAGCTTAACATTGTCGATCATAACGTTCATTGGAATGTCATTAGGATAATCGCCTGTACTTAAGCTGAATTTTACAACGCTTGGCTGATCAGCGAGATTGAGCACGTCGGTACTTCCGGGTGTCCAGTTGCTTAACTGGAGGTCTTTAAAATAGAATGTAACTGTTTTCCATTTATTAGTGTCAGCAGGTACTGTTAGAGCAAAACCGCCGAATTTGGTGTCTGCCTGATTGTCAATTTCGCACTGAATTTGAACGGTATCGCCGGTACATGTATTAATATCGAATTGGATACCTGCATCAGCACCATAATTAGCGACCCAATCATTTATGTTTGGAAGTTTAAGGTCGGTTGCCCAGTACCATGGCTGATCAGATGATGTTTTTGGCCAACTGAAATAAAAAGCGCCATCATGCGGTTTTAAAGAACAGGAAGCGCCATCGGTTTTACAATCTTTGTTCATCCATTGTCCCGAAAGGTCTTCGGCATTGTTAAAGTCGAATTCCATCTGGGAGGATAAAAAAAATTGTGCAATTGCTGAACTTTGAGCAAATGCCAAAACCGATAATATTAACAACAAATTTTTTTTCATATTTTTTTATTTAAACTTAAATAATTATGAAACTTCAATGAATTTTCTGTTGCATTTCAATTTCTTTTATTATTTCGGATTCAATAATAAATATTTTGGTGGATTCGTTTTTGTATTAACTTAACGTAAAAATAATGCAAATAATAAAAAATGAAAAGAACAACAATAACTTTCTGCTTGGTAATATCATGTTTTTCAAATTATAGTCAAAATACTTTATCGGCAATATCAAACAATTCTCCTTACAGCGATGTAAAAAGTTTCGGCGCTGTTGGCGACGGAAAAATCGACGATAGCAAGGCGATTCAAAATTGCATCAATTCAATACCGGCAAAGGGAGGTTGTATTATTATAAATCCTGGCTTATATCTTGTAAATAAATTACGATTGCCGAAATATGTAGTTGGTCAGATAGTGATTATAGGATATGGCGCAACATTAAAGAGCAAAACAAATGATACAATTCTTATCCGTAAACCTGATAACCAAAAAGAAGCTTTAAACAAACTGACAAACTCAGCCATTTTTATAGAAGGGTTAAAATTCCAGGGTAACGGCGGAAATGCACAAGTTGGATTATATATTGGAGGTTCTTATGGATCATCATTCAGGGATTGCGGGTTTTCAAATCTTAAAAATGGATTTGATTTAAAATTTGGTTTGATGTCAATGGTTGAAAATTGTACTTTTTTTAATATAGACAGCCTGGGCTTAAACATAAATGCTGGGGACTGGAAAGGGGCGACAGGTTTCAATAGCCAATCAAATGGCACTTATGTGAACAATTGCCGGTTTTATGCTAAAAAAAATCAATTTGCCAATATCTACACAAAAAATTGTTCCGATTTGAGATTAGAAGGTTTAATTTTTGAAGGTTATAATCCCAAAATCGGTTTGTACATCGGTTCAAATGTAACTGTATTTAAAGGGTTAATTTTAAACGGCCTGCACAATGAATGTGCTGAATCTGTTGCAATGATTAAAATGGATATTCCAGCTTATTCCGGCGGCGTATTTAAGTATAGCTATGTGTATAATCAAATGAGCACGGTTTTGATTGATGCCTCAAAGTCCGCAGGATGCCTGATAGTTGTCGACATGATGCTTTATGTACCGGAAGCTTGTAAATTTTTAAAAGGAAGCGCAAAATGGGCATTTTATAATAATACCTGGGATCCGAACCAAACTAAATATTTGGGATGATTTTACATTGCCAACAGATATTAAAGTTTATTGATTGGAAAATTTAAGTTTTTAAATAGTTTATAATGAAACACCCATGATTCTGCTATTCGCAAACACGAATGAAGATAATGTGGATGTTCCACACGACCATAAAAATAAAATTATCTACGTATGAAAAATTCTTTTTAAAAACTATAATATGCAAAAAGGAATTTTCGTTTGAAACAAATCATAAATTTTACTAAAAAGCCTGTATAACTTGTAAACGATTAATCAAATATTGCGATATTTGCACTTATAATCCTTGTTTTAATCAAAAGAATTCCTCGTAGCTCTGCTACGGGGTAAAATCAAATAATAGGTTTGCTATGCAAACTCCATTGTTGTATTTTTTTTGATACCTCGCAGCTCTGCTGCGGGGTAGTTCATTCCTGAAACATGAAAATGCGAAACATAATATTTTTTTTATTTTTAATGCTTTTGCTTTCATCAAATAGCATATCTGGACAAAATATTATTCAAAGCGATTCGGCAGTTAATGCAAAATCCAAATCAGGAGCAAATCAAAACACCCCATCTTTTGACGTTCAAAAATTACATTATTCTTTCGATTTTGGCGCAGGTTATATGAGTGGGTTTGGTTCATTTTCAAAGATATCACCGAGTGTAAATTACCAGTTTTCCCCTAAGCTCAACCTTGAAATAGGCGGAATATTTCTTTCAGGCTTAAACAATTTTTCTAAAAATTCCCCTTCGGGATTGAATAACAATGCGCTTCAAAGTCCAAGCCAATATTTTGTTTATACAAATGGTCAATATTCCATTACAAACAAGCTAATGGTAACAGGCAGTTTTTTTAAAACCCTTAATTCAAATAGTTCACCACAAATAAACCCGTATTTTCTCGATTACAAAGGAATGAACGTAGGCATTAATTATAAAATAGCTAAAAATTTGAATATCGGCGCACAATTTATTTACTCAAACGGCTATAATAATTTACTTAACCAATACAGCCCGGGAATAACATCTCCTTTTAATAAAAATCCTTTTGGATTGTAAATTAAATCCAAGAAATTATCTTGATTTTTTAAATTCTGCTTCTGATTATTTAAAAATTTATTGCAATATTTGTGGAAATTTAATAAAGATAGAATAATTATCAGTTAATCAAACAATTACTAAAAACAATTATATGGATAAATCAGTTGCAATTCTTTGCGCCGGTGGTCCTGCTCCGGGAATCAATACAGTTATAGGCTCAGTAACAAAAGTTTTTTTAAAAAATGGATACAAGGTTATTGGCATTCATGAGGGATACAAAACCTTGTTTAATGGAGAACCAAATATTGAGTTTTTAAATTTTCAGCATGCCGATGGTATTTATAGTCGTGGAGGTTCGGCTCTCCGCATGAGCCGTTACAAACCAAAAGATGATGAATTCAAACCCGATTTTTTTGAGAAATACAACGTCAAATTATTGGTAACAATAGGTGGCGACGATACAGCTTCAACTGCAGCTCGCCTGACTAAATATTTGCAATCGAAAAATTTCCAGATGGCCAATATCCATGTGCCTAAAACAATTGACAACGACCTTCCTTTGCCGGATGGCGTTCCCACATTTGGATATCACTCTGCTAAAGAAGAAGGTGTTCGCCTTGCTTCAACTATTTATGAGGATGGGCGCACCACTGGAACATGGTTTATTATTGCGGCAATGGGCCGCGAAGCAGGTCACCTGGCTTTTGGAATTGGATCGTCTTGCCATTACCCGATGATTATTATCCCCGAAATGTTTAATAAAACAAAAGTAAGCTTCGAAAAAATCACCAATTTGATTATTTCTTCAATAATTAAGAGAATTATACTTGGCTTGGACTATGGTTGCGCCATTATAAGCGAAGGCGTGTTCCATTTTATGAGCGATAAAGAAATTATTGATTCCGGGATACAGCTTACTTTCGATGAACATGGGCATCCTGAGCTCGGCAATGTCAGCAAGTCGCATATTTTTAATTTCCTGTTACAGCAAAAATTGAAAGAACTTGGGATAAAAGTAAAGAGCCGGCCAAATGAAATGGGATACGAACTTCGTTGTTGCCGTCCTATTGCTTACGACCTTGCTTATGCAACCCAGCTTGGCCTTGGTGTTTACAAACTTTTTACCGAAGGTAAAACCGGTTGCATGGTTACAGAAGACAAAAACAATAACATTGTGCCTTTATATTTAAAAGATGTTTCGGACGAAAAAGGGAAAATTATCCCCCGGCTTGTTAATATTAACTCCAGCAGGGTACAAATGGTTTTTCAAAACAATCTCCATTACATTTCCGAAACAGATTATGAAGCTGCTAAAAAGTACGTGAAAAATCCTGAAATATATGATTTTAATAAAATATTAAATTGGGAATAATTTATTTGAAACATTAATTGATGTTCAAACGTCAGGAGGCTGGTACAAAATTTATTGCAGAATTTATTAATGGCGAAGTTTTATTTCTAACTTACACTTATAAATTATGATTCTTCTACAAACCGCTACAATTCAGGTAACACGCACTGAAAGTGTTTTCGATATAATTCTTAAAGCAGGTTGGATATTGATCCCTATTTTACTAATGTCCATTATAGCTATTTATTTTATAATTGAGCGCTTTACTTTGTTAAGTTCTGTGAATAAAATTAACACGAATTTCATTAACGATATTTGCAAGCGGATAAAAAGCAAAGATTACAGCGGGGCATTAACGATAAGTAAAAACTACCAGCATCCGATAGGCCGGATAGTTACCGCAGGTATTGAAAACATTAAATTGCCGGTAAAAGACATTGAACAAACAATAGCCGATGAAGCAAAAAGTGAAATATTTTTATTGGAAAAGAACATGGGGTATATCGGTATTATTGCAACGGTAGCCCCTATGTTCGGTTTTTTGGGAACTATTTTCGGGGTTATTAAAATATTTTACAATATTTCATTGGCCGATAATATTAGCATAGGGATAATTGCAGGCGGGCTTTACCAAAAAATGGTAAGTTCTGCCTCGGGGTTAACTGTCGGCATTATCGCGTATGCGAGTTTTTATTATCTAAACACAATGATAGATAATATAACCCATAAAATGGAAAAACCACTTTCGCAAATAGTAAATGCTGTAAAGGAAACACAATCCTGATGTTTTAAATTATTTACAAAACTTATAAAATATTGTAATTTAAAAAAGCAACGTAATATTTGCCATGAGAATTGAAAGGAGACGGACTAAAACATCTGAAGTGTATACCGCTTCGCTGAATGATATTATGTTTTTCCTGCTGTTATTTTTTCTTATCATTTCTACAATGGTAAACCCGTCGGTTATAAAACTCTTGCTTCCAAAGGCATCAAATTCCGAGCAAACGCTATCAAAGCAAAACATAAACCTTTCTGTTACAAAAGATTTGAAGTATTATATCAATGATGAAGAAATTTCTTTCGACCGTATTGAACCACGTTTAAGATCGTTAATGCTCAGGGCAAAAGAAACAACTGTTATCCTTCGTGCCGATAATGAAATTACCCTTCAGCACATAGTTGATGTCCTCGATATTGGCAATAAGTTGAAAATTAAAGTTATTCTTGCCACTAAAAAAGATTAAAGCAAATAAATTTATAATACGAATAAACTTCCATTCACAATTTTTCAGAACCAATTTTGATTATAGCTTTCAAAAAAATTTCGAATAATACTGCCCTTTAAAAAAGTTAAATCTTTAACTTTAAATTTTTTATAACATATTTTATCGCCGATTATATTTTATTTTTCGATTGAATTCAGGAAAAAATAATATAAATTTATTGGTCGAAGAAAAGTATTAACCTTTAAGCACAAACAAAATGAGCGAATTCATAAAAAAAAGGGGCACAATAGCCATACTAACCGGGGGAGGCGATGTGCCGGGTTTAAATCCTGCTATTAGGGCAATAACTTTGAGAGCTTTGGAGGAAGGTTTCCAGGTAATTGGCTTGCGTCGTGGATGGCTTGGTCTTGTAGAGTTAATACGCGATAAAAATGCCGATAACAGCAATAATTACATGATTCTTACCGAAGAAATAGTGAACAGGTCCGGACGTACCGGAGGTTCATTTCTGCATACTTCGCGTACACGTCCGAGCCATATTTTAAAAGACTTTGTACCTGTACACCTTCAAAATAAATTTAACAAAGATGTGAATGATTTGACTCCGGAGGTAGTTAAAAACCTCGATTATCTCGGAATAGATTATCTTATTCCAATTGGTGGCGACGATACCTTGAGCTATGCTGTAAGGATGTACCAGGAGGGTATAAAAGTAATTGCTATTCCCAAAACAATGGATAATGATGTTCCTGGTACTGATTACTGTATTGGTTTCAGCACTTGTGTTACACGTACTATAAGTATGACAAATACACTTCGCACTTCGGCAGGTTCACACGAGCGCATACTTGTTGTAGAAGTTTTTGGGCGTTATGCGGGTTTTACCGCAATGCTTCCAACAATGGCAGGCGCTGCCAGCAGATGTGTTATCCCTGAACACAAGTTCAATATTGATAAGCTTACAGAATTAATGGTTGAAGACCGCTCGCGAAATCCAAGCAAATATTCGGTATTGTTAGTTTCAGAAGGTTCGATGATGGAAGGCGGTCCTGATGTAATTCTCCCAACTAAAGAGAGCGAAATTTCGTTGCACGATAAAGTAGGCAGCATTGGCGATACAATTGCACGAAATATAAAAGATTTATCAGCTAAATATAATAACGGGAAAACCATAAATGTTATAAGCCAAAATCTTGGCTATCTCGTTCGCGGCGGCGATCCCGATTCGATTGATTCAATTGCGCCTATGGCTTTTGGTAATTTGGCGCTCGATTTGATACTTAAAGGCATTCATGGCCGATTGGTCGTCCTGCGCAACGGGCGTTATGATAATGCCCCGTTAGACGTGGTTACAAGCCAAAAGAAAACCGTAGATGTAAAACGTTATTATAATGTTGAGCGTTATCGTCCGCACTATAAAAGTTTCGAATTCCAGCCGTTGTTTATAATGACAGGGAGTTTGACTTAATTTATTGATACAACGAAAAGGCCAGCAAATAAGACTATTTAAAAACATCTTTTTGAGGAGCGGGTTCAATGTTCAAATCACCCCTTGATTTCATAACCTGGAAAAGGAATAATTCAAAATTTTCACTTGGCGATGCAGCGGGTGAAAACACCAATTTCCCTTTATTATCTATAAGAAAATAGGTAGGGTAAGCCCTGACATCATATTCTTTAAGAATTCCGGGCTGATTGCCATAATGAAGGAACAGCCAGTTATATTTATATTTCGTAACAAAATCTTTCATTAATTCGAGGCTCTCATCTGTTGAAATAGTAATAACCTGTAATTTATTTTTATACTTTTCGCATAAGTGGTTTAATAGGTCGAATTCCTTAATGCAACTATAACTGCTGCAAACGCAAAAATTAAGGTAAACATAAGTGCCAAGAAAATCAGATAATTTTACAATCCTGCCGTTTATATCATACAATTCAAAAGCGGGAGGCGGATATCCCGGCATTAATTTGGTAATTTCATACCTGATATATTTTGCGATGTTTTTATGTTTTTCAATTTTCGTTAGGGATATTAAAGAATCGAGCAAATTAAGAAGGCCTGAACGGGAAAAATTATTTGAATAAAACTCATCGTGTATGTTTTTCAGAATAACAAACTCACGTAATGTATCGCCTTTCAAAACGCTATCAGTTAGTAAAGTTTGGTTTAGCTTGAAAAGGCTTTTATCATTGTTAATATCGGCAATTATTTTTTTACCGCTAAGTGTTTTACTAAAGAAATAAAAATATTTAATGAAAACCTGGTTAAAAAGTTCCAAATAAGCCGGGTTATTATATAGTACAGGCCGGTTTTCGAAATATTCCTTCGATATGGATTTTGATTTTTGTTGATTTGCCATGAATTTCAAATAGCCTATTTTATAAGTAACATAGGATTTATAAAATGGATTTTCAACTTTGGGGTTTAAATTTTTCAATGCAAGAACTGCGCTATCTATCAAATCCTTTTTATTTTTTAAATATAAATTTCTTGCAAACTTGTTGTAATAAGGCAAATAGGAATTATTGAACGACTGGGCCAGGGAATTAATATCATCAGCTTCAGATTTTTTAATTATAAACTGAAATTCGGTTTCTTCATAAAAAGGATTTAATTTATCGGCTGAGGTTTTATCTTTTTTATCGGGAAACGATATTGAATAGGTTTTTCCAGGTTCGGCGAGCATAAAACCTTTATAAATTCCAAGATGGGAAAAAATATAGGTGGTTTCATTAACAGGAAGCACAACCGAAAAATCCCCATTTGCCGACACTTTACATTTCCCGAGTTCAATTTCAGATTGTGTAAACGGATCGGTATAAGTCATGAAATCAAGTTCAGCGCCGGCGTAAGAAACCGCGCTTCCGGATATTGTAACTTGAGACAAGCCGCTTGATATATAGAAAAAAAGAAGCACAAAAATTAAGACGATTCTCATTTAACTTGTTCTTTTTGATAAAATTATTGCTTTCGGCAATTTTTAATATTTTAAAATTTCAATTAGTGGATTCGGAAATTTTTTAAGTCGCGGCTGTTGGGCAAAAATTTACTTGCATCGCCGCCATGCCTGATAATATCGCGTACAAGCGTGGATGTTACCGATGAGTATTCAGGTGCAGCAAGAATAAAAACAGTTTCAATTTCCGAATCCATAGCTTTATTTACCTGGGCTATTGACCGCTCATACTCAAAATCGGCTGAAGTTCGGATTCCCCTGATTATAAATTTAGCGTTTGCACTTTTACAAAAGTCAATAGTAAGCCCTTCGTAGTTTGTAACGCTCACATTTTCATCGTACTCAAAAACTTCTTTAATCCACTGCATCCGTTTTTCAACCGGGAAAAAATCGGGTTTGTTTGAATTTACCCCAACAGCAATTATTATCCTGTCGAACAATGATAATGACCTTCGGACAATAGATTCATGACCGATTGTAAATGGGTCGAATGAGCCTGGAAATGCTGCAATTCTTTCCATGATATATTTATTTTCGGCCAAAATTATGGTATAACACCTTAAAATACTATTTTTTGAAAGGTTATTTTAAATATTAATAAACTATAAAAATTTGAAGAATTTAATTTACGATAAATTTTCACACGATTAGCTGGCAGGTTGAATTATATCAAATTTACTTTGTTGTAAACAAATCAAATGTTTGCTTTTAATATCGTTCATTCTTATCTTTAACTTTAAATTTTTATCTATCCTGATTTCCTCATATAATTAAAACTGAGTTATGAAAAAAACGAAAATATTTTATCTTTTAACAGCAGCATGTTTTTTGACGTGTTCATGTCTAAGCAACAGAAACAATGGAATAGTGGAAGACGATTACCCTGACGGGACAATAAAATCGGCAATATCAATGAAAAATGGTTTGCGAAAGGGGTTGGCAAAATATTACGATGAAAAAGGACGTCTCCTTTCAACAGCCGAATATGTAAATGATTTGCACGAAGGATGGGTAATTAACTACGATCCGAAAAACGGTAAAATTGCTTCAAAAGCTTTTTATAAAAATGACTTGCAGGATGGCCCAGTTATCTTGTATTACCAAGGCGGTAAGTTATTTCGCGAAAGCAATTATGTTAAAGGCAGGGTTGACGGGTTAATAAAAACGTATTGGCCGGATGGAAAAATCAAAGCAGAGCATATTTATAAAATGGGAAAGCCAGCTATAGGGCTTAAGGAATATGACAAAAACGGCAAACTTTTAAATAACTTTCCTACAATTATAATAAATAGGGTTTCGGCTGAAAGGAATACATATAAGATATTTTTATCAGATAAAACTAAAGATGTTGACTTTTATTTAGAAGAATTGGAAGATGGAAAATATTTTGACTCCAAAACGCATAGGTTAAGGATGGACAATGGTGTTGCAAAAGTTTATAACCCAAAATTTGTTAACAACAAACTAAGCGTTGTTGCCAGGCTAAAAACCGAAGACGGAAGCACTTTAATTTTGCATCGCTATTATAACGGTAGTAATTCGGATTAAGCAATTTTTTATAAATCCAGCGGAACTATAACTTTAATGCTGATATTTCTTCCCATGTTATAGATACCGCTTCCTGGGCCTGTTACGTTTACCTGGCTTCCTGCTTTATTGATATAAAAATCCATATACTTCAACCTGCTCAGATGAGACTGGTAAGCCAAATTTGTTATATTGTTTCCTAAAATATTTATACTGCATAAAACTTTTCCATGACTGTCAGTTACATCTGTTCCAATACCGGCATCGAAAAGTGTGTATCCGGGTGTAATAGTTTCGGTGTTATTTTCTGAATATACCCTGTTTTGTTTTGCATAATGCTCCATTCCAATTTTTATATATACCGAAGAAAAATATTTGAATTTTCTTTTAATGTTTGCACGCAGTTCTGAATTTGTGTGCAAAGGCGGAATAAAAGGAAGGTACCTGTTGCTGTCCGTTATATGCACTCCATTTCCTCCAAGGTTAATAGCGTAAATAATCGAAACAGAATTTTCGAAATGAAGCCAGTCCAGTGGATGCGGGTGAATATCTAAACTCGCTTCCCCGCCATAAAGTTGTGCCCGCGATTGCTGAAATTTAAAAGTTTCGTTGCCACGAACAATGACTGAATCAGAACCAAGATAATTCAGCAATTTTTGATTAAAAATATAGTTTGAAATTACATTATTAAATATTTCAATACTTCCGGTGATATGTTTGGTAGCGTAATCTATTCCAATATCTTCCTGTAAACTGAATTCGGGTTTAAAACCAGTATTTCCTATCTGGTAAATATTAGTGCCAGGATGAACGCCGTTAGCTGAAATTTCTGCAATATTCGGGGCCCTGAACCCTCGAGCAATATTGACTTTTACAAGCAGTTCGTTTGTAAAATTATAAGTAGCGCCAATGCTTCCCGATAAGCCCGAAAAAATTTTTCTGAAATTGTAAAATTGTTGTTTTGCCCCGGCAGTATCAGGAAGGCTAACCTGCATATCAAAACTATCTTTTGGGTTTGAAGCGACAAACATTTCATTATTTTTAAAGAAACGATTGTCATAGCGCACACCTGCGCTTACATCCAGTTTATCATAAGTCTTTCTCAGGAACAAGAAAGGGCCAATATCAAATTGTTTGTAATCGGGTATTATAAATTCCGTGCCATTATTCGTATTGCTTTGGTACATGCCGTTCACACCTACAGTAGTTTCCAATCCTTGAATTTCAGGTAAATTATACTTAATATCATAAGTAAAAGTATGTAACAACAAATAAAGCCCCGGAATGTCGGGATATTGAGGGTGGCTGAATTCCCTGCGGATACTTTCCTGGTAACCCAGAATCAAACCTAATTTACTTTGGCCAATAATAAAATTATTCGATGAATAAATTCTATAATGTTGAACATGCTGATGCAGTGTGGATATTTTATATGAATTTAATTCTGCATTGGAAACGATTGGCCGGAAAGTATCAATTTCAGAAATTTGTTTGGTAAAATTTTGGTTAGCAGAATTACGGCTGCCGTCAGGGATTTCCTGCAAATCATCAAACACTGAGAAATTAAGATGAGAGTAGCCCCATTGTTTATTTAATCCTACATAACCGTCTGCATCGGTTTCGTCAAGGGCTGTGCCATAAACGCGCCCGTCATGATTGTTTTGGTAATCGGTTGCCTGCTTATGCGATATTCGTCCTCCCCAAATAAATCCATTATTGTTTCCATTTAATGAAAAAGATCCTTCACACAGCCCATTATTGCTTTGATAGTTTGCTAATAAGTTTCCTTTTAAAGCGCCTATTGGAACCGGGGGCGAAGGTAATAAATTAATAACTCCAGCTATTGCGTCTGAACCGTATATCAGGCTTGCCGGGCCTTTAACGACTTCTATTTTGTCAATTGCATTTTCATCCACTTCAATGCCATGTTCATCTCCCCATTGCTGGCCTTCCTGGCGTACCCCGTCGTAAAGGGTCAATACGCGGTTATATCCTAACCCGTGAATAAATGGTTTAGACACATTCGGGCCGGTAGTAACAGCATTTAATCCCGGAAGCTTGGCAATTGCATCAATGATATTGGTTGCTAAAATTTGCTGAAGTTCTTTTCTCTGCATAGTTATAATAGGAACGGGATTTCTTTTTATTTCCGTAGCTTCTGATGACCCAGTAATTACTACTTCTTTCATTTCAGTAATAGACGGATCCAATAAAAAATTTTCCGTTTTTGTAGTTTTCAAATCAACGGTCATTACAATTGACTGGTATCCCAAATATGTTACCTGTACGAGTAGTTTAGCCATTGGCAGGTTATCTATTCGGTAATATCCCGAAGTATCTGAAACGGCGCCAGTTTTTAATCCCGGAATATAAATAGTAACCCCAGGTAAACTTTCGCCGGTTGTTTTATCGTAAATTTTTCCTGACAGGGAAGTTTTTATTGCCCCGGGATTCGAAGCTAAAACATAATTGAATATTGATAAGTATATTATTATGCTAATAAAAAATTTAGAAATTTTATTCATCTTGAACTATATAAAAATTATAATTTGATGTCTGAAACCTGCCAGAATTCAAAATTATGACAGGTTTATCGGCCGGTTTAACCCATCACTGAAAAATGAATTACATTGATGTAATTCATTCCTCATAATGCAGTCATGGCCAAAAGATATTTTATTATTTTGGATTTTTAACAGGAAAATGGCGGGGCCCTGTGGGAAAAACAATCAAAAGTTGTTTTGTATTCAGCGAAAATAATTTCAGGATTACTAGAAGGTTTGGCAAATTGAAAATCATTTTTTTTATCTGCCTGAGGTGTTATAAAATGTACAAATTCAAATTGACAAATTAGACAAGGTTTTTCAAGAATTGATATTTTTTGTTCAGTAGATGAATTAAAAAAATGATGACATTTAGGATTATGATGGTGTGCCGTTTTTAAAATGGAAGGTATTAAAAAAACCAGCAGGAGAAATAGTACTAAACTCTTAATATAATTTTTTCTGATTTTCATTTTGCAAGTTTACAACTTTTAAACAAGGATATAACTTTTTTGTTTTTATTTAAAACTGATAGAAGGCTATTATTAAGAAAAAATAAATTTTTTAAAATTTACTTTAATGAAAATTTAAGGGTTTCATGTATCCTATTATCAATTAGTTGAAATAAAAAATAGAAATCTTTATAAAAAATTTATACTTTTTGCCCTATTCTTTATATTATCTTTATGATTCGGAAAATACATTTGCGCACTTTTATAAGTCAATGATGGGAGAAACTTATCTGTTTGATAGATTGGCTCAAAATATTTTTTAAGGTTTTATTAATTATAATATATGGCTGAGGATGTTGCTGCATTATCGTTTCTTGAGAAATTGAAAGTTACTTTCATTGGCAAGGCAAAAACCCTTCAGGATAAATCGATATTTCATAAGCTTTCGCTAATTGCATTTTTTGCTTGGATTGGCCTTGGCGCCGATGGGATATCATCATCCTGTTACGGCCCGGAAGAAGCGTTCAGAAATTTACAGGGTCATCCTACATTAGCTATATTTGTTGCATTAGGAACTATTTTTACTATTTTCATTGTTAGTTCCAGCTATAACCAGATAATTAAACTTTTTCCTCATGGAGGAGGAGGTTACCTGGTAGGAAGCAAGCTATTATCGCCAACAGTGGGGATGATTTCGGGCTGTGCTTTAATTATCGATTACGTGCTGACTATTACATTATCCGTATCGAGCGGGGCAGATGCAATGTTTAGTTTTTTCCCTCCCCAATGGCAGGAATATAAATTGACATTTGCTTTATTTGGCGTTTGCTTACTGATTTTATTAAACCTTCGTGGGGTTAAGGAATCCGTTTTATCGCTTACCCCGATATTTATATTTTTTATTGTTACCCATGTTTTTGCAATTTTATATGCAATAACAATGCATGCTGGAAGTTTTACTAAAGTCGCAAATGAAACAATGGGAGGGTTTAACTCATCTGTTTCGCAATTGGGCTTATTGGGAACAATATTTCTTATCCTTAGGGCATATAGCATGGGTGCAGGGACTTTTACAGGTATTGAGGCAGTAAGCAACGGTATCCCGGTACTTCGCGAACCAAAAGTGGCAACGGCACGAAAAACCATGACACTTATGGCTTTTTCACTTTCTTTTATGGTGTTGGGCCTCATGATTTCTTATGCATTATATAATACACAGATAAGCTCACATAAAACACTCAATGCTGTATTGTTTGAAAAAATTACTTTAAACTGGGGACATTTTTCATCGGGTAGTTTTATATTTTTAACACTTATTTCCGAAGCTGCTTTATTATTTGTAGCCGCCCAAACAGGTTTTATCGATGGGCCCCGGATTATGGCAAACATGGCAATAGATCATTGGTTTCCTAAAAAATATGCTGCACTCAGCGATAGGTTAGTTACATTGAACGGCGTTTTATTAATGGGCATTGCATCCATAATCCTGATGGTAATTTCAAAAGGATCGGTAGCTTTATTGGTCGTTCTTTATAGTATTAATGTTTTTATTACATTTTCCATTTCACAGCTTGGAATGGTTAAGCACTGGTGGATGTCGAAAGGTAAATTGGAACACTGGAGGCGGAAATTAATTGTAAACGGAATTGGTTTTGTATTAACTTCTTTTATTCTTATATCGGTAGTTGTGATAAAATTCGGCGAAGGCGGTTGGATAACTTTATTTATTACGGGCTTATTTGTAATCCTTGCTATTTTTATTAAACGTCACTATTTCAAAACAACTATGCGGCTGCAAAAGCTTCGCCTAAAAGCATATTCCGATATGAAAGATGCGCTTGTAAATATGCCTAATAATGGGATAAACGAAAAAGTTGTTTTCAACCCGAATGAAAAAACTGCAATTATTTTGGTTAGCGGATTTGGTGGGACCGGATTATACACATTTTTAAGGATAAACGATAGCTTTAAGGGATTTTTTAAAAATTTCATTTTCATTAGGGTAGGAATAATAAATTCTAAAATATACAGAGGTTCGGAAGAACTGGAACATTTTAAAAATTCAGTAAAAGATGACGGGGAAAAATATGTAAAAATAGTTAACCAATTCGGCTATTATGGCAAAAGCATATGGACAATTGGAACCGATCCGGTTAACGAAGTTTATAGAATTGTAAAAAAGCTAATGCCCAAGCTTTCAAGCGCAACATTTTTTGGAGGTCAATTAATTTTCTCAAAAACATTTTATCTCTCTAAATTATTGCACAACCACACCATATTTTCCATTCAGAAAAGGTTTTTTAAATTCGGCTTGCCCATAGTTATTTTTCCAATAAAAATAGATTAGGGCTTTTAAATTTAGCATAGCTCCTGTAAGCAAGCAACATTATAAATCCGGGATTATTCATTCAATTTCCGGTTCCGAAATTTTTATAAAATCTTTATCATTAACCCTTCGTTATTTATAAAGTCCTTATACTTTCCAATCTAATTTTGTATCGTTAAAAAACAAGTTATGAAACACCCATGATTCTGTTGTTCGCAAAAACGAATGAAGATAATGTGGGTGTTCCATACGACCATAAAAAATAAAATTATCTACGTATGAAAACAAAATTATTAATGTTAGTTGTTGTTCCACTATCCCATAGTGGCCAAACCGAAATGAGCAATGCCAATTGGTATGTTATTGGAGCAATTATTGCTTTTTTAATTATGGGCTACCTTGTTTATTCTTTGTTGAAACCTGAAAAATTTTAAATTATGGTCTATGCTTATCTCAAATTAATAATTGGTGTAGCATTAGTATTCTTTTTCGGTTATTTAATATCGCTTGCAATAAAAAAATTCTTTCACACTGATTTAAAAATAAAAAAATGAATGACATTGCCCAAATAACGCTTTATGTTTTAACACTGGTAGCCCTGACACCTGTTTTAGGAAGGTTTATGGCAAAGGTTTTCATGAATGAAAATCATTTTATGAAACCTGCTTTAGGCTGGCTGGAAAAGCTTGTTTACCGTTTTTGCAGTATTGATAGCAATGAAGAAATGAATTGGAAAACTTATACTTGTGGCCTGTTAATTTTTAATTTTCTTGGCCTGTTGGTTGTGTTCCTGTTACAATTTCTGCAAATTTATTTGCCGCTTAACCCGCAGCATTTGCCAAATGTATCATGGCATTTATCGTTTAACACCGCCGTTAGCTTTATTACAAATACCAATTGGCAATCGTATTCGGGCGAAACAACATTAAGCTATCTTGTTCAAATGGTTGGGCTAACTGTCCAGAATTTTGTTAGCGCTGCAACAGGAATAGCCGTATTGATAGCGTTAATGAGAGGGTTGACACGCAAAACAACCGAAAATTTAGGCAGTTTCTGGGTCGACTTAACCCGATCAACCCTTTATGTTTTATTGCCTTTATCAATATTATTTTCTTTGATTCTTGTATCGCAAGGTGTAATACAGAATTTCAAACCGTATGAAACTGTCCATACATTGCAAAAAACCGCCCAGGTTATTCCTTTAGGGCCGGCTGCTTCGCAGATTGCAATTAAACAGTTGGGCACAAATGGCGGGGGCTTTTTTAATGCAAACAGTGCACATCCTTTTGAAAACCCTTCGCCTTTTACTAATTTTTTAGAAATGCTGGCTATACTGCTTATCCCGGCAGCATTGACATTTACTTATGGAAGGTTTGCAGGTTCAAACCGGCAGGGATGGACAATTTTTATAACCATGTTTATATTATTTGCAGCAGGGCTTGTGTTTTCATTGTATTCAGAATATAGCCACAACAATGTGCTTAATGTTTCAGGAAACATGGAAGGAAAGGAAACACGTTTTGGCGTTGCGAACAGCGTTTTATGGTCGGTTGCTACTACCGATGCCTCTAATGGTTCTGTAAATGCAATGCACGATAGCTTGTCGCCACTTTCAGGACTAATAAGTATGTTTAACCTGATGCTTGGCGAAATAATTTTCGGAGGCGTAGGATCGGGAATGTATGGAATGGTCGTATTCATTATTATTACGGTATTTATTGCAGGTTTAATGGTAGGTCGAACGCCGGAATATTTGGGTAAAAAAATAGAAGCCTTTGAAATAAAGATGGCAATTTTTGCCATGCTGGCCCCAAACATTGTAATTAAGCTGTTTTCAGCATGGGCATGTTCTGTTCCATCGGGTCTGGCAGGCTTAAACAATTCCGGGCCGCACGGCCTTTCGGAAATAGTGTACACTTTTGCCTCGGCTGCCGGAAACAATGGAAGCGCTTTTGCCGGGCTTAATGCAAATACGGTTTTTTATAACCTGCTAATCGGGTTCGGTATGCTTATCGGGCGTTTTGGAATTATTTTACCTGTTATGGCAATAGCCGGAAGCATGGGGCTTAAAAAAATTACACCTGTTTCATCGGGCACATTCCGTACAGATAATTGGTTGTTTATTTCACTATTAATAGGTGTAATATTAATTATCGGGGGGTTAACTTTTTTCCCGCCGCTTGCTTTAGGCCCAATTGTAGAGCATTATTTGATGAACTTAGGTATTACTTTTTAATTAATTAGAATTATGGCAACAAAAGATAAACATACTAAGATACCTCTCTTTACTAAGGAAATCTTAATACAGGCAACAAGAGATTCGTTTGTTAAGCTCAACCCGGTAACATTAATTAAAAACCCGGTAATATTTATTGTTGGTATTGGCGCTTTATTAACAACAATTGTTGTATTTATTGATATCAAATCGGGCCATTTTTCTTCGTTCAATTTCCAGATAGCAATTTGGCTTTGGTTTACAGTTTTATTTGCAAATTTTGCCGAAGCTGTTGCCGAAGGCAGGGGCAAAGCCCAGGCAGAAAGCCTCAGGAAAAGCCGGACACAAACAAAGGCTCGCAGGTTAATTAATAAAAAAGAAGAAATTGTTTGGGCAACTGACCTTAGAAGAGGGGATGTTGTTATATGCGATGCAGGAGAAATAATACCAGCCGACGGCGAAGTTATTGAAGGGATAGCAAGCGTTGATGAATCGGCTATTACAGGTGAATCGGCGCCGGTTATCCGTGAAAGCGGCGGCGACCGCAGCGCTGTAACCGGAGGTACAAAAGTTATCAGCGACAGGATAGTTATTCGCATTACATCGGAGCCCGGCAATACTTTTTTAGACCGTATGATTGCACTTGTTGAAGGGGCTATAAGGCAAAAAACCCCGAATGAAATAGCATTGGTCATTCTTTTATCAGGATTAACAATCATTTTCTTATTGGTGGTTGTTGCTTTACCGGCTTATTTTGGTTATAGTCTCACAGCTTCAGGGTTACCTTCAAACCATAACCTTACACTGCCGGTATTAATATCCCTGCTGGTTTGTCTTATACCAACTACAATCGGGGGATTGTTAAGTGCAATCGGGATAAGTGGGATGGACAGGTTGCTCAGAAAAAATGTAATTGCCACCAGTGGAAAGGCAATTGAAGCAGCCGGTGACGTTGATGTTCTTCTTCTCGATAAAACGGGGACTATAACATTGGGAAACAGGATGGCTACAGAGTTTATTATTGTCGATGGTATTTCACCCGATGAATTAGCGAGTGCAGCCCAGCTTTCGTCTCTTGCCGATGAAACGCCTGAAGGCCGTTCTATTGTGATTTTGGCAAAGGAACAATACAATTTGCGGGGTAGGGAAATAAACCCGAACAACAACAGGTTTATTCCATTCAGCGCACAGACGCGAATGAGCGGGGTTGATATTAAGCTGCCTTCAGGTCAGACAAGGATGATCCGTAAAGGCTCTGCCGATGCTATTCGAAAATTTATTGAAGATAATAACGGATTTTTTCCTAAAAAGGTCGAAGAAGTTGTCGACGATTTGTCAAAGAAAGGTGCAACACCTTTAGTTGTAGCTGAAAATGACCGTGTGCTGGGCGTTATACATTTGAAAGACATAGTTAAAGGCGGTATAAAAAGCCGGTTTGCACAACTGCGCAAAATGGGCATCCGCACCATTATGATTACCGGTGACAACCCATTGACAGCATCAGCCATTGCAGCCGAAGCAGGAGTAGATGATTTTCTTCCACAGGCCAAACCGGAAGATAAGCTTTATCGTATCCGGCAGGAACAAGCCAACGGTCACCTTGTTGGAATGATTGGCGATGGCACCAACGATGCCCCGGCTTTGGCTCAGGCCGATGTTGGTTTGGCCATGAATACCGGCACACAGGCTGCCCGTGAAGCAGGTAACATGGTTGATTTGGACAGTAACCCCACAAAACTCATTGAGGTGGTTGAAACAGGCAAACAATTGCTTATGACCAGGGGCGCTTTAACTACATTCAGCATTGCAAATGATGTGGCCAAATATTTTGCAATAATCCCTGCAATAGCAACTTCTTTATATATTACTTCTAAAGGTATTGCCCCTTTAAGCGCGCTTAATATTATGAAACTGGCCTCGCCTGAAAGCGCAATTTTAAGCGCCGTAATATTTAATGCTTTAATAATTATTGCACTTATACCTTTGGCCTTAAAAGGAGTGAAATATCGCCCGATTTCCGCTAACAGGGTTTTGGCATTAAATATTTTAGTTTATGGAATTGGGGGTATTATTATTCCATTTATTGGAATAAAATTGATTGACTTATTAATTAATTTATAATTACAAAGGTTCCATCTTTTTTAAAGGATTAGAAAATGAAAACAATTGCAGTAACTCTAAAAATGTTTTTAATATTGACAATTATAACAGGAATTATTTATCCTGTAGTAATAACAGTTTTTGCACAAATTGCTTTTCCTTCTAAAGCAAATGGAAGCTTAATAAAAAAGAACGGCATTTTTATCGGTTCTGAATTAATAGGACAGAAGTTCGACAGCGCCATATATTTTTGCTCAAGGCCTTCGGCTATTGATTACAATCCCTTACCTTCCGGGGGTTCAAACTATGGGCCTACAAGTAAAATCCTGAAAAAACAGGTGGAAGACAGAAAGAGCGCCTTTCTTTCTAAAAACATGCTAAAGGATTCAACAAATATCCCAATAGAAATGCTATTTGCATCGGCCAGCGGCCTTGATCCGCATATATCCCCGCAGGCTGCTTTATTGCAGGTGGGCAGAATTGCCGAAGCCCGACATTTAACTAAAGACGAAATTCAAAAAGCAGTCCAACTCATTTATGATTTAACAGAACCTCCCCAATTCGGGTTGTTCGGAGAAACCCGCATAAATGTGTTAAAGCTTAATATTGCCCTGGATAATTTAAAGAAAAACCGAGAAGAGCAATGAATCAATAGCTTTTTAGTTCAATTAATTCCCTTTTTCAATTACAAAATTATCAAATAATATTTCATCGGTAATACCGGTATTTTTACCATTAATGCCTACGTATGTCCCTGTAAGCGATGAAGTATCGGTAACTTGTATTGAATCCTTTGTTCCTCCCATTGCACTTATATCTTCAATATATGCAGTCAGGTTTTTATTGTTATCAACGAGCTGCAATTTG
The DNA here is from genome assembly GCA_963808135.1 of uncultured Bacteroidota bacterium. Taxonomy (GTDB): domain Bacteria; phylum Bacteroidota; class Bacteroidia; order Bacteroidales; family DTGW01; genus CAWEFA01. Next base: position 31,972 of record CAWEFA010000030.1, read on the forward strand.
TATGTATGAGTGTTTTGAAAAGTTATTGATTTTTTAATAAGTGTATCTATTGGGCCTGATTGTGCATTTGAAGGTTGTATATACTTACATATTGCAATTCCTCTTGAATTAAGGAAAGCGCCATAAAATTCAATAGGTAGCGATGACGATGGTTTCTGGTTCTTAATTGAAACTCCAAAACTCGGGCTGCCAATCATTACATTGCAATTAATGCTTACCCTTATAATATTCCCAGTTACAGATGTGGTTGTATCATAAATAGCCCAGTAACCAGAGCCTTCAAACATGAGTTGATCACTTGAAATACTTGCTGCGCCATTTCCGTTTTCTACCTGTACTATATATTTATTGCCTATAGGTCCGTCATCTCTTTGAAAGTTATCGGCAAAAACTGTATCCCATTTGGTTGCGGTATTCTGTCCAACTGAATTATTATCTTTCTTACATTGAGTAGAAAAAAATACCAATAATGATGTAATAATTACATTAACAATAAAAATTTGCTTTTTCATAAAATTATCTCCTTTAATTTAGTTATTAAAAATTACTATATATTTTGTTTGTTACCAACGGCTGATAATCCGTTTTATTTTATTTATCAGTATTGTTTTTTTATCTAATTTAGGTATTAAAATATTCCCGGCAAAGGTTTTTCCTATTTTTAAATATTTCCCGGTAAATGTTTTTGAAGTAATACCCCATTTCAACAGAAAAGTTTTTCTTCCGTTATTTCTTTTAATCCGTTTGGTCGATTTAGAGCCAAAGTGGTAAACCAAACTATTTCCTTTGCCTTTAAAAAAGCGTACCCCTGCTTCAAAAAGTTTTCTTGAAAAATCCGGATCCGAATACATTCCGGGACTAAACTCAATGCTCAATCCGCCTACCAAATCCCATAAATCAATATGTACTACACTGGGAGGCCACGTGCTCCCATTCCAATCATTAACAATTAAACGGGGATATTCCTTTAATAACAATTCCTCCTTAAAAGTTTGAATATCCTTCCCATAGTTTTTGACAATTACACAGGCATTACCCGTATCTTCCGGTTCAATCATTGTACACGACAGCATAAAATTTTTATTTCCTATGGTTTCAATCTCTTTAAATAATTCCAAATCCCAATTCGGAAGCATGTACATATCGTCGTTTGCATATACTAAATACTCAGATTTTATAAGCGATCGGGCAATATTTAAGCCGTAACAAATACCTATGTTGTGTTTTGAAAATATGTAGTCTATTTCATTTTGAGTTTCCAGCCATTCAGCCGTCCCATCCGCACCTTCGTTTACGATTACAATAATTTGTGCTTTATAATATGAGTTTTTTAGTATGCTGTTTATACAAACTTTCAAATAACCTATATTGTTCCAGGTAGGGATCAATACGCTGAATTTATAACTGGTTTGGTTCGTTTTCCGGTATTTAATTATATCGTCGATCATATTTTAAGCTGTTTGTAACGAAAGTATGTGCAAAAGTTAAAAAAAGACTTCAATTTCTATCGAAAATAGTGAAGTTTTTGCAGGGAGAAGATGTCTTTCTGTTCCGAAAGAATATCTTCCTATTATAGAAAGACGTCTTTCTATTGCTGGAAGATGTCTTTCTGTCGTAGAAAGATGTCTTTCTGTTCCTGGAAGATGTCTTTCTAACGTAGAAAGATGACTTTCTATTCCGGAAAGATGTCTTTTAGTTACTGAAAGATGTCTTCTGACAACAGGAAGAAATTATAATTGTCTTGTATTATAGTCAAAAGGAGAAAACCTGAAACGGGAAGAGAAAATAATATGTTTTAAGAATTTTTACCTTAAGCTAATATAACTTGAGTTTGATATAATAATGTTAATAAAATATTGAATTTATTTTTACTTTTCTTTGTCTGCCACACAAAGAAAAAGTAACAAAAGAAAGGTCACCACAAATGAAAAATTCAGACTAAGATTTATAACCAGATAAACGATAATAATCCTTACCCGTCTGAATTTCGCACCATTTGTGGATAAACCACCCACGTTGCCCAGTTCCACAGTTATGCGGGGAGAGGCAAAATTTGGCGAGGGGGCATTGGCCAGTGTGTAAGCTTAAATTTTGCAAGGGTTTTTCGTTCTTTTTGCCCTTCAAAAAGAACATTTTATTGATATTAAATTATTTATTAACTATTTTATACCGAACTCTCGTTGATTTATTTCAACCTTAAATTCATTTTCTTACTTTTTGCTTATAATAACTTTTTTAAAGGTAGTACTGTTATCTAATTCAATTCTCAGAATATAAAGGCCGTTTGTTAGCATATTTGTATCTATCCTGTTTTGATTTTTGAGCAGTTCTTTTTGTTCTAAAACCTCTAAACCCTGAGCGTTTATCATTTTTATAGTAGCCAACTTACCCAATAGATTTTCATTGGTTACATTAATGTTTAAGAACCCGTTAACCGGATTGGGACTGATAATAATTCCATCAGGAGTTTTTTCCGGCTGATTAATAATTGTAAAAACATTAAAAACGGTTGTATCGCCATAAGGAGAAAGATATGTTGCAGGAATAGGTTCAATAATTAAACCGGCATTTTGCCATGCAACAGCCATGTGATCATACCCGGTATCAGCTTTGAACAGGACTTCAAAATAATACTTATTTCCTACGTTAAGAGAAATTGGCGCCGAAATTTGCTGGGGATATTTGTCCCATTGATACTTATTTGTTTTAGCAGGTACGGAAGCTATTAATTCTTTATTCAACGTATCTTCATCGATACTCAGCCAAAGCTCGGCTGCATCGGCAGCAGCAATCCGTAACTGGTAATCCTTATTTACTTCGGGGCGCAAATAGCCCCGTATTCTTACACCATAGTTATCAAAAGCGTTGTCAGGTAATTGCAGCGAATCCAGCTTTATCCTGTTTGTAGGGTTTTTTGGAAAAATGGAACTGCCCGTTAAATTTTGTACTTCGGACCCGGGTATTCCTGTGTAATAATCGGCAAAAATTTCTCTTTTTAATGTGTCTTTGGCTGGAACAGGAATTTCAATTATTTCGAGTGGAATATACTCGAAGGCATCGCAAACAATTCCGGTTCCGCTGCTTGAAGCATTGCTTGTACCCGTTACTTTAACATTTATACTATGAGCGCCTTCTGATAATTTTACCGATTCGAATATTATTTTATCATATTCGGCAGAGTTATTGTAACAATCAATTACTGCAACCACTGTGTCATCAATCGATATTTCAGCTTTCCCCAGGTCGTTTCTTTTAAAACCATCGAACCTAACCCTGGCGCCTGAAAAAGTAAATTTTGCAATTTGCCCGGTAACATTGCAAAAGTGATTTGTTCCCATATATCCTGAGTCCTTCGAATTTGCTGTCCATTTTGTGTTGTAAAGTATTGAAGGAGCAGCATCGTCCACTTTTGTCCAGGCTGAATCTATAGGTATTCCCAAACCGGGAATGTTCCCGGTATATTCATCAGTCATCGGCACACTGGTTATTTGGGCGCTTCCTGAAGTTAATCCTTTTGAGCTTGCAGTAATTGTGATAGCGCCGGCTGTTGTAGTTGACTGTATAAATATTCCAACAATGCCAGCCTCGGCATTGACCGTTTTCTCCCCAATTAATTTACCTGATCCTGAAATTGAAAAAGTTATTAAACTGCTGTCATTGGTAACAACTGCATCGTTGTCGGACTTTACATAAGCGTAGGCTGTTACCAAATCCGATCCGTCTGCAACAAGATTTCGATGAACACTATCAATTACAACAGATATATAACTTGGCGCAGTTGGAGTATATACTGCGTGTGACGCCACTACCTGTCCTTTAATTTTTGCTTTTGCCTCAATTTTGCCTGCTTGCCAGGCCAGATTGGTAAAGGTAAAAGGTGGATGCAATAAATATTTTGTATTCGCTCCCACATCAGGCGCTTGTGATTTTATATAGGTGTCGTTTATGTATAAATCAACCGTATCGCAATTACTAAATACTTTAACAGAAGCTGTGCCCGGTTCCCAAGTATTTGCGATAAATACCATAGGCCCTGAATTTACATTTACAATAATATGGTTTGGGTCCCGCTGGCTTTGATAAAAATAATACGAATATTTTGGCAAACGCATAAGATCAATCATGCCTGCTTTACAAATATCAGGGGCATATCCGCGGTTATAATCTTCAAAAACCCATAAACCATCGCCCGATAAAAATGATAAAGCCCTGTTTGCGTTCAATGAAAACTGATGATTCGAAACTTGTTGCAACTGGGCGGCATTAGTCTTACGAGAGCATCTGCTCGTGCTGCTGTTTCCTCCAAATTCCCAATCGCCATATTCACTCATTATAAATGGTTTTGTTCCTGTATAGCCTCTTCCTCCGGCCTGAGACGATTCTATTGCAACATCATAACTGCTATAATTATCCCAGCCACATGAGTAGGCCTGGTTTCCGGGATATTCTGCCCTTAATATTGCAGTAGCATTGGTGGAGAATGTGGGCGATTGATTGCTTTCATTGAGCGACAATTCCCAGACAATAATACCCGGACGGTTCCTGTCACGGCGGATCATGTCTCTCATAATCTGGTAAGCATTGTTCTTAAATTCATTGTTATCCGCCCACCATTGCCAGCCTGAAAGGCTCGACATTACCAATATTCCCAGTTCATCGCAAGCATCCAGGAAAGCAGGGCTTTGCGGATAATGTGAAGTCCTTACGTACTGTATACCGGCTTCCTTCATTTTTAATGCATCGCGATATTCAAGCGAATTAGGCCCGGCATTCCCAACGTAAGGAAATTCCTGGTGGCGATTGACCCCCATAAATTTTATTCTTTTCCCATTCAGTTCGAACCCGTCGGCTTTAGTGAAATTAATTTGCCTGATACCAATCCTTGTTACCATATCATCGACATAACCCGAATCTGTTTTAACTGAAGTATAAACGTTATACAAATAAGGGGTATCGACATCCCAAAGCCTGGGATTTGAAACAACGATACTTTGGCTGAATTGATAATTGCCCCCGGCTGAAATATTTTGGCTGTTAGTTGTTGCAGTAGCGACAACCTGGTTGCCGGAATCTACAAGCGTTGTAATAATTGAGCAATTTTGTGCCGATGTATCTTCATTTCTAACATGTGTAGTAATATTAACCGTAGCAGAAGATGTTGAAATATTTGAATAGGTAACAAATATTCCACCGCTATCCACTTTGGCTTCAAGAATAGGGTCTGTAATATGTACCTTGTCTGTAAAGTATATTTTTGAATTTCTGTACAACCCTCCGAAAAAACAAAAATCCTTTTGAGCATTTGAGCCTCCGGGAGGCAACCTGTTACCCAGCACCGAATCGGCATTGTTCACCTGTACAGCGATGACATTTTGTGCGCCATCAAAAAGAGCTTCATTGGTTATATCTACGGTAAATGGTAAATAGCCGCCTTTATGAGTAAGTTTATGAACACCGTTTATGTATACGTCTGCTTTGTGCATCGCGGCTTCAAACTCGATGTAAATTTTTTTGTTTTTGTATTTATCGTCTATTGTAAAATGCTTTCGGTACCAACAAATTCCCAAAAAGCTACAGTGGGTTAAATAAGGTTCTAATGCCGGCGTATGCGGTAAATTCACATTTATCCATGTGGAATCGGCGAAATTTTTCAAATATGCCTGGCTGTTGTCTCCTTTAAAAAACAGCCAATGCGTATTAAAATTATACGTTTCTCTTTTCTGGTTTCCCGGATTGTAAGGATCGCCCAATACTTTATTTTGCATCCCAAATCCAAAAACAACACAAAGAATAATAAGAAAGTGTTGTAACGCGTTTTTATTTTGATGATTCATAAGTTAGTGTATTTATTGAGTTCTAAATCAAATATAATTTTAAACAAAATTATATTTATTGTTATTAATTCTCTGTCCATAAATTTACAACTCCTTCAGAGTATATGAAAATAAATATTTAAAGTAAGCTTTTAAAGACTGCCTATTAAATTATATCATTTGTTTTATTAGCAGAGATACGTTTGTTCATTACTTTCCAGGTGTCGGTTATCAGGAAACTTTCGTCCATATACCCGACAAGAGTTTCAAACCGTTTCATTGGAATGGCAAACGAAAGCACTCCGGCCTTCACATAAGGACGCGCTGAAGAATCGAACATACCTAAGATACAGTCAGGATTTTCTTCTTTGTTTTCTAACCAGGGATATTGGATTACCGAACCGCAGCCGGCACAAAAAGGCGCTTTAACCCCGTAGAGATCGGTGCGGTCGTAATTGACAAGGGTAAACAAGCCGGCAAGAACGTCGGGGGAAGCAAAAAACAAAATAACTTCGGGTTCATCGTCCGGGCCAAGCATATCAAAAGGTTTAACGATAAGCCAGGAAGCCGGAGCTTTAATCGGGGGCGTATTTTTCAAAAGTTCCAGTACGGTTTCCGGGTCTTTTTTATAACGCTCGCCTTTCATTTTCCCTTCTATTCCAAATGAAAGAAAATATTCAAAACCGGGCCTTAATTTATAGTTAAAACCACAGTTTCTCAAACCCCCCCCGCACCCAATATTGTCAGCGTTAAAAGCCAATGATTGGCCATGAAAAACACGGGTGAAACCGGCTATAATACAATGATGGTTTTGATGTTTTTTTGCAGGTTCGGCACTGTGCAGTTCATTGCTGAAGAATAAAGCGACAGGCAGAGGGGCATCCTGAAAATATTTTTTCCAACTGGTAGTAAATTTTGATTTAAGTATCTCGTTCATAAACATTCCTTTTTTTAACTTTTATATTTATTGTTTCTTTTCGAAAAACAAATTAAACGACCCTCTTGATTTAATTTCTAATTGAATGGCATTAATATTATATTCAAAAGCGCTATCTAAATTATCGTATAAATAACCATCCCAATTATTAAAACAGCCAATTTTGGAATCAAAAATGCCATCGGGAAAATTAATGTAATTACCATTAATTGAATATGTACCCCACCCATAATTGCAAATACCACTCCATGAAAGTATTGATGCACTGTCCGTAAAAACAATAAACTCCTTTACTGAAATACTGTCAGGGTAGTTTAACGTTTGTTTGGTTTTAATATTTTGAATTGAGGTAAAAATCCATTCGCCTGTTAATAGTGGATTGCTTTTCTCATTATCGCTTTTTTTACAACCTATGGAGGTTGATAAAAGTATTGAAATTAATAAAATGTTCTTTTTCATATTAAACCCAAATATAAATGATTGTTTTAGAAACTTATGCCTAAGCTTAAGCCAAAGGGTATAAACAAAATGTCTTTTGTAGGTAAACCGGTAAAAGAAGGGATGCACCCAAATATTCTGAAATTAACTTTATTTAATTTTAAAGGCTGGAATCTATACCCGACTATGGTGTACAGCCAATAATGTTTATAGATATTCCCATTAAAGATTGTGCCGCCCAATCCAAATTCAAGGAAACTCCTTCTTTTTCCAAAGTTTACTGTAATATGGTGAGGTATGGTCAAATACTGTTTTGGAGGCGAAGAAGGCCCGAAAATATTTAATTTGAATTCTTCATTGTAACCTATTCCTAATTTGCCCGATAAAAAAAAATGCGGGGTGATAAAAAACAGCCTTTCGTAATTCGCTGAAATTATTGAAGCATCGCCTATAATATTCAGGTAAATGTTATTTTCAGGCCTTATTTCAGTTGTATCTGTTTTCTTCTGGGCGAATAAGATTACACCTGATATTGCCAACAATAGGGTTAATATTATTTTTTTCATTCTTATAAAATTTAATTTTCAAAGGTCGGATAGCTTGTCCCGATTATTCGGGAGAACCCACATGCCTGAGTTTAAAATTCTATAATTACTTCCAAGCTTATCGGTTAAGCGACATGCGGAATTTATTCGCAGGACGAATCCCTGCTATCCAAATATAGCTAAAAAAACAAGCGAATGCAAATTTTTCTGAATCCCGTATGGCTTATAAATCAGAGTTGTAGTTAATTTATTTTATATTCGTTTCTTTATAATATCTCCAGAACATCGGGAATAATAATGGAACTTTATTTTTATAATTTTTATAATTTTCCCCGAATTTACTTTGCAAAAATGATTCTTCTTGTTTTATCAAAATTGTAAAAATAAAGTACATGACTATTGGAACCGTTAATAAAATCCATGAATTGAAGAATAACATAATTCCCGGAACTATAAATATAATCCACGATGAATATAGCGGATGACGGCAAACAGCATAAACACCCTTTGTACATAAAGAATCAAATTTGTAAGCTTTATTTATTGTGATAATTGAAATAATAAGAAAAGGGACTCCAAATATTATTAGCATTGAGCCTACAGTAATCAGAAATTTAAAAGGTATCGCATTAATTCTAAAGTCGAATTTTAGGGAATCATTTAATACAACTATTATAACGGAATATAGTAAAGTTGTTAAAGCTAACTTTAGCCCTATTCCTATTATTGACATTTTTACTTTCATTTTGCTTATACTATTTTCAATTACTCAATCCCCAGCTTCTTTTGGATAACTTCGAGAGAAATGCCTTTGGTTTCGGGTAAAAATTTAAGTACCATGAAGAATTGCAAAATCATCATGGCGGCAAAAAATGCAAAAGCATGCCCACCCGATATTCCGGCTATTACAGGAAAGCTCCAGCTAACGGCTGCACACCAGAACCAATGCACGAACGACCCGAACGCCTGCCCGCGTGAACGCACGCGATTGGGAAATATTTCGCTTATAAAAACCCAAATAACAGCCCCCTGCGAAAAAGCAAAGAATGCAATGTAGGCAATTAAACAAATAAGCACAAACTTTCCACCAATATGATTGTAAAATGCATAGGCAACTGTTCCCAAACATAAGGCCAAGCCCACCGATCCGGTAAGCAGCAACTTTTTACGCCCGAATTTGTCAATTACGGTCATGGCAACAATGGTAAACACCAGGTTTGTAAAACCTATAATTACCGATTGTAACAAAGCGCTTGCGTTGCCGGCGCCGGCCATTTTAAAAATATCGGCAGTGTAGTATATAAGCGCATTTATGCCCGATAACTGGTTAAAAGTGGCTACCATAAAAACAAGAAGAATCGGTTGCATATATTTTTTGCAGAAAAATGGTTCATTTGCGCTGATTTTATCCTCATGTAACGATTCCACAATTTCATTTACCAATTGTTCAGGGTTCTCTTCCCCCACTTTGCGGAATATGGCAACTGCCTCCTCATTACGCCGCCGCTTGACCAACCAGCGCGGGCTGTTTGGAATTGTGAAAACAAAAATAAAAAACAAAACTGATGGAAATGCCGGGATACCGAACATCCAGCGCCATGCAACAAATTCATTACCTGTATGGCTTCCAATAATATAGTTTGAAAAATATGCGGCAAGAATGCCAATTACCACATTGAACTGGCTTATTCCAACCAAGCGGCCACGCAGGTTTGCAGGCGCAATTTCGGCAATATACATGGGCGAAACTACCGACGCCCCGCCGATTGCCAAACCCCCGAGAAAACGAAATAATAGGAATGAATACCAGCTCCAGGCAAATGCGCAGCCGAGAGATGATATTAAATATAAAACAGCCAAAGCGAAAAGTACCATTTTACGCCCGAAAATATCGGCAGGCTTGCCTATGAACAAGGCGCCTGCTATAGTCCCAATTAAAGCGCTGGCGACTGTAAAGCCAAGTTGTCCGCCGGTAAGACCGAATATGGCTCTTAAAGCGTTTGTTGCGCCCGATATTACTGCTGTGTCAAAACCGAATAAAAAACTGCCCAGTGCAGCAACTGATGTGTACCAAATAAGCGTTCTTTTCATTATAGTTATGATTTTATAAATCGAAAATAGCAATTAATTTCTTTAATATATCAGCATAACATAAAAATTAAAAGAAGTTTGGGACAGGTTATGCTGTATGTGGGTTTTTACCAAGTGTTTTTTAAAATATGTTATATTCGCTAAATATTTAAAAATAATGCAGAGTGAAACAATACAAATTATATAACAGCTTATTCGGCTGGCTGGCATTTGCCGTGGCAGCCTTTACCTACATTTCAACTGCCGAAGCAACAGCCAGCTTATGGGATTGCAGCGAGTTTATTGCAACATCGTTTAAACTTGAAGTAGGCCATCCCCCGGGCGATCCGTTTTTTGCCCTGCTTGCGCGTTTTTTTACAATGTTTGCTGGATCGAACCTTGCTATGGTAGCAAGGATGGTAAACTATTTGTCGGCATTGGCCAGCGCTTTTACAATTCTTTTGTTGTTTTGGACTATCACGCACCTCGCCCGGAAAATTATTATAAAAAATGAAAATTATACAAAAGCCAATATTGCCATAATTATAGGAAGCGGCCTTGTAGGTTCACTGGCTTATACTTTTTCCGATACCTTCTGGTTTTCAGCAGTGGAAGGCGAAGTTTACGCTTCATCGTCGCTTTTTACAGCCCTCGTTTTTTGGGCCATTTTGAAATGGGAAGATGTTGCCGATGAAAAATATGCCAACAGGTGGATTATACTTATCGCATATTTAATGGGGTTGTCTATTGGTGTACATTTGCTGAACCTTCTTGCAATCCCTGCAATAGTTATGGTATACTATTTCCGGAAATTCGAAGTAAATAGAAAAGGTGTTCTGACGGCGCTTTTTTTATCATTGCTAATCCTGGGGTTCGTTATGTATGGGATTATCCAGGGCGCCCTGGTAATTGCTTCCTGGTTTTGAACTTTTATTTGTCAATTCATTAGGATTGCCTTTTAATTCAGGTTTGATATTTTATATTGTGCTTATTCTTGCTTTGCTGGTTTACGGAATTTACTATTCCCTGAAAAAGCAAAAAGTTATTTTAAATACTGCCCTTTTAGGTATATTAATGTTGTTGCTGGGATATTCGTCTTTTGCCGTTGTTGTAATCAGGTCGAATGCCGAAACACCAATTAACGAGAACCAGCCAGACAATGTTTTTTCATTGCTATCGTATCTCGACCGCGAACAATATGGCGACCGGCCTTTGATATGGGGACAATACTACAATACCCCTGTAAAAGATGTTGTTGAAAATAAAAATAATTATGCACCGCTTGATAAAAAATATGAAGTCGTCGGGCATAACTATAAAGTAAATTACGACAACCGCTATTGCACATTATTTCCCCGCATGTACAGTACCGATCCCAGCCATATAGAAGTTTATAAAGAATGGGGGCACATCAAAGGGAACCTTGCAAAAGTTGAAGACAGGGGCAAAACAAAAAATGTTTACATCCCCACTTTCGGCGAAAATATAAGGTTCTTTCTAAAATATCAAATAGGATATATGTACATGAGGTACTTCCTCTGGAATTTTGTCGGGCGCCAGAACGATGAACAGGGAAATGGCGGCATACTGAAAGGAAACTGGATAAGCGGGATCGGATTTATAGATTCAAAGCTTGTCGGAACCCAGAAAGGATTACCTCCGGTAATGAAAAATATACCATCAAGAAATGTATATTATGGACTGCCATTCTTACTCGGAATTTTAGGGTTATTTTATATATTCGATAAAAACAGGCGCAGCTTTTTAATTACTACATTGTTTTTCATAATGACAGGTATTGCCATAGTAATATACCTTAACCAAACCCCGCTTCAACCGCGTGAGCGCGACTATGCTTACGCCGGCTCATTTTACGTTTTTGCTATCTGGATTGGTTTTGGGGTTATTGCGCTGTATGAATTTTTAAAAAATCAAAAATTTGCTTTTTTACGCGCTATCGTAATCTCTGGCGTATGCCTTTTGCTTGTGCCCGGCATCATGGCGAAAGAAAACTGGGACGACCATGATCGTTCCGGCAGATATACCACAAGGTCATATGCATTTAACTATTTAAATTCCTGCGCCCCGAATGCCATATTATTTACATTTGGCGATAATGACACTTTCCCGTTATGGTATTTGCAGGAGGTTGAAGGAATCAGGACTGACGTGCGTGTGGTTAACCTCATGCTGTTCAGCGCTGACTGGTATTTCGATCAGATGAAAAAGAAAGCATACAATTCAGAACCTTTGCCAATTTCACTGGTGAAGAAACAATATATTGGTGAAAAACGCGACAGGATTTATATTGTTGAAAAAATTAAAGATTACATCAATTTAAAGCAAGCCGTAGATTTTGTTGCCAGCGATAGTCCCGATACAAAAAAAATAGGCGAATATGACCAGATCGATTATCTGCCCGGGCGCAATTTTATAATCCCGGTCGATAAGCAAGCTGTTTTAAAAAATGGTACTGTAAGTTTAAAGGATTCAGATAAAATTGAAAAAGAAATCCGTTTTACCGTTAAAGGTTCCGATATTGATAAAAGCCAGTTGGGTACACTTGACATCATTGCCAATAACAACTTGTCCCGGCCAATATATTTTGATGCCTGCAATATCGAAGGTACTCTTAACCTGAACGAATACCTCCAGCTTGAAGGCTTTGCTTACCGCCTTGTGCCTATTAAAACAAAATACAGCAGCATGCTCGATTGTGGCAAAATAAATACCGATGTTATGTACAATAACATGATGAATAAATTTGACTATGGCCGGATGAATGCGCTCGGTGTATATTTAGACCAGTTTCACCTCAGGACTTTATCGGTGCTCAAATTCAAAAATAATTTTACACGCCTTGCAAAAGCTTTGCTCGCAGAAAACAAGAAAGATTCTGCCATTGCCGTTTTAAACAAGTGCCAGGAACTTACGCCGCTTGATAAAGTGCCTGACGATATTTTTTCAATTGCCATATCCGAAACATATTTCGCAGCCGGCGATACAGCAAATGGTTTGAAAATAATGAAGAGGTATTCTCAAACCTGTTCTGAAAAACTCGGTTATTTTTTATCGTTGCCAAAAGTGTTCCGGGAAAATGTTGATTTTGATATAAGCTATTCCCTCGAATCGCTCAGGCAAATGCTTGATGTTGCTGAAAAATATAACCAGCCTTTCAAAAATGAACTGAAAAACATGCTGAAAAAATACAATTCGATTTCGGACAATAGTTAATTAAATCAATGATGCACGAGCTTTTATTCGTAACCAACAATAACCATAAAATTGAAGAAATATCCAAATTACTGGACAATAAAATAAAACTGCTTTCTCTCCGGGATATTGGTTGCTTCGATGAAATTCCAGAAAACCAGGATACGCTTGAAGGCAATGCGTTACAAAAAGCCCGGTATGTTTATGATAAATATCGCTGCGATTGCTTTGCCGACGATACCGGTTTAGAAGTTGAAGCGCTGAATGGAAGGCCGGGAGTTTATTCGGCCCGTTACAGTGCAAACGATGTTCAGGTTAATTCCACTGAAGAAAGATATGAAGCAAATATCAATAAATTACTTTTTGAAATGAAAAGGGTGGAAAACCGCAAAGCATTTTTCCGTACTATAATTTGTTTGATTAAAGAAGGCAAAAATATTTTTTTCGAAGGAAAAGTTGAAGGAATTATCCTTAGCCAAAAACGCGGCAATATGGGCTTTGGTTACGATCCCATTTTCCAGCCCGATGGGTACAATAAAACTTTTGCTGAAATGAGTTTGGATGAAAAAAACCAGGTAAGCCATCGTTCAATGGCGATTGAAAAATTGACGGAATACATTAATAATAAAATCTAAAGTTTAATAAATGAATATAATCAAAATAACCAAAAACAATAAATTATTCCAGTTTTCGTTTTTTGCATTGACTTACATTTATTTATAAAAATGAACCGTAAATTATTATTATTACTTTCCATAATTTTGAATTACATATGTTTAAATGCACAGGTTGCTCCCGGAAGTTGGAAAGATTACCTTTCATACCATATGGGCGAAAAAGTAGTATTGGGCAAAAACAAAGTTTACTGTTGCACTAAAGTCAGCTTATTTTGCTACGATCTTACCGATTACAGTATTCACACCATTTCCAAACTTCAGGGACTTAGTGATGTTGAAATTTCAACAATTGAATATGCACCGGAAAATGATATACTTATAGTTGCTTATACCAGTTCTAATATCGACCTTATTGAAGGTCATAAAATAATTAATGTTCCTGATATTAAAAATAAAACATCAATTCCTAACAGAACAATTAATGACATATTGGTAGTCGGGAATAAAGCTTATTTATCATGTGGATACGGGATTTCGGTACTTGATCTTGAAAAATTCCAAATTCTGGACACTTACTATCCGGGAAATAATGGTTCGCCTAATTTAGTAAACAGGTTATGTGTTGACGACTCTCTCAAATATTTTTATGCTGCAACGCTCACCGGAATTTACAAGGCATCGGTAAACGATTCTTTTTTAGCAGACTTTACCCATTGGAAACAACGTATAAACTTCTCAAATTACAATAATGAATGTAACAACATGGCATATTTTAAGGGAAAATTATTTGCTATGTTTCATGGCAATAATTCTACATCAAATGACATAATTCTTTATTTAAATTTAAAAGGTGGCAATTGGGCGACATTAAATGCAATTAATGACAAAAGCATAATTGCTATGAACGTAAAAAACAATAAATTTTTAATTGTTACAAATGGCGGGGTTTATACTTTAGATTCAAGCCTGGCAACAACGCATGTATATTGGAATTGGTATGAAACGTATGCAACGGCTGATGAAAAATCGAATATTTGGGTTTCAGACGGGCAATTGACATTATTTAAATGTTTAGATATAGCATACCAAAATAATCCAGCTAAACCAATTCCCCCACCTAATAGTCCTTTTTACCCTGATAATGTAAAAATCGATGCTTCAAATGGAACATTATGGTCAGTAACAGGCAGTAAAGGCGATAACTGGAATTCACCGCTTTATTCACATGACGGGGCACAAGCTTATTCTGACAATATCTGGAGTGTATACAATTTAAATACAATACCTGAATTAGCGCCAGTTGAAGATATGGTAAATGTAAAAATTGATCCGTTTGATACCAGTGTAGTTTATATGACGACATGGTCTACAGGCGGGCTTGTAGAATATAGTGAAGGAAAATTCAAACTATTTAGTTCCGATAATACAAATAATTGTATCCAACCATATAATTATCTTGCCAAAAAATCATTAATAGAAAATGTAAAACCAGTAAAAAGGTCTAAAATATTACCAGTTAAAGGCAATGAAGGGGCTGCCCAAATAACTAAGCAACCAAACCGCTATATTACGAACCAAAATAATGCGTTTAATAAATTGAAAGTTAAACAAGATTCTACCAGGTACGAACTTTATGGTATTTCATTTGATGCAAACGGAAATCTTTGGGTTACAAATTCTTTTTGTAAAAACCAATTGGTTGTGCATACCCATCCGGGCTATTCTGATGGCAAATGGAAAAGTTTTTCGTTAGGCACTGCTGCCGTAGCAAATGGTTATGTAGGCGATGTTTTAGCTACAAGCTGGGGGCATAAATGGATATACCTTCCAACACCTTCAAGTTCTTCCACAACAATAATGGTGTTTGCTGAAAAAAGCACAATTAATAATAATACAATTGGTAATGAAATTGATTATTCGCTTACCTCATTAAATTTATCTAATATAGAATCGACAATTTCATCAACCAATATTTATTGCTTTGCTGAAGATCGTAATGGTTATATATGGGTTGGCACAGACGCTGGTCCGGTCAAATTTGTTACCCCACAGGATGTTTTTGATAATATTGGCCCTTCCGGTTCAAAAATTTTAGTTCCAATAATAAAAGGCCAGACAGAAGCTGCTTACCTTCTGGAAACTGAGAGGATAAATGCTATTGCCGTCGATGGAGGTAACAGGATATGGTTTGGAACTCAAAGTTCAGGGGCATTTTTAATATCTAATGACGGCCAGAACCAGTTGGCACATTTTACTAAAGACAACAGCCCACTTCTTTCAAATACAATTTTTGATATAAGTATTAATCAAAAATCCGGCGAAGTATTTTTTGCTACGGATGTTGGACTTATTTCATACAGGGGATTTGCAACTGAAGGCGGTGAGGATTTTGGAAAAGTTTATGTATATCCGAACCCTGTTCGAGAAAATTATAATGGAAATATAATTGTTACCGGTTTAATTGAAAATACTATTGTTAAAATAACCGATGTATCGGGTAACCTGGTATATGAGACAGTTTCTCTTGGAGGCCAAGCTGTTTGGAATGGCAAAAACCTACAGGGTAAACGGGCGAATACCGGTGTTTATTTAGTATTCTGTTCTAATAGCGATGGTTCAAAAACACGTGTTACAAAGCTTTTATTGATTCATTGAAACCACGAATAACTTTTGTTTATATCATTTTTTTCGGATCCACCCACAAATTAAATTGTTCATTAGTTACCAAACCTGATTCTATTGCAGCTTCGCGAAGACTCTTATTTTCATCATGGGCTTTTTTTGCTATTTTTGCTGCATTCTCATAACCAATGTGAACGCTTAATGCAGTTACCAGCATTAAGGAATTGTCAAGATGTTTTTTTATAGTTTCATGGTTTGGTAATAGCCCCATAATGCAATTGTCATTAAAAGATATGCAAGCATCGCCTAACAACCTTGCCGATTGCAAAACGTTATAAACAATCATTGGTTTGAAGACATTAAGTTCGAAGTGTCCGTTTGCCCCGCCGATTGAAATTGCCATATCATTGCCAATAACCTGGGCACAAACCATTGATAAAGCTTCCGCTTGGGTAGGATTAACTTTACCAGGCATAATTGATGAGCCCGGTTCATTATCGGGGATAATTATTTCGCCTATGCCGCAACGGGGACCTGAAGCAAGCATACGTATATCGTTTGCAATTTTCATGAGCGAAACTGCCGAACGTTTAAATGCGCTGCTCAATTCAACCATAGCATCATTTGCTGCAAGGGCTTCAAATTTATTAGGAGCTGTTACAAAGGGGAAGCCGGTTAGTTCCGCAATTTTTTTTGCAACCAATTTATCGTAATCTTTGGGTGCATTCAATCCTGTTCCAACGGCAGTTCCTCCAATCGCTAACTCACAGATAGGCTCAAGGGCATTCCTTATGGCGCGAATTGAATTATCAATTTGCCTGACATAACCTGACAATTCCTGCCCGAGTGAAATAGGCGTAGCATCCATTAAATGGGTGCGTCCTATTTTTATTATGTTTTTAAATTCCTCCGATTTTTTTGCAAATGTGCTGCACAATTTTTGTAACCCAGGAAGCGTTAATTCCATGACCATTTTATACGCGGCAATATGCATGGCTGTTGGAAATGTATCGTTCGATGATTGCGATTTATTGACATCATCATTTGGATGAAGGATTTTATTTTTGTCGGTTAGTTTGCCCCCGGTCAATACGTGTGCCCTGTTGGCAATTACTTCGTTTATGTTCATATTGGTATGTGTGCCTGAACCAGTTTGCCATATTACCAGTGGGAATTCATCGTCTAATTTACCTGCAAGGATTTCATCGCATACCTTGCAAATTAATTCACATTTTGAGATTGGGATAATGCCGAGTTCGAAGTTAGTCAAAGCGGCAGCCTTTTTTATGTATGCAAAAGCTAAAATAATTTCCTTCGGCATACTGGCTTCAGGCCCGATTTTAAAATTCCTGAGCGACCTTTCCGTTTGCGCGCCCCAGTATTTATCGGCGGTACTTTTATTTCGCCAATTGTATCGTGTTCAATTCTGAAGTTTGCCATATTATATATAATCAATTATCAGTTATTTATTAGAATATCGCTCAAAGCAGGCGGTTGTGCAATTACAGCTTTGTATTTTCCGACAATAATAGGCCTTTGTATAAGTTTTGGGTTCTCGATTAAAATTTGAATCCATTCATCATCTGTGAAATGTTTACCTTTTAATTCTTTTTTAAAATAATCCTCTTGTATTCGGACAATTTCATGTGGCTTTTTATTTAGCTTTAAAAGAATTTCTTTTATTTCTAATTTACTAATGCCTTCTTCAATGTATTTCACTATTTGAAATACAACATTTTTTTCTTTAAGATATTTCAATCCCTCACAGCTTTTTTTACATCGGGGATTGTGGTAAATTTTTAACATAAACTGTGCTTTAGCAAATTTTCAATTTTATTATTGAAGAAATAAAATTAATCTTTCTTATTAATATTAATTCCTAATTCATCCAGTTGTTCCTGGCTAATACTTGAGGGAGAATCGATCATTACATCACGGCCTGCATTGTTTTTCGGAAATGCAATTACATCGCGGATATTGTCTAAACCGGCAAGCAAAGAGCAGAGACGATCGAAGCCGAGAGCAATGCCACCATGTGGGGGTGCGCCGAAACGAAAGGCATTCATAAGGAATCCAAACTGATATTCGGCCTGTTCGGGAGTAAAGCCAAGCACAGAAAACATTTTTTGCTGCAATTCTTTATTGTGAATACGAATTGAACCTCCTCCGATTTCAACTCCATTAATTACCAAATCGTAAGCTTTTGCACGAATTTTACCGGGATCGGTTTTGAAATATTGAATATCATCGTCAACCGGCGAAGTGAAGGGATGGTGCATGGCAAACCAGCGCTTGCTTTTTTCGTCCCATTCCAGCAAAGGGAAATCAATAACCCAAAGCGGAACAAATTTATTTGGATTACGCAAACCAAGACGGTTTCCCATTTCAAGGCGAAGTTCGCACAACGCTTTAAGGGCTGAGACTCCGATAAATCGCGAGCAGGCAGCCGCGCTCCGCCGTCTCCTAAACGATTTGACAACAGGCCCCATCGGGGGACCGCGGCAGTGTGCAGCGTGGCAAGATTTGATGCAATAAAGCCAAACTTTGCTTTTCAGCGGGGTGGCGGGTCGGTTATAAAATGGCGCATGCAAACCATCGTTGCCTGTCCCCGACGGGCTTTCGCCAAGTTGCATTTGTCTTCAAACGGGCCGCGCTCCTTTGAGTCGCGGGCGGTTGCGGTTTCCACTGTTTCCAAATTGAAAGAAATTCCACTATGAAAAATTATGCTCCGGCAGACATCCGTAACTTCGCCGTCGTCGGCCACGCTTCGTCCGGCAAGACGATGCTTTGCGAGTCCATGCTCATGTGCGGCGGCGTCATCTCCCGCATGGGCCGCATCGCCGACGGCTCCACGGTGTCGGATTACCACATCAGCGAAAAGAACCGCCAGATTTCCGTCTCCGCTTCGCTGTTGCACACGGAGTGGATGGGGAAAAAGCTCAACATCATTGACACCCCCGGTTATCTCGACTTCATCAGCGAAGGGCTGGGCGCGTTGCGCGTCGGCGATTTCGCGCTGGTGGTGATTCACGCGCAACACGGGATCGGCGTCGGCACCGACCGGGTGTGGGATTACGCGACCCGCTACGGCATTCCGAAAATGATCGTCGTGAACGGGGTGGACAAGGAGAACGTGGATTTCGACGCGGTGGTGAAACAGGTGCAGGAGCGGTTTGGCCGGCACGTCTTTCCGTTGAGCATTCCGATGAATCCCGGCCCCGGCTTCAACCGGGTGCTGGACGTGTTGCGCAATGAAATTGTGACCTACGCGACCGATTCCAGCGGCAAATACAAGGAAGAGCCGGCCACCGGTGAATTGGAAACGAAGGTCAAGGAATTGCACCGCCAGTTGATCGAACACATCGCCGAGTCCGACGACGAGTTGATGAACAAGTTTTTCGAGCAGGGCAGCCTGTCGGAGGAGGAATTTCGCGCCGGCATCCACGCGGCGGTGCAAAAGGAACAGTTGATTCCGCTGTTTTGCACTTCGGCGGAAAACAACATCGGCGTCGCGCGCCTGATGGATTTCATCGCCAAATACGGCTCGTCGCCCGTGGACCGCAAGAAGGTCAAGGCCCTCAACGCCAACGACGCGGAGGTGGAGGTCGGCTTGGACGATCCCGAACCGGTGCTTTACATTTTCAAGACGATGTCCGAGGCGCATTTCGGCGAACTGTCGTTCTTCCGCATCTATTCGGGGTCGGTTTCCACCGGCATGGATTTGTACAACAGCGACCGCAAAGTCAATGAGCGCATCGGGCAGATTTACCTGCTCAACGGCCAGAACCGCGAGGCGGTCAACACCCTCGGCGCCGGCGACATCGCCGCGGCCGTCAAACTCAAGGACACGCACACCGGCAACACGCTGTGCCACGCGAAGAAGGCCGTGAGGTTGTCGAAGGTCGTTTATCCCAAGCCCAACATCCATGCGTCGCTGGTCGCCAAGGTGAAGGGCGAGGAGGACAAAATCGCCTCCGGCCTCGCCGCGTTGCACGAGGAAGACCCAACTTTCCTCTATTTCGTGGATGCGGAACTGCACCAGACCGTCATCTCCGCGCAGGGCGAATTGCATCTGGAAGTCGTCGCCGACCGGTTGCGCCGCCGGTACAACGTCCACGTCGAACTGGCCGAGCCGCGCGTGCGTTATCGGGAAACCATCAAGGCCAAGGGCGACTCGAAATACCGCCACAAGAAGCAGACCGGCGGTTCCGGACAATTTGCCGAGGTCTGGATGCGCATCGAACCGAAGCCGCGCGACACGGGCCTGGAGTTCACCAACTCGCTGGTCGGCCAGAACGTGGACCGCGTGTTCGTGCCGTCCGTCGAGAAGGGCGTCAACCAGGCCTGCACCGAGGGCATCCTCGCCGGCTGCCGCGTGGTGGACGTGAAGGTTGATTTTTACGACGGCAAGATGCACCCGGTGGATTCCAAGGACATCGCGTTTCAAATCGCCGGTTACTTCGCGTTCAAGGAGGCGTTTACCGCCGCGCAGCCGTGTCTGCTGGAGCCGATCAACAACATTGAGATTCACATTCCGGACGATTGCATGGGCAAGGTGATGGGCGATCTATCGTCCCGGCGCGGCCGGATCCAGGGCATTGAAACCGACGGCGGTTTCCAGGTCATCAAGGCGCAGGTTCCGGTGAAGGACCTTTATCACTATTCCAGCAATCTCCGTTCGCTGACCGGCGGACGCGGCGTGCATACGGAAGAATTCAGCCATTACGAGGAAATGCCGCGCGACGCGGCGGAAAAGGTGGTTGAAGAGGCGAAGAAAAGGAAAGCCGCCGCCGAATCGCATTAAAGCGACCATCGGCGGCGCCGGCCAAAGCCGGCAAAACCTGACGTTGATTACGCCACGACCGTGGCGCGGCTGACTGCGGAATAGAGGGCGTCCTTGAGTTTGGCGCGCTTGAACTTCAGTTCGTCAAACGCCTGGTCGGTGGCGAACTCAATTTCCTCCTCAATCCGGCAGACCGCGTCGTCCAACTGGTGGTATTCCTCAAACATCTCACGGAATTTGTTGTTGCTCAGGCGCAGATGCCGGACGGTTTCACGATGTTCGGGGAATTCACTCAGGAAAGGATGATGTATGTCCATAGACTGTTTAGACTGTTCAGTTTCAAGTTTGACAGTTTACTCACCACTGCGTTTGAACTTAGCCAATAAATTTTTTCTGTCAAGTGCCTTGCCGAAGAATGGCCGATTTTTTACGCGGGCTGGCTTAAATCGCGGGTC
>CAWEFA010000031.1:0-31613 GCA_963808135.1 uncultured Bacteroidota bacterium
AATAAAGTTCGAAAATGGAGTATTGTTAATTTCAGGGAGGTCGATACCTGAAGATAGCGCAGCATTATATGAACCGGTAATTAATTTTATTGAAGAATATGCTAATAAACCTTGTCCGGTTACCGAAGCAAATATTTATCTCGAATATTCCAATAGCAGTACCAACCGTTCCCTTATGAATATTTTTGAATTATTAAAAGATATTTATCTTAAAGGCAATAATGTAGTTATCAACTGGTATTACGTAACAAGCGACAGGAAATGCTCGATCTTGGCAATGATTTTAAATCACTCTGGAATATACCTTTTGAAGTTAAAGAAGTGGATTCGTTTTGATAGAGATATTTTAAACCTTTAATTTCACTTGTTTTTTCTTCTCTCATAAGCCGAAATTCTTTTTATCTTTGCGCTTTATTTTTTTAACCCTTATTAAAGCTAATTATTATGGATACCCTGAAAGTTGATATAGATAATATTTTCAATTTTGTACAGAAAGAAACGGTTTACGGATTTGCCGATGAAATAAAAAAACACAATAAAGCCCTTCATGAAAAAACCGGAAAAGGTAAAGAATTCCTGGGTTGGGTTAATCTTCCTTCTTCAATTAACAATAATACCATTAAAGAAATTGAATCGGCTGCAAATGTGTTACGCAAGAAATGTGAGATTGTAGTTATAATCGGCATCGGCGGTTCTTATCTTGGCGCAAAAGCAACTATTGAAGCGCTTTCCGATTCATTCTATACCCTTAAAAAAAGCAATAAAGAACCGGTAGTTTTATTTGCAGGCCACAATATAGGGGAAGATTACCTGTCGGAACTAATAGAATTGCTTAATGACAAAAAATATGGAATTGTTGTTATTTCGAAATCGGGAACCACAACCGAACCTGCAATTGCTTTCCGTATTTTGAAAGAACATTTGGAGAAAAAGGTCGGCAAAGCTGTAGCAAAAGATTTAATAATTGCAATTACCGATGCCAATCGTGGCGCTCTACGAACATTAGCAAAGCAGGAAGGTTACAAAACTTTTAATATTCCTGATGATGTAGGAGGCCGTTTTTCCGTATTAACACCGGTAGGCCTTTTGCCAATTGCAATTGCCGGGTTCGATATTCGCGAGCTAATCAATGGGGCAAAGCATATGGAAGAACTAACTAACCCGGAAAAGAAATTTGAACACAATCCTTCCGCCACTTATGCCGCCGCAAGAAATGCCCTTTACAGGACAGGAAAAAAAATTGAAATTCTCGTTAATTATAACAACAAAATGGCCTTTATTGGCGAATGGTGGAAACAGCTTTTCGGCGAAAGCGAAGGGAAAGAAAATAAAGGCATTTTCCCTGCCAGCGTAATTTTTACTACCGACCTGCATTCGATGGGACAATATATCCAGGAAGGAGAGAGGATACTTTTTGAAACAGTGTTGACTATAAAAGAAACAGGCAGAAACATTGCAATTCCTTTTGATAAAGATAACCTTGACAATCTGAATTACCTTGCGTATAAACGCATCGACGAGGTGAATAAAAAAGCTGAACTTGGCACATTACTGGCTCATATAGATGGCGGCGTGCCTAATATTATAATTGAAATTCCGAAATTAAATGAATATTATCTTGGGCAGCTTTATTATTTCTTTGAGAAAGCCTGCGGCATCAGCGGACAAATTTTAAATGTTAACCCATTTGACCAGCCGGGCGTGGAAGCATACAAAATTAATATGTTTGCATTGCTCGAGAAACAAGGTTTCGAAGCTGAATCGCAAATGCTTAAAGAGAAGCTGGGATTATAAGTTGCTTAAAAATTGCCTAATTCTTTAACAGGATCCCAGAAAAGCTTCTGAAATTCAACAACACGGTCATCTTCTACTTTAATGCCTTCGTTTTCGAGAAGCTGTTGCATGACGGTTTGTCCCCCGAAATGATGTTTCCCAGTCATTAAGCCATTACGGTTAATAACCCGGTGAGCAGGTATAAAGGTCCCTGAATGGTGAGAATTATTTAACGCCCAGCCTACCATACGCGAAGATTGTGCTGAACCCAGGTAACGCGCAATTGCGCCGTACGTGGTAACGCGCCCGTAAGGAATTTGAAGAGTAACTTCATATACCTTTTGGAAAAAATTATTATTTTTCTTCGGGTTCTTCAATGTTTTCATTTCCTTCGAGGGTAAACTGAAGATAATGTATAGGTTTTCCTTCTTCAAGAAACATTTGTTCGTAAAATGTTTTTACATTATGGGCTTTATCCAAATGCTCCGAGTTGTACAGATCGGATACATTATGCAAAAGTTTTAAGTTATTCTTTCTGATAATGTTTAATGTGTAATTGTAAAGAATTTCATTGTCTGTTTTCAAATTGACAATTCCATCTTTTTTCAAAAAACCTTTGTATTTATTAAGAAAAACTGAAGAAGTAAGCCGTTTTTGATTTTGTTTTTTATTCTCATGCGGATCGGGAAAAACAATCCATATTTCATCAACTTCCCCGTTACTGAAAAATGAATTAATGAACTCAATCCTTGTTCTGAGAAATACGGCATTTGTCAGCCCCAAATTAAGCGATTTCTTCGCGCCAACCCACATGCGCGCACCTTTAATGTCTATTCCTATAAAATTTTTATCGGGAAATTTTTCTGCCAGGTTAACGGTATATTCACCTTTGCCGCAGCCCAATTCCAAAATTATAGCATTATTATTTTTAAATATGTTGCCTGCCCAGTTGCCTTTAAGTTCGTTATCCTTATTAAGAATATCCCGGCTGCCTGGTTGAATAACATTTGAAAAGGTATTCATTTCGGCAAACCGGAAAAGCTTGTTTTTCCCCATAACAAGTAAAATAGCCGATTAATATTTATAAATATTTTTTATTGCCCGGCATTATCTATCCTCAATCCAATATCAGTAATATTCTCAAGAATTTTTTCCCTCATGCCCTGCTGAATATAAAAAACATATTTTCCCTGTTGGGCAAACCTGATGTTTTGTTTATAGGTGAGCCTTAAATCGTGAATATCTCCCAATCCTGCGCCGAGCCACTTTCCTTTGTTATCTGCAATAGTAAACTCAACAGTATCTTTAAAATTTTTGCCATTGGGCGCAATGGTGGTTACAAACAGAAAAATATTATTATACTTATACAGGCTGTTATGCCTCATGTTAATATAAACATTTTTGGATGAAACTGTATCGTTTGAAAGGTATTCGAACCTGTAAATTTTTTCGCTTGGCCAAGCAGCATTATCAATAGCAAGATTTTTTTCGAAAACATTTATATTTACACACGATACTATCAGTAAAAGTAAACTGGCAAATTTTATTAAATTTTTGCTTACCATACTATAATAATTATTCCTTTCATCTTTTGAATTGCCCATAGGTTTCATAAGTTTGAGCGTAAACAAAGTAATTTCAAATATTATTAAATTTCATCCAGAGAATCCCTAAAGAATAAAATTATTTTCTCCTAAAAAACTCTGGTCTTTTTTCAGAATTATTTTTGGGTTTTTTATCATCAAAACGTGTAAGTCCTTCCTGGCCTACCACATTTCTATAATCCAATTCATCGTTGACGGTTTTGCTTGGTTCTTTGGATTCGTTACTGGCGATTTTAACTTTTATTCCATTTTTATTGCTCTCAATAATTTCTTTTACACGTTCAACCGATAATGCAAATATATTGGAAGTTTCTTCTTTGTTATGAGCGTACCACATTATACGCCTGAAAACATCTGTTTTTTGGTGATAAGCCGTTCCGTTTGTAGTTTCAAGCGCTATTGAAATATCCGGAAAATCTTTTTGTGCATCGAGGTAGCAGTCGAGTTCGAAATTCAGACAGCACTTAAGTTTGCTGCATTGCCCTGCAAGTTTCTGCGGATTAAGGGATACTTCCTGGTAGCGTGCAGAAATTGTTGCAACAGATACAAAATTCATAATCCACGTAGTGCAACAAAGTTCCCTGCCGCATGACCCGATGCCGCCAATGCGGCCTGCTTCCTGTCGTGCGCCAATTTGTCGCATTTCAATACGTACTTTGAATTCTTCTGCTAAAACCTTGATGAGTTCTCGAAAATCAACACGGTCATCTGCTATGTAATAAAAAATAGCTTTCGTCCTGTCGCCTTGATATTCAACATCGCCAATCTTCATTTCAAGTTTCAGGTTTTCGCTTAACTTTCGTGCTTTTAGCATAGTGGGTTCTTCAAGGTCTATTGCTTCGCGCCATTTATCAATATCAACACTTTTCGCCTTGCGGTATATTTTCTTAAATTCCCCATTATCGGTGCGGACTTTATATTTTTTAACCTGCTCGGTTACCAACTCGCCAACTAATGAAACTATTCCAATATCATGGCCTGGCGACGCTTCAACTGCAACAATATCGCCCTGTTTCAAAGTTAATTTATTAACATTCCTGTAAAATCCTTTCCGGGTATTTTTGAACCTTATTTCAACAGAATCGGTTGGTGCGATTCCAGTAGGTTTATCATTTAACCAATCATAAACATTTAGTTTCGAACAATCACATGATCTGCAAAAATATGTATGCGGCCGCATCATTTATCATTTTAGTACATCCCCGGGATATTATTCCATTACTTCCCATTGTTGTTATTTAAGTTTTAATGAACAAAAATAGATATTTTATTGCCAAATAAGTTAAAATTTAATTTTGTTGGAAAGGGATATTTGTATCTGTTTAAAATATAATCAGTTTTAAAAAAATAAAAGTACTTTAAATTATTTGCTTCAGGAAGAAAATATATATTTCAACAGCCAGATTTTATTTTACAAAATCAATTTATTATAAGCTTCGCCATTTTTAACGCTAAATCGAGAAGGATTATTTGTCCTGTTTTCCGCATTTTTTTGGGACACCCTCTGAAACCCTTGTAAATATTGAAAAGTATTTTTAATTTGGGTGTCCCGAATTTTAAAGTATGTTTGTCAGAAAAAAACCTAATTCTTCCGGAAGCTTTAGTATTCAAATAATACAGAAGCAGAATGGACGCTATAAAGTAGTTAAAACAATAGGTTCTGCCACCACGCAGCAGGAACTTGAAAAATTAGAACGCCTTGCCAAACAGGAGATTGAGCGACTTAGTGGTGATCCACAAAAGCTTTTCGGATTTGAGGGCGATGCAATTATTGAGCAAGCCTTCTCTATATTGGACAACGCAAGCATCCGCACTCTGGGTCCCGAAATAATCTTTGGGAAAATATATAATTACATTGGCTTCAACGCTATTAACGACGAGTTTTTCCGTCATTTAGTAATTGCCCGGTTGGCATTTCCTTTGAGTAAGCTTAAAACCATTGATTATTTATACCGTTATCAGGGAACAAGCCTTGATATAGATGCTGTATATCGTTTTTTGGACAAATTGAACGACAAACTCAAGCCACAGGTTGAGAATATTGCATTTAATCACACTTTGAGAGTTCTTAATAATAAAATCAGTGTTGTATTTTACGACATGACCACGTTGTATTTTGAAGCAAGCGATGAGGATGATCTGCGCAAAACCGGGTTTAGTAAAGATGGCAAACACCAATGCCCACAGATTTACATTGGTTTGCTTGTTGGACTTGGAGGCTATGCAATTGGTTACGATATTTATGAAGGCAGTATTTACGAAGGGCACACGCTCATTCCGTTTATCGAAAAAATAAGCCTGAAATTTAAGCTTGACAAGCCCGTTATTGTTGCAGATGCCGGATTGCTTTCAAACGATAATATAAAAGCTTTAGAGGCCAATAATTACGAATATATTCTTGGTGCAAGGATAAAAAATGAATCTGAAAAAATTAAAAAAGAAATACTTAACACTCAATTTATAGATGGAACGACCAAGAGCTTAAAAAAATCAGAAAACACAAGGCTTATCGTGAACTACGCAGCTGCAAGGGCAGCAAAAGATGCATACAATCGCAAACGAGGTTTAACAAGGCTTGAAAAACAGGTAAAATTAGGCAGGTTAACCAAATCAAGCATTAACAACAAAGGTTACAACAAATACCTGAAATTAAACGGAGAAGTCGTCATTGAAATTGATTACGAAAAATACAATTATGACAAAGTTTGGGATGGGCTAAAAGGATATACAACCAATACAAATCTTTCCGATAATGAAGTTATGGAAAATTATAAAAACCTTTGGCATATTGAGAAAGCATTCAGAATGTCCAAAACAGACATACGGATACGGCCAATTTATCACAGGTTAAGAAACCGTATAGAAGCTCATATTTGCATATCGTTCACCGCTTATTGTATTTTAAAAGAACTGAAAAGGGTTTTATATGCAGAAAAATCAACGCTATCGCTAAAAAAAGCTGCGAAAGTAACTCACAATATGTACCAAATAACTTATACACTACCGGAATCAAAACATACCAAATCCAGACTACTGAACATGGATGTAGAACAGGCGGAGCTCTATCAGATTATAAATAAAAATTTTTAGGGTGTCCCAACGCTGAAAACAGGAGATTTTCGTGCCGGTTTTCCTTATATCGAATACTTAAAATTCAAAAATTATTCGGTTGCCAAAGATGTTCCCCTTCAAATGCTTCACGATAACCGTCTCATGGATGAAATAACTGAAGTGTTTACTGCGCTTGTGCCATTCAATAAGTTCCTAAACAATGCAATTGCCAACCAGTAGGAGGCATTAAGGTTTAGGGCTTCATAATTTATAATTGCCAGTCGATAGGTTTTAGCCCATGTTCCTCAAGATATTGATTGGTTTTCGAAAAATGACGGCAGCCAAAGAATCCATAAGTTACGGAATACGGCGAAGGATGGGCAGCTTTTAATATTAAATGCTTTGATGAATCGATTAGCGTTTCTTTTGCTTTGGCATCATTTCCCCAAAGCAAAAATACAAGGTGATCTTTAGCCTCGCTTATTTTTTGAATGGTAGAATTGGTAAACAATTCCCATCCTTTATTAAAGTGCGAGCGGGGCTGGTTTGCCCTAACGGTCAGCGTTGCATTTAACAGCAGTGCTCCTTGTTCAGCCCATTTCTCAAGGTTTCCGTGATTCGGGACAGTCATTCCCAAATCATCCTTTAATTCTTTAAAAATATTAACCAATGACGGAGGCGGTTTTACACCGTCTTGCACAGAAAAGCATAAACCATGCGCCTGGCCTTCCCCATGATACGGATCCTGCCCCAACAGCACAACTTTAACTTTGCTCACAGGGGTTTTGTTGTATGCATTAAAAATAAACCTGCCGGGAGGATAAATGGTATATCGCTTTCTTTCTTCAGTTAAAAACTCTTTTAGCTTAAAAAAATAGCCGGAACTAAATTCATCTATTAAAAGTTCTTTCCAGCTTTCTTCAATAACGGGATTAATTTCTGACATGAAAACATTTCAAATTGAAAATGCAGGTTGAATATGTTAATCTAATCCGAACTTATAATCTTTTGAAAATTTTTCCTTTAGGTGCAGCAGTTCTTCTTTTGCAAATAAATAATTGTTCATTGCAAGGTAATCGATTTCGGTATTCATAAAACAACGAAACGCATCGGAAGGGCTGCAAACAATGGGTTCGCCCCTTACGTTAAAACTGGTATTGATAATTATTCCATAACCTGTTAATTTTTTGAACTCGTCAATCAATTTCCAATAGCGTTCATTTGTCGATTTGCTGACGGTTTGGACACGCGCCGAATAATCAATATGGGTAATTGCAGGGACATCTGAACGCTGGAAATATAGCCGTGTCATCAAGTCGGTGCTGCTGTAATTTTCAGGCATTGCTTTGCAGCGTTTCGCAGCTACCGGCATTACAAGCAGCATATAAGGCGAAATTGCTTTATATCCGCAATATTCGCCTATATCTTCTTCAAGAATCGAAGGGGCAAAGGGCCTGAAACTTTCGCGAAATTTAATTTTCAGGTTCATCTTTTTCTGCATGTCCGGGTTTCTGGCATCGCCTAAAATGCTTCGGCTTCCGAGCGCACGCGGGCCGAATTCCATCCTTCCCTGGAACCAGCCTATTACTTTGCCTTCGTTAATTAGAGCAGCCGCTTTAACAGCCATGTCGTCGAAATTGCTGAAACAGGTTGCTTTTAAATCGTAGCGGTTAATGAGTTTTTCAATTTCTTTATCGGGGTAAGATGGCCCTAAATATGAGCCGTTCATCGAATCGGGTTTTTCAGGAACCCTGGAATTATCAAAATACTGGTACCAAGCTGCAAGGGCAGCTCCAACAGCGCCGCCTGCATCGCCTGCTGCCGGTTGAATCCACATATCTTCAAAAAGGCCGCTTTCATAAATTTTCCCGTTCGAAACACAATTAAGCGCCACTCCTCCTGCCATAACAAGATTTTTGCAATTTGTAAGTTCTTTGGCAGTCCGGGCAAGCCTCATGACTATTTCATCAGTTACCTGTTGTATGGCAAGCGCCATATCCATGTATGGCTGTGTAAGCTCGGTTTCTTCAGTGCGACGGGGTATGCCAAACAACTTTTCCCATTTATCTTCATTGCACATTGTAAGCCCAACGGCATAATTGAAATTTTTCATATTCATCAGCAGCGAGCCATCGGGCCTCAAATCAATCAATTCATTTAAAATAACCGATTTGTATTTTTCAACCCCTTCCGATCCGTTAATACCATAAGGCGCAAGGCCCATAAGCTTATATTCGCCGCTGTTTACCCTAAACCCGCAATAGTAGGTAAAGGCTGAATAAAGCAATCCCAATGAATGGGGAAAGTGCAGTTCTTTAATAATTGTAATTTTATTATCTTTCCCTTTACCAATAGTTGTAGTTGCCCATTCGCCAACGCCATCGACAGTTAGTATTGCAGCTTCATTAAACGGGGAAGGATAAAAAGCGCTTGCCGCATGCGACAGGTGGTGCTCGGGAAATAAAACAGGGATATGCGAAGGAATCCCGAATTTTTTCAATTGCTTTTGCAAAAAGCTTTTCATAAAAAGCTTCTCCTTAATCCACACAGGAATTGCCATAGTAAAGCTTTTTAATCCCTTTGGCGCAAAAGCATGGTAAGTTTCAAGCAATCGTTCGAATTTAATAAAAGGCTTGTCGTAAAAAACTATACATTGCAATTCGGAAGGGTTTACCCCCGATTCATCCAGCACATATTTTACCGCATTAGCAGGGAACGATGCATCGTGCTTAATTCTTGTAAACCGCTCTTCCTGAGCTGCCGCAATAATTTTCCCGTTTATCAGGATAGCTGCGGCGCTGTCGTGATAAAAAGCCGAAATTCCAAGGATTGCATTGCTCATATAATGCTAAAATAAGGTATATATGAACGGGGCAATTGCTGTTCCGGCTGTGAATATTATTATCAGCGCAAATAAAAGCAGAACAATAATTAATGGCAGAAGCCAGAATTTTTTTCTCACTTTTAAAAATGCCCAAAGTTCTTTTAAAAAATCCATGATAATTAAATTTTAAGATTTCTGTTTTTTCCTGTAATTTTTCAATATTCAATAATCAATATTCAATCAATATGGGTTAAGCATATCATCTTTAGAAAACTCGTGGTTTCTTTCTGTAAAAACAGAATTATTTGATTTATGAAATTGTTTAAGCTTCAAGTTATCTTTCCCGGAAAGCTTTCGTACAAGACCTGTCGGAACGACAAAAATCCAGAAGATAATCCCTAATATAATGCTTGAAACTATTTTGCCAAGTAAATCGGAAAGGTTAAGCCATATAAAAGCAAACGGATAAAATATTGAAGGCTTAACCATGACGATTAAAACACAAAATACATCAATTTTAATTGCTAATTTTGAATGCCAGAATAAGCTTGCCAGTAAAAGCAGCAACACGAATGCAAGTCCCGAATCGATGTATTCTTTATTGCTAAACTTGGTTTTCATTTTTTAGAAAATAATCTTCCAAATATATAAAATAAGTGGAATAAGAATACTTCACCAGCTACAAAATATAGATTATTTTGAAAATACTGTGTTTGATCTGTTATTTCTTTCTTTTGCTGATGTGGAAAAGCGGATCAAATAATTTTGAGCAGTTATAAAAATATATTTGTTTGCAAAAACTGCATCTATTTTCATTTTATTACAAATAACAAAACCCTTCAAATACGCAATGCATTTGAAGGGTTATAATTTTGAATTGTAGCCCGTAGGGGAGTCGGACCCCTGATTTCAAGAATGAAAATCTTGCGTCCTAACCAACTAGACGAACGGGCCAATAAAATTAGAGGTGCAAAAGTAGAAACTTTTTTAATATGCCAAAAAATATTTTTGCTTTTAGCATATTAAATTTAATTTTTACTTCAATTAAAATTTGTATCTTAATGAGATGCCAAAATTGTTTAGCCTGGCATCGATTTTATCAATAATCTGCATTCCCGGAAACCAGTCGACAGAAAGGTCTACGGGTATATCTTTAAAATTATAGCACAGGCCAAGTATTCCCTTTAGTCCGGCTGCTTTATTTCCTCCGCCAACACCTATGAAAACACCTCCTCCGTAAAAAAATTGGAAAGAACCTGAACGGCTTAATGAATGGTATTTTTCATATAAACCGTTTAATATAACGGCATTTGTAGGAAAAGTTGCAATAGCTTCGAGGGTCGTAGTTCCTATTAAACGATATTTTAATGTTGCGCCAAATTCGGTACCATTATCACTGTCTATCCTTAAGCCAATGCCGGTACGCTTTTGGGCGAACACACCTATGCTTATTACAAAAGCAATTGAAATGATAATAACTTTTTTATTTTTCATGGTTTATTGGTTTAGTAATTCGTTTACAAATTTATTAAAATCGATTCCATCAAAATTACCGGAACTCATAAATAGTAAATTTTTGTTTTTCCAGTTTATTGATTTCAACTCTTCAATTAATTTCTGTGAATCGGTAAAAACCAAAAGATGTTTTGTATCGAAAGCTTTCGCGATAACTTCAGACGATAAAGGTTTCATGTTTTTTATTTCTAATGCTCGCGGATTATAGTATACATAAGCTTTATCGGTAATTTCCATTGTGCCGTAATACTGGCTGAGAAAATCTTCTGACAGACTGCTAAAAGTATGTAACTCAATACAGGCAATCAGTTTGCGATTTGGGAAATGATTTTTTACTGCTTTCACCGTTGCAGTGAGTTTTGAGGGAGAGTGTGCAAAATCGAGGTAAATATTTGTGTTTTCATTTTTACCTATAAGTTGCAGCCGCTTTGCAGCTCCTTCAAAAGTTGTAATAGCTTCATAAAACTGTTCGTCTGTAATCCCGGTTATTTTACAAACCTGCTTGGCGCCGTTTATATTTAGCATGTTATGTTTTCCGAATATTTTAACCGGATATTTTTTCCCATTGTTTATAAGATAAACAATATCATTATCAACCTCGAAAGGGTGGTGCCGGTAAGGGACACTTTTTACATCTTTACGCGCTATGAGCGCTATACCTGCAACCAAAGGATCATCGGCACAGTAAACAAGGCTGCCGTTTTTTTCGATATTTTCGATAAATATTTTGAACTGTTCAACATAAACATCAAAAGTTGAAAATACATTTACATGGTCCCAGGCAATGCCGCTGATTAATGCAATATCCGGTTTGTAAACATGAAATTTTGGGCGTGGATCCAGCGTTGAAGCAAGGTATTCGTCGCCTTCAAAAACAGCAAGCGTTGCATCTTCGGAAAGCCGTACCATATTTTCAAACCCTTCGAGTTGTGCGCCAACCATGTAATCGAATTTGCGCCCGTGATAATTAAGCACGTGGATTATCATTGATGTAATTGTTGTTTTCCCGTGGCTTCCTCCTATAATTACACGTGTTTTATTTTTTGTCTGCTCATAAAGATATTCGGGCATCGAATATATTTTCAGCCCTAATTCCCTGGCTTTAATTAGCTCAGGATTATCGGACCGGGCATGCATTCCCAGTATGATTGCATCCAGTTCAGGAGTTATCGTTTCAGGGCGCCAACCTTTTTTTTGAGGCAATAAGCCGGCAGCTTTTAATTTTGTTTTTGAAGGTTCATATATTTCATCATCTGAACCGGTAACGTCATAACCTTTATTTTGAAGCGCAATTGCCAGGTTATGCATCGCGCTTCCGCCAATAGCTATAAAATGTACCTTCATTATTATTAAGAAATTTAAGCGTTGGATTTAAATATTTTACATAACCAAACTTTGTTTTACCTGTCATCCAACATCAGGCAATGATTTGTATAATTTGATATTGTTTGAAAGGGATAATTGACATATACAACTAATATTTAATATTTTAATTAAGGCAAAGCTATCAATTATATTGTAAGCATCCAATAAATTAGTTCTAAAATTATCTGTTTTCAATACGTACAACAGCCTATCAATTTATATTTTCATTCCAACCATAATGTTTATCTTTGACGTTTCAATAAATAATTTGCATGGGATTACTTCCTCTTCTCCTTTTGAGTCTCGGACTTTCATTTGACACATTTGCCATTTCAGTAGGATACGGATTGGTTGAAAAAAAAATTAAATTTATCCAGGCATCAAAAATTGCAGCCGTTTTTGCATTTTTTCAGGCTGTAATGCCAATTATCGGATGCTTTTTAGGGTTTGCCATAAAAAAATATATTGTTCATATAAATTATTGGATTGCTTTTGGACTGCTCTTCTTTATAGGCGCTAAAATGATTTATGACAGCTTTCAAAACGAAGATGTAAAAAAACTTAAATCAAATAATATAAAGGTTCTTTTGTTATTGTCGCTGGCTACAACTGTCGATGCATTTGCATTAGGGGTGACATTTGCCTTGCTTGATGTTAATTTAGTTTTCGCCTCACTCATAATAGGAGTGGTAACTTACAGCATTTCGATGCTTGGAATACTTTTTGGCAAAAACATAGGTTCATATTTCAGTAAAAAAGTGGAAATTATTGGAGGGCTTATTCTTATTGCAATTGGTTTAAAATTTTTGATTGAATATTTGATGCAATAATTTTTTCTAATGGATTAAATATATATTAGAAATTTATTATTGCCAAAAACTGATAATTCAATGGATATTCAAACAATTCCATTTAAGTCGACAAACATCCGTTTCTCAATTCAGGGAAAAGGAAAAGCTGTTGTATTGCTTCATGGTTATCTTGAATCGTTAGAAATTTGGAATGGTTTTGCAGAGCAATTGTCAAAAAAATATCAAATCATAGCAATTGATTTGTTAGGTCATGGTCAATCAGGCATTGCTAATGGGGAAGCTACTGTTGAATTAATGGCGGAGAGCATTAAAGCAGTCCTTGATTTTTTGGGAATTGAAAAGGCAATAATCATCGGCCATTCTATGGGTGGTTACGCAATGCTTGCATTTACCGAACTATGGCCTGAAATGGTTTCAGGGATAAGCTTATATCATTCAATTTCATGGGCCGATACGCAGGAAAAAAGGGAGGCGAGAGATAAGGAGATTGAGCTTGTGAAACAGGGTAGTAAACAACTCGTTTTTAATGTAAATGTTCCTAAAAGTTTTGCCGACGAGAATCGTGAAAAATTCAAAATGGAAATGGCCCGTGCATTAAATATTGCCGCAGCTACAACAAATGAGGGAATTATTGCTGCCCTAAATGGAATGAAAGCCAGGAAAGACCGGACTTTTATCCTTGAAAACACAATCGCGCCGGTTTTTTTCGCCATAGGTAAAAAAGATAATTACATACCTGTGGAAAAAATAATGCCGCTCACAAACCTGCCCAAAAACAAATATGTTGCAATATTTGAAAATAGCGGTCATATGAGTTTTATTGAGGAAAAAGAGAAAGCTATTAACGAAATAACATATTTTATTGAAAAGTGTTAACAAAAAGTTTTAAAATTATAACTGCCAGGGCTGCCTTTATCAACTATTTATTTGTGAACTTCTTTTATAATTAACCTTTTTCATGAAAAACCATTTTTATTTCTTTAGTCGAATATTAACTTTGCCATAAAAGAGGGGAGAATTATGATTACACTTTTCGCCCTTATATTAGCCATTCTACTTCAGTTTGCGGGGGCTATTGTTGCTTTGAGCATGACAAAGCGGACAAAATACAGCCTTTCATGGATACTTATTTCTATAGGTTTTCTTATAATGGCAATCCAGCGCTTTCTCGAGTTCATTCCTTATGTCTGGAGGGGCTGGGAAAAAGATGTTGCTGCAATAAATACCTGGCTTGGCATTCTTACTTCTTTTTTAGTGGCTGTTGGCGTAATCCTGATCAGGCAAATTTTCGTTTTTTTAAAAAAGGCGGAACGAAGCCGCAACGAATCGGAAAAACAGGTTTTAAATGCTATTATTCAAACAGAAGAAAGGGAGCGCAGGCGTTTGGCAAAAGATTTACACGATGGGCTTGGCCCTTTGCTTTCGACAGTAAAAATGGCCGTTTCATCGTTAGCCCAAGCTGAACAAGACAATAAAAACAAAGAAATTATTGATAATACTGATTTGGTTATTACTGAAGCTATCCGCAGCCTGAAAGAAATTTCCAACAACCTGAGCCCGCATGTTCTCGATAACTTCGGGCTTGCAAGCGCCATTAAGTCATTCTCAGGCAAAATCACTTCAACCAAAACTATCAACACAACTTTCAAATCCAATATGTTTGATGTCAGGCTTAATTATAATACTGAAGTTATTTTATACAGGGTGATTTGCGAACTAATAAACAATACCATTAAACATGCACAGGCCAGAAATATTGAAATTGAACTTATGCGCCATCAAAGGTTGGTAACCCTGGTTTATTCTGACGATGGCAAAGGCTTCGATGCAAATGAAGTATTGTATGGCCAAAATGAAGGAATGGGCTTTGCAAATATTAGGTCGCGAATCAAATCGATAAAAGGTATAATTAACGTTGAAAGCAGCATAGATAAAGGGACTAAAGTAATTATCATAATAAATGCTTAAGTCGAAGATATTTCGTTAATCAAAAAAAAATATTGTTTCTATTATTTACAATCCAATGACTAATTATTGAACTATTTATCCGGTCATCTGTTTTTCTAGTAAGCTTAAAACAAAATTTTATGATAATATTTTTATAGGTCATAAAAAAATCCGAATAAAAGTTTTGTTAATTAATTAGTTGGCGTTTGAAAACGTAAATTATGATTAACGGAATTAATATATATTAAGATAAATTTATATCTTTGATATAACTTGGTAAAACACCTAAATTGAATTCTGTGAAAACCAATGGGAATAAAAATCCTTTAATGAGCAATTTTATTCGCTTTAAGCCAATAGAAACAAGTTTTATGTATAAAATGTTTCAGATGAAACTGAAACTTTCGAACCGGTTATTTCCGTCATGGCTTATTTTTAATGTCGATATGGTAATAAATGCCGTATCAATAATTCTTGCCTATTTACTCCGTTTTAATTTTAAAATACCGCCCGAATATGCATCGAGCCTTATTCCTACGGTTATTATCGTGCTTTTTGTTAAATCGGTTATTTTCTATTTTGGCCGTTTGCATGTAAATATTGTCAGGTACATATCTATAAAGGATTTGCTTCAGCTTGTATTAATAGTTCTCTCAAGCACAATAATTTTAATTGCCGCAAATATTACTTTTTATTTTATAATTGCTAAGCATTTCTTCCTGCCGATTTCTATATTATTGATCGATTTTTTTATAGCAGCTTATATAATGGTGTTTATAAGAATGCTTGTAAAAATTATTTTTTCGGAACTAAAGAACAATTCGATAAATACAATAAATGCAATTATTTATGGAACCGACGAACTGGCCGTTTCTGTGAAAAGGGCACTCGACCTCGATCCTGAATCATCTTATAAATTTGTAGCTTTTATCGATAATGAAAAAGATACGAATAAAAAGAAACTTGAAGGAACGGACATTTATGATTATAAAAGGCTTGAACATGTAATAAAGATGTATTCGGTAAAAAGCCTGATAATTGCAAAAACCCAAATTTCACCGGTACTTAAAAACAGTATAGTTGAGGAATGCCTTAAACTGAATGTAAAAGTAATGTCGGTGCAAAATGTAAAAAGCTGGATTAAGGGAGGCATTGACATCAAACAAATTAAAAACATTAAAATTGAAGATTTGCTTAAACGCGATCCGATTAACCTCGACACTACTGAAATAAGAAGACAGCTTAGCAATAAAACCGTTTTGGTTACAGGGGCAGCAGGTTCTATTGGCAGCGAAATTGTCCGGCAAATCAGCGGGTTCAACCCATTTAAAATAATTTTACTGGATCAGGCGGAAACGCCGTTGCATAATATTGAAATAGAAATAGCAGCCAATTCATATAATTTTCGCACTGAAATAGTTTTAGCCGATATAACAAATTCACTTAAGCTTAAAAACCTTTTTGAATCGCACCGGATTGATGTTATTTTTCATGCTGCGGCTTATAAACATGTACCGATGATGGAACGTCACCCGGCTGAAGCAATAAAAAATAATGTTTACGGCACCAAGCTTCTGGCCGATTTTGCCCTCAGGTATAATGTCCCCAGGTTTATTATGATATCAACTGACAAGGCTGTAAATCCTACGAATGTGATGGGGGCGTCAAAAAGAATAGCTGAAATATACACCCAATCGCTAAACGAACTTGGCATAACAAGTTTTATTACTACAAGGTTTGGCAATGTGCTGGGCTCAAATGGCTCTGTAATACCTTTATTTAAGAAACAAATTGAAAATGGCAATCCGGTTACAGTTACCGATCCTGAAGTATCAAGGTACTTTATGACCATCCCCGAAGCCTGCCAGCTTGTTCTTGAAGCAAGCGCTATGGGCGAAGGCGGTGAAATTTATATTTTCAATATGGGCAAATCCATAAAAATTATCGACCTGGCCAAAAATATGATCCGCTTAGCCGGTTTAATCCCGGGAAAAGATATTGAAATTAAATATATAGGCCTGCGCCCGGGTGAAAAGCTCTGCGAAGAATTATTAAACAAAGAAGAAAATACTATCCCGACATATCATCCTAAAATTATGATAGCTAAAGTTCAGAGCTATAATTATACAGATATTTCACAAAAAATTGATAAAATTATCCAGGTTGCCGATATGTTGGATAACCTTTACCTGGTATCGCTGATGAAGGATCTTGTTCCTGAATATAAGAGCCATAATTCTATTTACAAAGTACTGGATACTGATAAAAAATATAAACCCATTTACCAGGTTAAATAAATCATCCCTATTTTGAGTTTTAGTTTCTGGTAATCCTGAAATAAATTATATTGTATTTTCTTCGGACTAAAATCCGGGATATGTTTCAATTATGTTGTCAAGAATTTGAAAGATGTCAATAACATTAGTCGATGTTAAAAGCTTAATCCGTTTTTCCCTGAAATTCGGAAGCCCTTTAAAATACTGTGCAAAATGACGGCGCATTTCTAAAATACCTCTTCTCTCACCTTTAATTTCTATCGATTTAAGCAAATGATTTTTCGATAAAGCAACAATATCAGCTAAAACAGGCTGAGGCAGAATTTCGCCGGTTTTCAGATAGTGTTTAATTTCTTTAAATATCCAGGGTTTACCGATAGTTGCCCTTCCAATCATAATACCGTCAACGCCATAATTATTATAAGCATCTTTGGCTTTTTCTGCCGAGTCAATATCTCCATTTCCTACGACAGGTATGTGCATGCGCGGGTTATTTTTTACTTCTCCGATAAGCGACCAATCCGCTTCGCCTTTATAAAGCTGGCTGCGCGTTCGGCCATGAATTGTAATGGCTTGTATTCCCACATCCTGCAAACGTTCGGCTATTTCAACAATATTTTTATTGTTTTCATCGTATCCTAAACGGGTTTTAACGGTTACCGGCAATTTAACAGCTTTTACAACAGCGCCGGTTATTTCGACCATTAGCGGGATATTGTTCATCATGCCCGAACCTGCGCCACGGTTAGCAATTTTTTTTACTGGGCAGCCAAAATTAATATCGACTAAACCAGGCCCCGCGGCTTCGGCAATTTTTGCCGATTCTGTAAGGGCGTCTTTTAAATGACCATAAATTTGAATTCCTATCGGCCTTTCAGAGTTATTTATTTCAATTTTTTTTAAAATTTTTGGAACATTGCGGATTAACCCATCCGATGAAATAAATTCGGTAAACACCATATCGGCGCCAAATTGTTTGCAAATACAACGGAATGAAGGTTCGGTAACATCTTCCATTGGTGCAAGCAGCAAAGGTTTTTCGCCCAAATCGATATTTCCAATTCTCACTTTTTGAATAAAATAGTTACTTTTGAAGCCGCAAAAGTATAACACTAAACAAATATATTGCCATCGTTTAAATAAAAACAAAAAATAAAATGATGAAGCGTTTATGTTTTGCAAATACAAACATCAAAATATTATATTCAACAACACTGTTAACTAAAATACTCCAGGATGAAATATAATTGGTTTGAAGCGGCCTCCCCTCCCGCCAAATTTATCCTTGCATTGGCGCTTATGTTTATTTGCGTATTTATTGCCGTTTTCCTTTCCGTAGTTATCGCTGTTCCTGTTTTTCACAGGGATATTGTGTCAATTTTTTCTGCTATTTCCGATATTTCGAACCCCAACAATATTCCTATAATGAAATATTTCCAAGTGGTACAATCTATTGCTTTTTTTCTTTTGCCATCCTTTATCCTTGCAATTTTATTCGGGCATAAGCCGGCAGATTATTTAAAATTAAAAAAGCAGCCCACTTTATATTTGGTAGTCATTACCGGCATTATTGTAATTGCATCCGTTCCCTTCATTAATTATTTAGAAGAAATTAATTCAAAACTGCATTTGCCGGCTTATTTTAAAAGTATTGAAAGCTGGATGAAAAATAGCGAAGAAAATGCAGATATCATCAGTGAAAAATTTTTGAAAGTCAGTAGCATTAGCGGTTTAATTTTTAACTTGTTTATGATGGCGCTGATTCCTGCCCTGGGTGAAGAATTTATTTTCAGGGGAATATTTCAGAGGTTATTCTCAGAAATGTTTAAAAATTATCATTGGGGCATTATTATATCCGCTGCATTTTTTAGCGCCTTTCATTTGCAATTTTACGGTTTTATACCCCGGATGTTGTTGGGTGTTATTTTCGGTTATATGCTTGTATGGTCGGGAACTATGTGGTTGCCTGTAATTGCTCATTTCACGAATAATGCATTGGGGGTAATTTATTACTTTTTAAACTTTAAAGGTTTATTAAGCGATAATGCAGGCAAAATTGGCGCTAATGGACAAGCTGAAGGGTTTATTACTACCCTGTCAATAGTGTTTATTTTCCTGTTGATGTATATATTTTTCAAGCATTGTGAAAAAAATAAAATGTCAACGGTTTAGTGGAATTTTTACTGATTCAATCGCTTAAGTGGATGCAGCCTGTTACAATCATTTTTAAAAAGCGATTAAACAAATTCAGGCAATAGCTTAAAGTGCAACTTTCCCTATTTTATCCATGAGGTTTAAAACGCGTCCCTGGTAAAAATAAATGTAATTATCAGGATGGGAGGGATTCCGTTTCAGTGGACTGGGCAATGTGGCTGCCAGCAAAGCTGCTTCTTCCCTGCTCAACCTTAAAGCCGGTTTATGAAAGTAATATTCCGATGCCGCTTCAACGCCATATATACCATTTCCCAACTCAACAATATTCAGGTAAACCTCAATAATTCTTTTTTTATTCCAGAAAATTTCAAGCAAAAATGTAAAGTACAATTCAAACCCTTTCCTTATAAATGTTCTGGAAGGCAATAAAAAAAGATTTTTAGCCGTTTGTTGCGTAATTGTACTGCCTCCATGTTTAATGCGGCTGTATTTGTTTAATTTCCTGGCATACTGAATTGCTTCCCAGTCAAGCCCGAAATGATCGGGAAACTTATTATCTTCTGCTGCAATTGCGGCCAATATCATATTTTGGGAAAGCTTGTCGTATTTTGCCCATTTCTTTTCAAATATCCTTTTTCCGTATTTACTTTCATGGCCGATATACCTGGCAATCATAAGTGGCGTAAGCGGCGGGTTTATGAACCTGAACAATATAACGCTGAAAATACTTAAGGAAAAGAAAATAATAAACGCCCATTTTAATATTTTAAATGATTTACTCATGTTACGCAGCTTGAAAAATAGGAATAGTTTCAATCTGCTTTAAATTTTTGTAAGCCATTTTCAGGGCATTTAGATACAGTTTTTCCTTTAATTCAAAATGATTGTGGCTGTGCCTAAGTTTAAGAACTTCAAATTTCACATAAGCGAGAATGGCTGCACAAAAATGGCTAATTTGTGTATTCTCTCTTTTTGTTGGAGACTTGGCAAATGATGCATTGCTTTTGACACTTTTGTGATACTCTTCAACTTTCCATCGTTTTTGATAGATCGAAGTAATTTGCCCGTATGTTAAGTTGAGGTCGCTTGTAACCAGATAAAGGATGCCTTTGCTTCCATCTCCGTTTTTGAAGACTTGCCTGGCTATTCCGATGGGAAAACCCACCTTTTTCAGCCAAACATGAATAATAGCATCGTTTTCCAGTGGCAACGCCTCAATCCTAACATACTTGCCTTCAAGTTTATCATCATGGCTCAAGGCTACTTTCCTGTTACCTTTGATGGCCATAACAAAATCAACTCTTATAGATTCTTTTACAAAACACATATTTTCAGACGAACAGAACCAAATATCATTGAGGACATAGCTAAAATTGACGAGATTGTTTCTCACTTGTGTTAATAGTTCCCGATATAAGGCATTTTTGGTTTTCTTGGCTTTGCGTTGTTTCTTCCCTGTCTTTGGATTGGTTTTTTGTTCTGGTTTGGTAATAAAATCAACTGCCACAGGAAGGTTTGCTTGTTCACTGCAATATTGTGCTGTTATAAAGTTTACCCCTTTCACACTCCTTTTTTTAGTGTGGTCAAAATGCCAACATATTAGTGAATTCTCATCTGTATATGGCTTCTCTTGTATAGAGTCGTCTATAGAAATACAACCTTGGCTATTTTCAATTTCCCTGATAAATGGCTTTACTTCTTTCCAAATACTTTGACTGGAAAAGGCACCTGAAGATAGTAAACGGGTAACTTTGTCGTGGCTAATTGCTTTATCTGTCAATGCTGAAAGCCCGGTTGCCGTGCATAAACGCGTGGAGATCATCAGGTAATCTGTATATAAATTTTCAATGACTCTTTGACTAGCTGTTCTCATCGATTTTTTGTCCTAAATTAATATACTTGCGTAACATGAGTGATTTATTCAGAATGTCCATTATAAATATTCTTTTTAGCTCAAAGTCGGGTTTATTTTTTCCAATGGTATCCTCCAATCTCAAATCCTGCCAACGAAAGCACCCTTTCAACTACGGTGTTCACAAGTTCTTCAATAGTTTTAGGCATATTATAAAACGATGGGCTGGCAGGACAAATTATGCCGCCAGCTTCGGTAATCAGTTTCATATTATTTAAGTGGATAAGGTTATAAGGAGCTTCCCTGGGAACAATAATTAACCTGCGCCGTTCTTTAAGCATCACATCGGCAGCGCGGATAATGAGGTTATCGGAAGTGCCATTGGCAATACGCCCAATAGTACCCATGCTACAGGGACAAATTATCATTGTATCGTAACCGGAAGAACCGCTGGCAAAAGGGGCATCGAAATCATTTGTGTTGTATAATTTGAAGGGATTTTCAATAACTAAATTTTCGCCAATTTCGTAATCCCAAACTTCTTGCCCTTTATCGGATATAATTACGCCAGCTTCTTCAATTTCATTTTTAAACTGTTGCAGTTTTTGCAAAATTTGTTTTCCATAAACCGAGCCACTGGCGCCAGTTATAGCAATTATGAGTTTTCGTTTTATTTTCATCTGCTCAGATGATTTTATAATCTATGGCAATATCAAACAGGTTATTATATTGCTTATTATAAGTGCCCCAAATGGTTACATATCCCGGAAAATAGCTTACAGCTTTTATTGAATAAGAAAATTTCAGGTTAAATTTTATCCTTTCAGAAAAAATATAATAAACGCCTGCTATAAACGAATAATCGGTTTTATTAAAATAACCTGTCATGTCTGCTGATGGGTAACCATAGCTTGAAGCTGTTGCATTTAAAAGGTAAGCAAAAGCCAATCCACTTTCAAATGCAAATTTTTCCGATGTTTTTACTGTTACAGTTAAGGGCAATTCAATGTAATAAAGTGAAATCATGGATGGAGTGTAATTGTCAATTGAAGTAAAATTTGCAGCGCCTTTCATAATGAACTTTAATTCGCTTTGTATTCCCCAGAAATTGTCGAAATCTTTATGAGTGAATATGCCGGTTGTAAAACCCAGCTTATTATATCCTTTTTGTTCGGCCCCGTCAAATTGTGAGCCGGTAAAACCCAATAATATTCCTTCATGGAAATTTTGGGCTGAAAGGGAAAAAATGGGAAATAAGAAAATGCAAATTATAAATTTTAAAAATGAACGGGAAATAAAATTTGCAAACTTCTTACTTATATTTATATCAAGAGTTAATTTCATTTTAAATGTTTTTCAGTTTATTATTTTCATCAATTTTTCATTTAGTATCTCAACGCCTTTTCCGGCTTTTTCCATAATAAACTCATATTTTTTATTAAGTTTTGTATTTAAAGGTTTGGGATCGATAATAAAAACAGGCGATTTGAAAGGCACATAATCGATAAGTCCGGCAGCAGGATAAACGTTCAGCGAAGTTCCAATAACAACAAAAATATCGGCCTGTGAAGCAATATTAATTGCATCCTCGATTGCCGGCACGGGTTCGCCGAACCAAACTATATGCGGCCTTAACTGGCCTCCTTTTGGACAATTATCTCCTAAATTGATATCTTTATAACCAATATTAATAATATAATCCGGGTCAGTAGTGCTACGGGCTTTGGTGAGTTCTCCATGAAGATGAAGGATTGATGAACTGCCTGCTTTTTCATGAAGGTTGTCAACGTTTTGTGTAATGATACTTACCCTAAATTGGGTTTCTAATTTTGCCAACCAGATATGGCCTGAGTTTGGTTTTACATTTTCCAATTGCCGCCGCCGTTCATTATAAAAACGAAGCACCAAATCTTTATCTTTTAACCAGCCGTTGTAGCTGGCTACATCTGTTATATTGTATTCTTCCCATAAACCTCCCTGGTCGCGAAAAGTCTTCAACCCGCTTTCTTCGCTC
Source organism: uncultured Bacteroidota bacterium (assembly GCA_963808135.1). GTDB lineage: Bacteria > Bacteroidota > Bacteroidia > Bacteroidales > DTGW01 > CAWEFA01. The sequence continues at coordinate 23,188 of CAWEFA010000031.1, forward strand.
ATTCCCGCCCCGGTCAATACTACCAGATGTTTCATTTAATAATATGTAAATAATGGTTCTTCTATAAAATTTGCTTTGTATCAACTAACAAATTTATCAAAAAAAAGATAAGCTAACCGGGTAAAAAATAAATGGTTTATTAAACAGCTATTAAATTTACCGATATTAATAAGTATACATTTCCAATTCAATAGCTGTTTGGTTGTAATTATTAAGTGTTTCAAGGTAATCTAACCTGATTTTATAAGCTGTGTTTATTTTCTGAACGAAATCTGAAAAATCGACATTTCCTGATTTTTGCCTGTTTATAGCTATTTCTTCAATCTCGTCAGCATTTTTTAAAGCATTGTTATAAAAATAATTCAGCCTTTCAAAATACTTGTTAAGCTTTATCATAAGATATTCTGAGTTTTTCTTTATATCGAATTGCTGGCGTTCATATTCATTTTCAGAAATCTTTTTTTGAATTTGGGCTTCTTTATTTTTTGAGCTTTGCGGAAAATACCATAGCGGTACAGCAACGCCAACCTGCCAGCCTGAATATCCGCTTTTTTGGTAAATGGTTTGATTGAAGTATCCAAGAGTAATTTCCGGAAAAAATTTACTGTTCTGAAGTTTTAATGCCGAACCCGAAACAGTGCATTGCTGCTTGTAAAATGATTTTATAAGATTTCCCGGGGCGCGGTCGGATGTGTCATTTGAAGCTGCAACTTCATACATTTTAAGTTCTTCTTCAACCGGTTCAATATCCGAGCTTATGTAAGCAGCCCGAAGCAATTCGGTTTTAGCCAAAAGGAAATCGTTATAAGAAATGTCGAGCTGGTTTTGAATATCGTAAAACTGTGTTTCAGCTATTATTTTTGCAGATAAGCTGTCATCGCTGCGAATGAAATCCGATTTCTGAAAACTTATAAAATCGTCATATAAGCTTTTCTGTTTATTCAGCAAATAAACCTTGTTCAGTTCAAAAATACACGAATAATATGCAGCTTTGATTTTATTAATAGTCCGCGACTTTATCAACCTGAGTTCTTCTTCTTTTAATGCCACCAAATTTTTGTTATAATTTTCCCGGAATATCCACGTTAGCGGCGATCCGATATTTTGTTTTATCTCAAAATCCCTGTCAATAAAGGAAGAAAACATTTGTCCCCTTCCATAAATTATTTCTGTTGGTTTAATGTCGGGGAAAATATACTGGCTTGATTTTGCAGAAAAAACATTGAGCTTGGCATTTCTTATATCGGGATGGTTGGCCAATGCCGAATCTAAAAATTGATTTAAAGTTAAGCGTATGATCGTTGAGTCATTTTGAGCTGATATAAAAAAAGATGTCAAAAAAAAGAATTTGATAAAAAAAACAAATTTTTGTATTAACATCTTTCGGATATTAAAGTCTTTGAACTTAAGAATAAAAATATATTTAACTATAAATATTGAACAAATTAATAATTACTATTGCTATGAAATAAATAATAAAAAACATATTTGCAGCACTAACTGGCGTTATTATAAAATTCAGGCATTTCACTATAAGTTTTACCTTTTAACTTTCTTCCAGCTTTCTTTTTATTGAAGCCGCCCCATTGTTTAAAGAAAAAAGGCACATTATTTGATTTACAATATTTATATATATCAATAACCCAATCTTCTTTTATAGGTCTAGCTCCAGGTCCAGATTCTCCTCCAACAATAACCCAATCAATATTTGTTAAGTCTAAATGTGGAAGTTCAGTTAATAATGGTTCAAGTGATAAAAATTTTACTTTTGAATTAGAATTTCTTAATAAATCTATTCTCTTTATTTGAGTATAATCTTCAACTGATACACCCATCCATATATTATTTGTCCATTTAAGTTTACTATTATAAATATTTAGAATCTCCGGTCGCTTTGTCAGTATTTGAAATATATGCTTGTTATTATCATTCATGACTTTAAAAACTTTTTCAATAAAATTAAATGGCATGAATTCATGAAATAAATCACTCATTGAATTAACGAAGACTTTTGAAGGTTTTTTCCATAGATAAGGTTCGTTTAAAGAATTTGGATGAATAGAAAGATTGAAACCATTTCGATATTTCTCTAAACCCATTGCGCACAGCCTCTTTGCCATTTTTTCAGCATAACAGTTTTTACATCCTACAGATATCTTTGTGCATCCGGTTGACGGATTCCACGTCATTTCAGTCCACTCAATTTTTGTACTAGCCATTAAAGCTTGTAATTAGGTTTAATAATATCATTTGCAATTTTTAATGCTGTTTTGTTATTTGTTGCCATTAAAAAATGAAACATTATAGAATTTTTCGAATTTCTCATTACAAATGGTTCTGAAACAAATTTAAATATCTCTTTTAGTCTATTAGTATATAACTGATGAATTTTTTCAATGGTATCTCTTTTTTTCTGAATTACATTTACTTCCCCAAACAAAGTATTCTCTCGATATGTTCGATAAAAAAAGTTCATAATCTTTTCCTTTGAAATACCTAAAAACTTTTCAAGCCTTTCAATCCATGCATCTGAAATATTACCATTTCTTTTTAGTAATCTATTTGCTCCAATTCCTGTTGGAATTAATAACCATAAATCAATTGCTAAACTTTTAAGAGATTCGAGTGAATTCCAATTGAGTTCCATCCCATAAGGGTCTATAAATGCAAGAACTTTGTATTTATAGCCATCATTGGATTTTAAAAACTTTGCAAGACCTAATAATTTATCATTACAATCTGCTACGCTAATATGAATTTTTTTCTTATTCGGAAAAAATTCTGTTACCATCTTTTTAATTTTTTTTGCCTTTTCTATATCAAGCTCCACAAAATAATACATGTCAAAAGTTCGTGGTTTTTCAATTGATAAAATTTTTTTTGCCACCCCTTCAACTAGTTCATAATTTTTATCTAAGTTAATCTCTCCAGTTCCAGCAAAACCATCAAAATACATAATTGGCCAATAAGTCCTGGTACTCATTACCTTTAAATATGCTTGAGCATATTTTTCTATAATATCAATTTTATGTTTTGTCCATAAACCTCCAAATTTGTTCATAAAAATAATTTTATTTGAATTTTATTTTTATCATAGGCAATTTGAATACTTAGTTATAACAGCTTAACTAAATCAAATTCTCACTTACCAAGTTGTTGCCTTACAATTTTAGCAATATACTTTCCAATAATATCAAATTCGAGGTTTACTGTTGTTCCTTTTACTATCTGGTGAAAATTAGTGTTATGATAAGTATAAGGAATTATGGCCACCTGGAAAGTTTTGTCTTTCGAATTAACCACAGTGAGGCTTACGCCGTTTACAGCAATACTGCCTTTTTCAACAGTTATGTTGCCTTTGGAAGGATCATATTCAAAAGTATAATACCAGCTACCGCCCGATTCGGTTACTTCGCTACAAATTGCTGTTTGATCAACATGCCCTTGGACAATATGTCCATCAAGGCGGCCATTCATTAACATGCTGCGCTCGAGGTTTACTTTATCGCCGGTTTTTAGCCGGCCCAGGTTCGACTTTAACAATGTTTCTTTAATGGCTGTTACTGTATAATTTTTACCTTCTTTTTTTACAACAGTCAGGCAAACCCCGTTATGAGAAATGCTCTGATCGATTTTCAGTTCGCCTGTAAATGAACATTCAAGCGTAATGTGCAGGTTTTCCTGTTCATTTTCGAGTTTTGCCACAGTTGCTGCTTCTTCAACAATTCCTGAGAACATATTATAGATTTTTAAATTGGTGAAATCCTGTTTAATTGTTTCTGTTGTTTGCGTGCAAGTTAAATATTTTTCAGCTTTTATTAATCTGCTTTTTATTTAAAAATATATATACATTTGAAAATTTAAAATATGGCATTCCCTGACAAACGTATTATAAAATTCATTAAAAAACATCATGTTTTCACCTTATCTACCTGTGCCGAAGATAAGCCATGGTGCTGCAATTGCTTCTATGCCTATCTTGAAAATGAAACAGCGATTGTATTTACTTCCGATTATGAAACAAGGCATGTTAACGAAATAATAAGAAATCCGGTTGCGGCAGGTTCTGTTTTATTGGAAACAAAAATTATCGGTAAAATAAAAGGAGTCCAGTTTACAGGTAATGTTGAAATAGCTGAAAACGATATGCTAAGCATAGCTAAAAAAGCCTATTTTAAAAGGTTCCCGTATGCAATGCTTACAGATACTATACTTATGGATTTTTTACATCGACTATATAAAAATGACAGATAATAATTTCGGTTTTGGGAAAAAGTTAATTTGGAAAAGAAACGATAAAAAAAATGATACTAATTTAGCGTTGGCAGAAAGCTAATGTACAAAATCCAAAATTTTACCGGTTTTATTAAACTCAAAAACTGTTTTATCAAAAATATTGTTTAAAATTTTTTTAATTGGATATGATTGTAGTAACAGGTGGAACCGGATTTCTTGGCAGTCACTTATTGTACAGCCTTACCTTGCAGGGAAACAGGGTAAGGGCATTAAAAAGGAGTTCGGGAAATACTGCAAATGTTTTAAAAATATTTAAATATTATTCGGAAGATGCTGGCAAGCTCTTTGATCTGATCGATTGGGTGGAAGGCGATATATTGAATTTGTCAACCCTTGAAAATGCCTTCGAAGGAGCTTCTAAAGTATATCATCTGGCAGCATTCGTTTCTTATGATCCGTCAGTAAAGAAAAAAATTTTTTCAAATAATATTTATGGAACAAGAAATGTGGTAAATGCATGTTTGACTCAAAATGTACAAAAGCTTTGCCACGTAAGTTCTGTTGAAGCTCTCGGTAATTCAACGGATGATGAGCCCGTGAATGAAGATATGATTTGGAACTCCGCAAATAAAAGCTCTGTTTATCCAATCAGCAAATTCCAATCTGAAATGGAAGTTTGGCGCGGCATCGAGGAAGGCCTGAATGCTGTAATCGTAAACCCTTCGTTAATTATTGGTCCTGGTTTTTGGAGCAAAGGTATTGCATCGTTTTTTCCAAGAATCAACAAAGGCTTGAAATATTATCCGGCGGGCGTAAATGGATTTGTCGATGTCAGGGATGTGGCAAATATTATGATAAAGCTAATGGATTCCAACATTTCCGGCGAGCGGTTTATTTTAAATTCCGATAATATCAGGTTTGAAGATATTTTTCAGAAAATAGCAAAAGCTTTTGGGAAAAATGCGCCTTACATTGAATCAAAGTTCCGGATGATAAAATTAGCGTGTAAATTCAACCAGTTGAAAAGCTTTATTTTTGGAACATCCCAGCAACGAAATTGCGAAATATTATCGTTTGATTTCAACCGGTCATTTTACTCAAACGAAAAAATAAAACAAAGATTAAACTATAATTTTATCCCGGTTGAACAGTCGATTGAGGATACATCAAAATTGTTCTTTCAGGATTTAATAAATAAAATGGCTGTTATTTCTTCTGGTTTATAAAAATCAAACTATTATTTTTTTAATTTGTTAACAAAAAAGTTTCATTTGCCGTTGTTAATTTTGCCGATGTCATTAATTATTTTATTATAATATTTAACTTGCCTGTTTTAATGATGCTTTAAATTTATAATAACAAGCATTAAAAAACTTTATGCAAATGACGAACCTTAAGTTTGATAATCATAGTTTTTATAGTTCATTACAAACAATAATTACAGAAAATGAAAATAAATGTAAAGAATAACATCTGGTGGGTTGGTAAAACCGACTGGGAATTAAGAAAATTTCATGGCAACGAATATTCCACCAACAGGGGCACAACTTACAACTCATACTTAGTAAGGGAAGAAAAAATAGCTTTAATCGACACTGTTTGGAAACCATTTGCTAAAGAATTTGTGGCAAACCTTACAAAAGAAATTGATTTGAAAAAAATTGATTATATCATTGCCAACCACGCCGAAATTGACCATAGCGGTGCATTGCCGGAGTTGCTGGAAATTATTCCCGGCACACCTGTTTATTGTACCGAACAAGGCACAAAATCGTTGAAAGGCCATTATCATAAAGATTGGAATTTTAAACCGGTTAAAACCGGCGATAAACTGAGTCTTGGTAAAAAAGAACTTATATTCATCCAGGCGCCGATGCTCCACTGGCCCGACAGCATGTTTTGCTATCTTACCGGCGATAATGTTTTGTTCAGCAACGATGCTTTTGGCCAGCACTATTGCTCGGAGAACCTGTTCAACAACCTGGTTGACCAAAATGAACTTTTCGAAGAAGCTATTAAATACTATGCCAACATTCTTACGCCGTTCAGCAATTTGGTCGACAAGAAAATAAAAGAATTTGTTGCATTAAACTTACCGTTGGATATTATTTGCACAAGCCATGGCGTAATATGGCGCGACAATCCTTTACAAATTGTCCAGAGATATGCTGAATGGGCTGCAAATTACCAGGAAAACCAAATTACCATCATCTACGATACAATGTGGAACGGAACCAGGATAATGGCCGAAAACATTGCCAGGGGCATTAAAATAGCTGATTATAAAATTAACATAAAGCTTTTTAACGCTTCGAATACCGATAAGACTGATATTGCAACCGAAGTATTTAAATCAAAAGCTATTTTGGTTGGTTCGCCGACCATAAACAAAGGCATTTTATTTTCAATCGCGGGTATACTCGAAGCCATACGCGGTTTAAGTTTCAAAAATAAAAAAGCTGCATCATTTGGTTGCTATGGCTGGCACGCAGAGGGCATAAGTATTTTGGACGAAGCTTTGAAAAATGCCGGGTTCGATTTGATTACCGGAGGTATCAAAGCAAATTGGAACCCTGATGACGATGCCATACATTCATGTATTGAATTTGGAAAAGCTTTTGCAGGAAAATTAAAGGAAAATTAAGCTCAATTTAATTTATTGCTGCATAGGTATTGAAGGATCAATTGGTTGTTCGAAAAAAGTTTTTCGCTTTGAAAAAATTACATTTATCTTTATGTCCGGCTATTACAAGTTAAATTGTTTTTTATAGAAATATTTCTTATATCTATCGCATAATTTTTAAAATATTCCAATCCTAATTCTTTTAAATGAAATTTTCGATATATATTTTGATGTATAGAATTTTTTCAAAATTTCTATACATTTGCTTCAAATCCAATAAATTGGGATATAATTAATTAAAATAATTTATGTTTTAAATTAACTGAAAAAGCATATTAATTATGAATTTTAAAATGAAATTTGATAAAGCAAATATTGTAATACTTTTAAGTGTCATTTTAATAAGTTGGCATAACTTAAATATGGAATCTTGGAAAAAGCCTAATCAAGTTATTTGTTGGGACATTATTTCATACTATGCCTACTTGCCGGCAACTTTCATTTATCATGATCTATCATTGAAGTTCAGAGATAAAGAACCTGAAAAACTCGGAGATAGATTTTGGCCGAAATATACTCCTGATGGAAGATATGTAATTATGACCACTATGGGAATGTCTGTTCTTTACATGCCATTTTATTTTATGGGCCATATTTCAGCACATTTATTACATTTTCCAACAGACGGGTTTTCTGAGCCATATAAATTTTTCCTGCAATTTAGCGCTTTGTTCTATTTAGTAATTGGATTATTTTTTCTTAAAAAAATTTTACAAAGATATTTTAATCCTAATACCATATTCATTACTCTAATTGCAATTGTATTTGGGACAACACTATTTGCCTATTCTTCATTTGCTTCGCCCATGCCTCATAGCTATAATTTTTCATTAATAGCAGCATTTCTTTATTATATGCTAAAGTGGCATGATAATCCAATACCAAAAACCTCAATTATCTTGGGATTGCTCTGTGGCATTATTGTCTTAATCAGGCCAACAAATGTTGTAATCCTTATCATTTTTATTTTTTATAATGTTACATCCTTTAAATCGTTTATTGCAAAAATCAAATTATTATTGTCAAAATATCCATTAGTCCTTTATATGATACTTGCATACTTAGTAGTATGGTTGCCACAATTAATTTATTGGAAATATGCAACAGGTAAATGGTTTTATTATTCTTACGATAATGAAAAACTATATTTAACTAATCCCCATATTATTCAAGGACTGTTTAGTTACAGAAAAGGTTGGTTTGTTTATACCCCAATAATGCTTTTGGCAGTAACAAGTATTATTTTATTAAAAAACAGGTTAAAACCTCTTTTGATTCCGATTGCATTGTTTACAATAGTAAACGTTTATGTTATTTTATCATGGTGGTGTTGGTTTTATGGCGGTTGTTTTGGACAAAGGGCTATGGTGGATTCTTATGCTATATTGGCTATTCCTTTAGCTGCTTTTATTGAGAAAAGCTCAGTCAATAAGTTCACAAAATATTTTTCACTAATTTTAATAATATTATTAATTGTATATGAAGTTTTCATAACAATAAAATACCG
>CAWEFA010000032.1:0-6006 GCA_963808135.1 uncultured Bacteroidota bacterium
GAGTTATGTTCTGTAAATTTAAATTAAGAACACAATATATAATATGAATGTTGATAATTAGTGAATATTTTATAAATGTTTGGTGCGAAGGTCTTTGTAATATATTTCGAAAAATCTTCTTTTTACTTTTTTTTGAAGAAATTACGGTACTTAACAAAACAATGAAAATACAATTGTTATTAGTTTTTATGCTTTTTTATCTTTAACTTTAATGACTGAGCAGGTGATATAGCCTGGACAATAATTCAAACACTTTAAAAAGACAGTTATCAAATGAATTTTTTGGCACACATATATTTATCCGGTAACAATGATGAAATAAAATTGGGAAATTTTATCGGCGATTACGTGAAAGGGAATGGATACAGCAAATATCCGCCAATGGTTAAAAAAGGCATTCTCCTTCACAGGAAAATCGATTTTTTTACCGATTCGCATACAATTGTCAAGCATCATAAAAGCATGTTTTATAGCAAATATCATAAATATGCCGGAATTATTACCGACATAATTTACGATCACTTCCTGGCCGACAACTGGCATATATTTTCCGAAACCGATCTGAATGAGTATATTGAAAATATACATGAGTTTTTAAATAACAACATTGAGAGCATGCCGTTAGACCTGAGAAAATATGTTTCAAAGCTTATTGAAAACAAATGGCTGAGTTCCTACAAAACTATTGAAGGGATTGAAAACATTTTAATTGGGATGAGCAAAGGCACTTCTTTGCCTGCTGAATATGATTTTGCAATTTTAGTGCTTAAAAAAAACTATATCGAAATTAATCGCGATTTCCTCGAATATTTTCCGCAGCTAATAAATTTCGTGAACAAGGAATTGGAAAAATAAAATCCATGGATGTTTGTTTCCTTGTATTTAAAGAAAAACCCATAAACACTTTTTATTAATTTTTATTTGTGATAGTTTCTGCGCACTCCATTCTAAAAATGGATCAAGAGAAAAAGTTGGGGGTTAAAAATTTGAATTTATGTTTATCAACCACCCCTACCCCTCCTTAAAAAGGAGGGGAAACTGTTGCACTGCTCTGTTATAGCCCCTTTTGAAGGGGTTGGGGTTAGAATTTCATTTAATCAATCCTCCCCAACTTTTCCGATTGTTCCCTAAAAACCACCCTTAATTCTTTCAATTTGGGAAAAATTCAATATTGGATTTGACGTTTTCCAAACTTTAATTTTGCAGTAATTTTTTTTTAGTCAAATTTGCGGGAAATTTATAGCAATGTATAAAAAACATTGCAAGCAGGGATATAATGACAAAGAAAACAAAAGTTAAGGAACTTGAAGATGTTGTCATCAAATTTGTTGGCGATTCAGGAGATGGGATGCAGCTCACAGGAACACTGTTTTCTGAAAGTTCGGCAGTTTTTGGGAACGACCTGGCTACTTTTCCCGATTACCCTTCTGAAATTAGGGCGCCACAAAATACAATTGCCGGGGTATCGGGTTTCCAGGTGCATATCGGGAAAAATAAAATAAAAACTTATGGCGACTATTTTGATGTTCTGGTTGCAATGAACCCGGCATCGTTAAAGGCCAATTTGAAATGGGCCGGAAAAGGCGCAACTATTATTATCGATCAGGATGCTTTTGATGAAAATGCAATTGAAAAAGCAGGATATAAAAAAAACCCGCTTTATGATAATTCACTCGAAGGGTATAATCTTATTAAAGCTCCTATTACAAGCCTTACCCGTAGCAGCATTAATGAAGTAGGCTTAAATATTAAAAATGCCGGAAAGTATAAAAATATGTTTGCACTTGGGTTAATTTTTTATTTGTTCAACCGCAAATTAAATTTCACATACAATTACTTTGAGAAAAGATTTCAAAACAAGCCCGATGTTCTTAAAGCAAATAAAACAGTGCTAAAAGCAGGTTATGATTTTGCCGATACTATTGAAGCGCTCGAATCAACTTATCTTATTGCGCCTGCAAAAGTTGAAAAAGGGAAATACCGGAATATTACCGGGAATGTAGCTGTTGCTTGGGGACTTCTTGCCGCAAGTGAGCGGTCGGGCAGGCCATTATTCCTTGGTTCATATCCTATAACGCCTGCAACTGAAATATTGATGGAGTTGGCAAAACAAAAATCATTAGGTGTAAAAGTGTTTCAGGCTGAGGATGAAATCGCCGGCATTACTTCTGCAATCGGGGCCAGTTTTGCCGGTTCGCTTGCAACAACAACAACTTCCGGACCGGGGTTATCGTTAAAAAGCGAGGCGCTCGGATTAGCTGTTATGACGGAACTTCCATTAGTAATTGTTGATGTGCAAAGAGGTGGGCCTTCAACAGGCTTACCAACTAAATCGGAGCAAAGCGATTTAATGCAGGCGCTTTTTGGCCGTAATGGCGAAGCTCCTTTAATTGTTATTGCCGCCTCTTCACCCGCAAATTGTTTTGATTATGCTTACATGGCCGCCAAACTTTCCCTCGAACACATGACCCCGGCTATATTGCTAACCGATGGTTTTCTGGGGAACGGTTCCCAGCTTTTTAAAATTCCTAAGGTTGAAGATTTGCCCAAAATAAATCCTCCTTTAGCTTTACCAAATGAAGAAAATTATAAGCCATATTTGCGCAACCCTGAAACGCTTGTCCGTAAATGGGCAATTCCGGGAACTGGAGGATTACGCCATCGTATAGGCGGCTTGGAAAAAGAAAATATTACCGGTCAGGTTTCTACCGATCCGCAAAACCATCAGCTTATGACAAAGCTTCGGAATGAAAAAGTTCAGAAGGTTAAGAAATTTATTCCGGCACAAACAGTCTTGGGTTGCCAGGAAGGCGATTTGCTGGTAATTAGCTGGGGAAGCACTGTCGGAAGTGTTGCTGTCGCAGTTGAAGAATTGAATAAAGATGGACAAAAAGTCGGGCACGCACACTTTCATTATATCATGCCCTTGCCCGAAAATACAAAAGAAATATTTCAAAAGTTCAATAAAATTTTGGTTTGCGAACTTAATTTAGGACAGTTTGTTTTCTTCCTTAAAATGAATTTTTCTCAATTTCAATATTTTCAATATAATAAAATACAAGGGCTTCCATTTACAGTTTTTGAAATTAAAGAACAGATTAAAAAATTAATTGCGTAAAAAAATGGTTATGCTAATTTGGAATACCTAAGTCAAAGAAAAGAATGAAGCCAATAATTAATTCAATAAAAAGGTCGCACTCGGAATTGACCAAAGAAGATTTTATAAGCGACCAGGTTGTAAAATGGTGTCCGGGATGCGGGGCACATTCTGTATTGTCTGCTGTGGCCACGGCATTTCCTAAAATCGGTTACAGGAAAGAAAATTTCGTTTTTATTTCAGGGATAGGTTGTTCATCGCGTTTTCCTTATTATATTAATGTTTACGGTTTTCATGGAATTCACGGGCGCGCTGTTGCAATAGCTTCCGGGGTTAAAATTTCCAACCCTGGTTTAAGCGTTTGGGTCGCTACCGGCGATGGCGACTCATTGGCAATAGGCGGAAACCATTTCATCCATGTTGTAAGGCGTAATATTGATATGAATATACTTTTGTTTAACAACCAGATTTATGGTCTTACGAAAGGCCAGTTTTCTCCTACTACGCCGTTTGGCACTGTTACAAGAACATCGCCTTACGGCACAATTGAAAATGCTTTTAATGTCGGTGAACTGGTTTTAGGCGCGCAGGGAACTTTCTTTGCGCGCGCAATAGACAATAATCCTAAGCTATTGTCGGATTTAATGATTGAAGCTGCCCGCCACGACGGGACTTCTGTGATTGAAATTGTGCAGAATTGCGTTATTTATAACAACAATGCCAATGAATTAATTTATTCAAAAGAAACCAGGGACGATTACCAGCTTGTTCTTGAACATGGCAAGCCGATGATATTTGGCAAAAATAAAAACAAAGGTTTAATTTTGAGGAACGATCGCTTAGAAGTTGCTGAAATCGGTAAAGAAGGGATTACTATGGAGCACATATTAATTCATAATGTTCATAGCGAAAATATAGGTTTGCAAATGATGCTTGCCCAACTAAGCCCGCCAAAATATCCAATTGCGCTCGGTATTATTCGGATGTTGGCCAAACCAACTTTCGATGACTTGTTGGAAGAACAAATTTCGAAATCAAAAAACGAATCAAACATCAAATGTGTAGATGATTTGTTCAATAGCGGGATAATTCACGAGGTCAGCTAATAATACTTCTAAATGGCATGTTCAATTAAAAACCACAAATAAGTCCCGAGAACAAGGTTTACAAAACTCATTATGACATTGTAACCTGTGCGTTTTTTAATTTTTCGCCTTATTAAAATTCCAATGTTTGGTATCAGAAACGCTAATAGCAGAATAATAAAATGAGCAAGTGTTTTTGGGTTATCAGGGTCTTCAAAATAACGGATGCCGATATTATTAAAAAACATAAAAAGATATGAAAAGATAAGAAAAATAGCAAGGTATAATAAATAAGAAATTTTCAGCGACATTGTCGAATATTTTCTTTTCACATGAAACCTTGTTGGTTTCAATAAAATAACCGCCACAAGGTAGATAAATAAAAAAGCGGCAATAAAAACAAATCGTAATACAGAATTCATAATATTTAATTTTTAAGCCATTTTCCAAGCCATCCGAAGAACTCCCGGTTCCACAATACACTATTCTGGGGTTTTAATACCCAGTGAGATTCATCTGGAAAAAATAATAATTTACTCGGAATTCCCATTAACTGTGCGGCATTAAAGGCTTGCATGCTTTCAGTATAGGGCAGGCGGAAATCATTAGCGCCCGTAATTATTAAAATAGGAGTATCCCAGTTTTTCACGAATTTATGCGGTGAGAAGTCATAACTTTTAGGACAAGGTGTTTGCCAGAACGGTCCGCCAATGTCATGATTTGTAAAAAATACTTCATCGGTTTCCGCATACATGCTTTCGAAGTTAAAAATACCGCAATGGGCGATAAAAGCTTTAAACCTTTTTTGGTGATGTCCGGCAAGGTAAAAAACAGAGAAGCCGCCATAACTCGCTCCAACAGCGCCTAACCTGTCGGGGTTAATATATGGCTCTTTTTTATTTCATCAACAGCGCTCAAATAATCCCGGATATTTTGACCTCCGTAATCCCCGGCAATCTGGTCATTCCATTCCTGGCCAAAAGTTGGCACCCCGCGCCGGTTTGGAGCTATAACAACGTAACCATTAGCAGCCATTAATTGAAAATTCCACCGGTATGAAAAATCCTGGCTTACGGCAATCTGTGGGCCTCCCATGCAGAATAATAAAGCCGGGTATTTTTTTGCCGGGTTAAAATTAGGCGGCATTATCAACCAAACCAACATTTGCTTTCCATCAGTTGTTTTAACCCATTTTTCCCGCACATCGCCCATTTTTATGGCATCATAAATATTTTTATTTGTATTTGTGAGTTGTTTTTCATTTCCGTTATCATCAATCTGAAAAATTTCCGTCGCCATGGAAATAGACGTTCTTTCGCCAATCATATTATTATTTTTTCTGTCGAGGCTAACATAATCGTGCATGCCTTTTGTAAGCTGCGAAATTTTGCCTGTTGAAAGTTCAGCTTTATAACCTGGTAAGTAGCTTTTGTGCCACTGATAAAATAAATAAATGAGCTGTTTTCATCCCATGTAATATCAGAAATACTCTGATCGAAATTAGCTGTCAAACCTTGTTTTGAGCCTGTTGACAAATCCATCACCATTAAGCGGTCTTTATCGGATTCGTAACCCGGAGTGGCCATGCTTTGCCAGGCAAGCTTTTTCCCATCGGGCGAGAAAACAGGAAAACGGTCATAGCCCGGCATACCTTCTGTCAGATTTTTAGTTTTCCCGGTTTCAATGTTATAAAGGTATAAATCGGAATTGGTGCTTAACGTGTAAGCTTTGCCTTTTAACTTTTTGCACGTGTAAACGATGCTTTTTCCATCAGGACTCCAGCATATTTCTTTTTCTTCATAAAAAGGTGATAAAGGCGAATGA
>CAWEFA010000033.1:0-15331 GCA_963808135.1 uncultured Bacteroidota bacterium
TTAATAAAATTACTGTTTATAAGAATTAATCTTCGAGAAATTAAACCCTGCACAATTCCGGATGGGCTATATTATATAATCTGAAAATGCTTATTTGCTAAACAGTATTTTAACCCCGATTGCCAATAATAGAATGGCAAACGACTTTTGCAAAATTTTATCAGGAATGTTTATTATCAATGCCGAACCAAAATAGCTTCCCAGAATAAAAGCGATAATTAAAATTAAGGCAAATTTATAATTTACATATCCGCCTTTTGCATAATTTATTACCGCCAAGATTCCAACCGGTAATAACAAAACAGCAAGGCTTGTTCCCTGTGCCTCGTGTTGCGTTAAGCCAAGAAAAAAGACCAAAAACGGCACTATTATAATAGCCCCGCCAACTCCCAACGCACCTGAAACGAAACCGGCCAAAATGCCGGTAATTAACAACAATATTAATTGACTAAAAGACATAGTTTAATATTTTTTATTTTATTACTTCTAATAATTTTTAACAAATTTAAATTGAATAATACAATCAAAAATCTGGATTTCCAAGAATATGTCATAATTTTGTTATGCAAAGAAAATAAACAATTTTCTAATTTGATATTTTGAAACACACATGATTCCGTAAATCGCAAACTCGAATGAAAAGTAGTTTAACAAAATTAAATAATTATGAGAAGAAAGATTTTAAACGTTTTGATAATTGTAATAATAGCAGGTAATATTTTCATTTCTGCCCAGCAAAAATCTCCTTCAGCATCCTTTGTTGAAGATTCGCATGATTTCGGATTAATAAAAGAAGTTGACGGACCGGCAAGCTATAAATTTAGCTTTACCAATACCGGCGGCGCACCGCTGGTATTAAATAATGTTGCTGCCTCGTGCGGCTGCACAACTCCTGACTGGTCAAAAGAACCTGTGCTGCCAGGCGCTAAAGGATTTATTAATGTAACTTATAACCCTCAGGGAAGGCCTGGAAAATTTGAAAAAACAATAAAAGTTACATCAAACGGCGAACCCGAATCCCAGGTTTTAATGATTAAGGGAGAAGTAATCCCGAAACCGCCTACAATCGAAGAATCTTATCCCTATAATATGAACGGATTGAGACTGAAATTAAACCGTATTGAATTCTCTAATGTTACTATTAACAAAAAAGTCAGCCAAGAAGTTAAAGTATTTAACAGTTCTGATCAGCCTATGAAAGTTGCTTTTGCTGAGGTTCCTGCTTATATACATTTAAAAATTTCACCGGAAGAAATAAAGCCAAAAACTGAAGCGGTTATCGATGCAACTTTTGACGCTGCCTTAAAAAACGATTGGGGCATGGTTAATGACCGTTTCGCAGTTATAATTAACGATAAAAATGAACCTGCCAATAAAATATTCATAAGGGCAAATATCAGGGAGGACTTTGCCCAACTTACTGAAGAACAAAGAAAAAATGCACCTAAAATTGAATTTGATAATACCAATTTCGATTATGGCACTATCGAAGCCGGAGCTAAAGCAAACCATAATTTTTCTTTTAAAAATTCCGGAAAAAGCAATTTGATTATCCGAAAGGTAATGCCTTCATGCGGTTGCACTGTTGCAAACCTGAAAGTTAATACAGTCAGGCCCGGCGAAACCGATACAATTTCAGTAACCTTTAACTCTACAAACAGAAGCGGCACACAAAATAAAACGGTTACTGTGATATTAACGATCCGAACAATTCGCAAATTTTGTTGAGTATTAGAGGCACTGTAAAGTAGCGCAATTGATAAGTAAATTATTAATTTTTCAAATTTTAATAAATGTCCGGTAGAAGCCGGATATTTTTTTGCTCTATCAAAAATGTATTTCATTTACCGCATTTAGCCTGTTTGCCTATAAAGCCAATAATGATTGAAGAAAGAAAATGAAATTATTATCCGGAATTAAAACAAATTATTAAATTCGGAAAATAAAAATTTACTGAATGGCGCTAACAAAATTTGACTGGCTGATTATTTCAATATATTTTATAATAAGCCTTGGAATAGCTATAATTATGTCGCGGAGAGCGGGCAAAAGTACCGGCGGATTTTTTTTAAGCAACCGTAATCTTCCCTGGTACATTGCTGGCACGAGTATGGTTGCAACAACTTTTGCAGCCGATACGCCGCTTGCAGTTACAGAACTGGTTTCTAAAAATGGGATAGCCGGCAACTGGTTGTGGTGGAACATGGTATTTGGCGGTATGCTTACAGTTTTCTTTTTTGCACGCTTATGGCGAAGGGCTGAGATTTTAACTGACGCTGAATTTGTAAGTATCCGGTACTCGGGAAGGGCCTCCGATTTTCTCAGGGGTTTCCGTGCATTGTATATCGGGGTTTTCATGAACATGATTGTCATTTCGTGGATAAACCTGGCAATGGCGAAAATTATTAAAGTTATGTTCCCGGGCATAACTTTTTTTGGAATTAGGGAAATTGAAATATTAGGGCTGCATTTTTCTTCATATTTGCTGGTTGTAGGATGTATAATGGTTTTTACCGCTTTTTATTCATCGCTTTCAGGTTTGGCAGGCGTTTCAATTGCCGATACATTCCAGTTTTTTATTGCAATGACAGGTTGTATTATCCTGGCAATTTTTGCAGTTGAATATGTTGGCGGTATTGAGGCTCTCAAGTTGAAACTTTCAAACGTGAAATGGGTATTTAACTTTTTGCCGGAATTTAAAAATAATCCTGCGGCAGAAAATTCCGGAACGGGCTTATTTCAAATGAGCTTCGTGGCTATTTTCACTTACCTGGGCGTACAATGGTGGGCAAGCTGGTACCCGGGCGCAGAACCCGGTGGAGGCGGCTATGTTGCCCAACGGATGATGTCTGCCAAAAACGAAAAACATTCTTTACTTGCAACGTTATGGTTTCAAATAGCCCATTATGCAGTCCGTCCCTGGCCGTGGATTGTTTCTGCGCTTGTGGCATTGGTCCTTTACCCTGGTGTTGCCGATAAAGGTTCTACTTTTGTTATGCTTATCAGGGATTTATTACCGGCCGGCCTTACCGGTCTCTTACTTGCATCGTTCCTGGCAGCGTACATGTCGTCCATTTCATCACAGACTATTTGGGGTAGTTCTTACATAATAAATGATTTGTACAAACAATATATGAAACCCGGCGCTTCCGAACATCACTATGTAAAAATTTCCCGTGTTGTTACCTTTTTATTATTGATTTTATCATTAATAGTTACCACGCAATTCGAACGCATCAGCGATGCATGGAAATTTATTATTATTTGCAGCGGCGGAATAGGCAGCGTTCTTATTTTACGATGGTTCTGGTGGCGCATTAATGCCTGGAGCGAAATTTCGGCAATGGTGGCGCCTTATATTTTGTTCCTGGTTTTGAAAATAAAATATCATCTTTCCATAACCGATTTGATGAAGAAATTCGGTTTCGAGAGTATGCTGCTGATTATCGTAACCTGGTCGACATTTGTATGGATAGCTACCACTTTTCTTACTAAACCCACTGAAAAAGACAAGTTAATTTATTTTTATAAAAGAGTGCATCCCGGTGGAATAGGTTGGAAAAAATTCACTGATGAAATGCCCGAATTATCCGGCGACAGAGGCTATCCAAACCTTTTTATAAACTGGTTGTGCGGGTGCATCATGGTATTGTGCGCCTTATTTGGGGTTGGAAAAATAATTTTTCACAATTACGGGTACGGCGTAATTTTTATTTTTATAGCTCTTCTGGCAGGTGCGGTAATATTTCGCAACTTATCAAAAACCGGGTGGGACAAGATAGCTAAATGATATTATATAAATTCTAAAATATTTTTACACATAATTCTGCCCCGTTTTCAAAACCTGGCAGAATTTGTTAGTTCAAACTTTTCTCAAAATTATCCCTGATTGTCAGTCCCGCTTTCCTTCTTTTTATCTGCTTTGTCCCTTTCAATTCCCATCGTCATTGCTGTTATTCCTGCAACAGTTCCCAATTGCATGGTTTCTACTGCCGTGCTTGGAACAATTACAATTGTTGAGTTCGATTTCAAACCTTCATACAGCATATTCATAGCCCTCAAATGAAAAGCATTTGGATTGCCGGCATAAGTATCGGCTGCTTCTTTGAATTTTTGTGCTACCTGGCGTTCCGAATCTCCCAAAATAACCCTGGCCTGGCGTTCCCTCTCAGCCTGTGCCTGCATAGACATTGCATCCTCCAAGGCCTGTGGAATTAAAACATCTTTAACTTCCACAGAAATAACATTAATGCCCCACGGTTCGGTTCGGTTATCGATAATTTTCTGAAGCTCGCTGCTTATTTTTTCCCTGCCCTCGAGCATATCCGAAAGCATGGTTTTACCTATAACATCGCGTAAAGCGGTTTGTGAAGCCCAGCTGATAGCGCTTTTATATTCGGCAACATCAAGGGCAGCCTTTTTGGGATCTATAACCTTCCAAAATAATACGGCGTCAACATTCACCGGAACGGTATCTTTGGTAAGCGTCTTTTCTGCCGTGAAAGTTGTAGTGATTACGCGAAGGTCAATCCAGTATGGGATATTATCGATAACCGGGATAATGAAAAACAGTCCCGGCCCCTTTAAAGAATAAAAACGGCCCAACCGTAGCACCACAGCTTTATTCCACTGATCTGCAACCCTTATTGCAGAAGAAACAATCAGGGCAATAAAAAATACAACCACCAGAATCCATAAACTTTCTGAATGATTCAAGAAATTAAACATTACAGCCGATAATGCTGCACCAATGCCAAAAATGACAAAGAAGATCAGTGTTGCGAATGAATTATTGTTTCTCATTTTAATTTCCTCCTTAATTTTTTCTCCTTGATTGGAGTATTTTTGTTTAAGTAATTTATTTATTAATATTCTCTTTCAACATTAAAATTACAAAATTAAACAACCACTGTAGTAGACTGTTTAAACTTTTTTAAATTAAATTTTTGTAATACAGCTTAATATACAATTTCTTTAAAAAATCATTTCAGATTAATGAATTGATCAGGATTTTACTTCAATGAGCTTTAACATAAATATTGTACATGCAGTTCCTGAAAATGAAAGATTGAATTTTATTCTAAAAACCTATATTTGCAATTGTTTTTCGAAAAAATAGAAAATAATAAATTAATAATAATATGAGTTTTGTTGAACTTAGCGAACAGGAAATTATCCGTCGCAATTCACTTGAAGAATTAAGAAAATCGGGGATTGAACCATTTCCTCATGAAGGTTTTGAAGTGAATGTAAACACCAAAGAAATTCTCGAAAATTTCGATCCAGGCAAAAATAATTTTCAAAGCGTAAGTATCGCAGGCCGGATAATGAGCCGCCGAATCATGGGCAGCGCTTCGTTTGCGGAAATACAGGATGATAAAGGCAGGATACAGATTTATATGAAACGCGATGATATTTGCCCCGGCGAAAATAAAGAGCTTTATAACACGGTATTTAAAAAATTGCTTGATATTGGGGATATTATCGGCGTAAAAGGTTTTGTGTTTATAACCCAGATGGGCGAAACTACAATCCATGTAAAAGAATTCAAAGTTCTCTGTAAATCGGTCAGGCCTTTGCCGATAGTTAAAGAAAAAGACGGCAAAGTATTCGATGCTTTCACCGATCCGGAGCTGCGTTACCGCCAGCGTTATGTCGATTTGATTGTAAATCCCCAGGTTAAGGATGTGTTTGTTAAACGCACCGCGATAATTAATACAATGCGCGAATTTTTCAACTCAAAAGGTTATTTGGAAGTTGAAACACCTATTTTACAAGCCATTCCCGGCGGGGCAACTGCAAGGCCCTTTATTACGCATCACAATGCACTGGATATTCCCTTATATTTAAGGATTGCAAACGAATTATATCTTAAACGACTTATCGTGGGAGGTTTTGAAGGCGTTTATGAATTTTCAAAAGATTTTCGCAACGAAGGAATGGACAGGAACCATAATCCTGAATTTACAGTTATGGAAATTTACGTAGCTTATAGGGATTATTTCTGGATGATGGATTTTACCGAAGAAATGCTTGAACGTGTTGCGTTGGCATTGCACAAAACCACAAAAGTGCAGGTTGGGGAAAACAGTATCGATTTTAAACGGCCTTTCTCCAGGCTTACCATGTACGATGCAATTAAAAAATATGCAGGCGTAGATATTGCAGGAAAAACTGAAGAAGAGCTTCGGGAAATTTGTACTAACCTGGATATTCAAATTGAAACGAATATGGGCAAAGGCAAGCTTATCGATTCTATTTTCAGCGAGAAATGCGAACACAACCTTATACAGCCGACTTTTATTATCGATTACCCTGTTGAAATGTCGCCGCTGTGCAAGAAACACCGAAACAACCCTGAGCTGACCGAACGCTTCGAACTGATCGTTAACGGGCAGGAATTATGCAATGCCTACACTGAATTGAACGACCCAATCGACCAGATGGAGCGTTTCCAGGAGCAGCTAAGGCTTTCTGAAAAAGGCGACGATGAAGCAATGTATATCGATTACGATTTTGTTAAATCGCTCGAATACGGCATGCCCCCAACATCGGGAATGGGAATAGGCATCGACAGGCTTGCCATGATAATGACAAACCAGCCTTCAATCCAGGATGTCTTGTTTTTCCCGCAAATGCGACCGGAAAAGAAAGTACAGAAGGACGATGAAAGCGTTTACACTGGTTTTGGAGTTCCCGCGGAATGGGTTCCCGTTTTACAAAAGATGGGCTTTACAAAAATCGAAAACCTCAAAACCATGACAGCCGGAAGATTATTTAACGACTTATGCGGATTTAATAAGAAAAATAAACTGGGCTTGGCAAATCCTTCTATTGACGATGTGAAGCGGTGGCTGGAAAAGATAACAGCTTAATTTAATCAATTATATTATTCCGAAAATTACGGATGATTCAACTATTTTTTAGGCTTTTTTATCCTAAAGCTATAAGGCATTTTCCTAATGAGAAAGGAAAACTTTTTCTGACTTTCGACGACGGCCCGGCTCCTTTGGTTACACCATTGATATTAGACATATTAAAAAATTTTAATGCCAAAGCAACTTTTTTTTGTCTGGGCGGGAAGGTTGAAAAATATCCTGAAATTTTTAACCGAATAATAGCTGAAGGACATTCAGTTGGCAACCATACCTACAATCATATTAACGGCTTAAAATACAAATTCAATAATTATTGTGAAAACATTGATAAAGCAGGGAGTTTAATTGATTCTGATTTGTTCAGGCCTCCATATGGAAAAATGTCATTGGCGCAATATAAGTTCCTGGCAAAAAAATATAAAATTATTCTTTGGGACGTTGTTTCATATGACTATGATGAAAAAACAGGCGCAGATGAATGTGTTCAAAACGTTATCAAGCATGTAAAAGACGGCTCAATAATATTATTTCACGATGCAGTTTATGCAAAAGACAATGTTTTGAAAGCGCTGCCGATAGTTCTTGAATACTTCGGCAAACTAAAATATTCCTTCGAACCAATATCAATCAGCATTTAATTTTAGCTGGTTGTTACTTTATTTGAAAAATGCTTTCTTTGTTATCAAAACAATTCTTGATAGCTTAAGCGCTTTTGTATTTTCTAAGGGTATAAGTGAAAGTTGCCATAACGTAGCGGCGCAAAACATTTGAAAGGGTTGATTCAGTATAATTGTTGTAAGGAGTGTATTTCAAACTTTGGTCTTGATTAAGGGCATCGTAAACCGAGAATTTCAGTTCACCTTGTTTGTTTTTGAAAAGTTTGGCAGCCAAACTCATGTTCCACAGGTAATAATCTTTATCAAAAGCCTCGCCCAGCCCCCTGTTGAACTGGTAACTCAACTGTGAATTAAAAACCAGCCTGCTTAAAAAAACTAAGTTTACCGAAAAGTTCGACACCTGGTTAAAATATTTTTGATCTGATGATTTGTTATTTGAATTTTCTGCAATATTGTAAGCGCCGGTAGTTGACAATGTGAAATCAACTTTTTCACTGATGTTGCTCCCAATTACCAATCCCAGCCCCATAACATGGTTATTTAGATAATTGCTTGCGCTATCAATGATGCCCGGTGTGTGGGTATAATTATATGACAGGTTAAAATTTAGATTGCATTTAATAAGGCTGACCGGAAAGCCATAAGTGGTGAAAAAATTAAGGCTGTAATAACCATTCATATTTACAGGTTTTATAATTTGCGAACCCGGACTTAATGGTATACTTTTATTGATAGTGCTATCTTTTTTCCCTTTAAAATCAGTTATGTTATTGGCAAAATAATTATTTATAGTACTACCGCTCAACAAAACAAAAACAGTTGACGATTTGGAAGTGTTGGTTGATGAAAACCTGATAAACAGGTTTTGCTCGTAATCCGCTTTAAGGTCAGGATTGCCGATAGTTATCTGATTGGGGTTTGAATTATCATATACATTTTGTAATTGATTAATAGCTGGAGGAGTAATATTGGTGCGGTAAAATATATTTAAATTTGTGGACTTTGAAATATCGTACCTGAACCTTGCCAAGGGTAAAAATTTATTAAATGGATAAAAAATAGTTGATTTTGCAGGGAACATAGCATCGTCATTTAATTTGGAATACTGGTAATTTACTCCTGCCATTAAAAAATAATTGCTGCCCTTTCGCCTGAAACCGACTCCGGCCTTCTCAGTAAAATAAGCGCTATTAAATTTGTTTGATAATGAAGTGTCGAAGTTTTTATAAGCTTGTGTTATTGTATCAGTTTGTTTATCCGAGTTATTCCGGTTGTTAGAAATGTTATAATTGGCCATCAATTGGTTTTTCAGGCCCAATGGTTCGGTATAAACTATGTTTAGCCCAATTGTATTATTTTTTACCGACAAGTTGGAAAGCTGGTTTGTAGAAGAAGTATCTTTGTAAGCCAAGTGGCTTTCCCCTGTTTTGGAATTCAGGCTTGTATTAATATCTAACGATAACGTCCGTCCTTTTTTGTTAAATTTATGCATAAAAAGTATATCGTTTGAAAAATTATAACCATTAACATCGGTGTTTAAGTTGTTCACAGATTTACTTGTATCATTTTTGTTTGTAATAGTTTGTGTTATCATTTCCGATGATGAATTATTGGCTTGCAGGCTTAAGCGGGGTTGTATTGTAATTTTATTTGCCGTATCGATATTATATTCGAGTTTTAAATGAAACCTGTGATTAAAATTTGTACTTGGTGAATTACTGGTTATATTACGAACTTCGCCACTGTCTTTGCCGCTATAAAATTTATCGAGCGTTTGTTGATTGGTTTGGTTATCAGATTTATTAAAAAAGTAACTGCCTGTAACATTAATTTTATCGCCCCATTTGCCTGAATAATTTAATCCTATTGCATTTGTTTTTGAAATTCCGGGTTGCTGGCCGACTATAAAATCACTTATTGCAGGATTACGAAAATTCGGACTGCTTCCCTGAGAACCTCCTGAACCAGTGCCCGGTCCCGAACCTGCTGCGCGCATACCAAACCCCTGACCGCCGCTTCTGCCGCTTGAACCGATAACGCCGAGCAAATCTTCATTCGAAAAATTCTGCTGATTTACATCGTTTGACTGTGCAATAATTGAATACCGGCTATTCCCGCTAAAAATATTAAGCGTTCCGGCTGCCTGGTATTTTCCATCATTCCCGTAACCAGCAAATATTTTACCGAATTGTCCGTTGCGTTTGTCTTTTTTGGTGATGAAATTTATTGTTTTACTTGTTTGCCCGTCGTCAAAACCTGTAAATTTTGCCTGGTCGCTTTGATCGTCGAAAACCTGGATTTTATCTATTATTTCGGCCGGTAACGATTTAATTGCCAACGAAGGGTCCTGATCGAAAAAAGGTTTGCCGTCAACTGTAACTTTTTGGACATTTTCGCCTTGGGCCTGTACAGTATTGTTCGATTGCACAGTTATGCCCGGCATTTTTTTTATTAAATCTTCGGCACTGGCATCGGTATTGGTTTTAAATGCAGTAGAATTAAACTGAACGGTATCGCTTTTTTGAATTGCAATCGGCGCCCTCCCGTTAACATCGACCTCTCCGATTTCTTTAACATCAAACGATAGCAGGATATTTCCTAAATCTAAAATCCCTGACGTTTTCCCGATTTTCTTTGAATACGTCAAATATCCCATGCACGAAATATTTATTTCGTATTCGCCCAATGGCAGGTTATTAAGCTGAAAGTTGCCATTATCGTCAGTTACGGTTTCCTTTTCAGTATTTCCTTTTATCAAAACAGTTACATAAGGTATGGCTTTTTTACTCGCTGCATCAACAACTTTTCCCTTTATCGAAAACGTTTGCGCTTTAGTAATGCATACACCGGTAAGCAACAAAAAAAATATTAAAAAGATATTTTTCTTCATCAGGCCAACTTTTATATTAATCCTGCTTTGACAGATTAGTAATTTTGGTGAAATTTGGTGCTTTTGAGCATTGGTGGCTTAATAATACAAGCCACAAAAACTCCAAAAACACAAAATATCACTAAAAAGAAAAATCAACATTTATCATTAATCTGTCAAAGTGAAATTAACTTTTCGGAAAAGTAATTAAATTGTTTTATACTGAAAAGCAAAGTAGATGTATGCTATAATTGTATAGACGAACTATTTAATCAGAAATTATCCAAAAAAATCATATTTTGTTTTTATTAAAAATATCATAAAAGCCCGTTTTGTACTGGTCGCCTATTGGAACCCGCTTATCTCCGAAAATTATCCTGTTATTTTCGATTGTTGTAATTTTCGGTAAGGCAACAATGTAAGATTTATGTACCCGTATAAACTTATCTGAAGGAAGTTTTTCCTCGATATTTTTCATGGTGCTTTTGGTAAGATGGCGTTTGCCGGTAGTATAAATGCTGATGTAGTCTTTTAAACCTTCAATATAAAGAATATCGTCAAAATTTATTTTTTCCGTTTTGTAAGCCTCTCTTATGATTATATGGTCTAACCCGGCAACAGCGGTTGTTACAGGATGGACAGAATTTTTATTTTTTTTTAAATTTAAAAGTTCATAAGCTTTGCTTACGGCCTTAAAGAACCTTTCGAATGCTATCGGTTTTACAAGATAATCAATTGCGTTCAGTTCAAATCCTTCCAAGGCATAACCGGGATAAGCAGTAGTAAATATAATCATTGGCGGCCTTTCCAAAGATTTTACAAAATCGAGCCCGGTAATATGGGGCATTTCAATATCCAAAAAAATCAAATCTATATTTTTTTCATTTATTATTTTAACTGCCTCGATAGCGCTTGTTGAGCCAGCAATAAAATCAATGAAGTCAATTTTTTTGCAAAATTCCCTGATTACGTTTATTGCAAGGGGTTCATCATCGATAGCCAGACAGTTCATGATTTAAGCTTTAATTGCAAAATAACGCAAAAAACATCATCCTTTTCTATTGCCTCAAAATGATGATTGTTCGGATATAAAATATCGAGGCGCCTTTTTATATTGTTTATGCCTATGCCATAATCTTTGATATTTTTATTATCGGAAGGCCTGCAAACAACTTTATTTTTTACCGACATTTCATTGACTGGCTCGGCCAACAACGACACCTATGCCATCTGCCTCTCACCGGTTGGTGTGGGCGGGCACGAACAAAGTCGTTCAGGTCACTGTCAGTACCCAGGTCAGTAACACCGGTATTACTGTGTCCTATGAAGCACCGTCAATCACGAGCATTGCTCCAACCTCGGCGAGACTTACCAACGGTGGGTGGTACGATCGTCATTACCGGTTCGGGATTCGGTCCCGGTGGAACGCAAGCAGCGTCGGTTTCCGTCGGTGGCGCCACCTGTGCAGTGAATTTGGCGTCCTACACCTCGAACTCCATTACATGCACGCTTCCCGCCGGCGCCGGCGCGAATTTGGCCGTCGTCATTACCGTTCAGGGTATCTCCAATCCGGTCAGCTACACCTATTCATTTACACAGCCCGCTATCAGCAACATCAACTACAATGGTGCAGCAACTGCCGGTGGTACCTCAGTGGTTATTCAGGGTACGAACTTTGGCGCGTCTGTTGGTTCTGTATCCGTCAACGGCACTGCTGTTTGTACCGTGGCGAATCCCTCGCAATGGACTGACTCACAAATCACGTGCACAATGCCGATTTCGGCTGGCGTGGTCGGTGTTTCCGACGAGACTACCGATCTGAAGCCGTACCTGATGCGCGGCGACGAGGCGGTGCGGGAGATCCTGATGGCCATCATTCGCAAGAAACCCCTGCGCCACAGCGGTTGCGGAATCGACAGGGTGGCATGCGAACGGGTGGGTTCCGATGTCGGCCATAGGTGGGTAGACGAAATCACCGCGGGCGATTCGCAAATGAGAAAGCTGTTTTAGAAAGTACAAGGAAAGTGCTACAGCGCTCCGGCCAACTGCGCACAATATAGACGATTTCATTGCGGCATACCATCAAACCGCCCATCCATTTGAATAGAAAAAACAGACGGTGTTTCTGAAACATCCTATAGCGGTTCTCCAATTGGTGTAGAGCGAAGCCGATGCGGTCAAGTGGCGTTTTCCCTTAAGAAAACGCCACATTGCTCGATCCAAAGACTCCACAGGAATTGGAGAACCGCCGTAAAGCACTGTACTTGAACTTATCCAACCAGGTTCTACGGCAAAACCAGAGAAGGCGTGCCCTATTCAGCTTTTATTGAAGGTCGCCGCTCCTTGGGGTCGCGGCGACTTAAGTGCAGCGGCTTCGGGTTACAGCATCTCTGGTTTTGCTATAGCGACGTAGAGACTAACGCGACGTGGCTTACGGCAAAACCAGAGTTGGTGTGCCCTGTTGAGGTTTTTCGAAGGTCGCTGCTCCCTGTTGGTCGCATCGACTTAGCGGTTGAGGCTCCGGGGTACAGCGACTCTGGTTTTGCGTTAGTGCAGCTCGAAGATGCCGGCGGCGCCCATGCCGCCGCCGACGCACATGGTGACCATGCCGTAGCGGACATGGCGGCGCGCATCTCTGCCAAGAGCGCTGCAGTGAGCTTGGCGCCGGTGCAGCCGAGGGGATGGCCGAGGGCGATGGCCCCGCCGTTGACATTGACGCGGGCGGGATCGAGATGGAGCGTGCGGATGATGGCCAGAACCTGCGCGGCAAAGGCCTCGTTCAATTCGATGAGGCCGATGTCGTTGAGCGTAAGGCCGGCATGGGCGAGAGCTTTGGGGATGGCGGTGATGGGGCCGATGCCCATTTCTTCAGGCAGGCAGCCGGTGACGGCATAGGAGGCGAGGCGCGCGAGGGGTTGAAGGCCGAGTTCGCGTGCGTATGCGGATTCCATGAGGATGGCCGCTGCTGCGCCGTCGGAGGTTTGCGAGGAGTTGCCGGCGGTAACCGTGCCCTGCGCGTGGAAGGCGGGCTTGAGTTGGGCGAGTGCTTCGGCGGAGGTGTCGGCGCGCGGGCCTTCGTCGGCGGAGAAGATTTTTCCTGGACGTGGGGCTTCCCTGCTTTCGCGCCTGGGACGGAGGTCGTGACGGGGACGGGGACGAGTTCTTCATTGAAGCGGCCGGCGGCTTGCGCGGCGAGGGCTTTCTGGTGGCTCGCGAGGGCGAATTCGTCCTGGTCAGCACGTGAGATTCCGTAATGGCGGGCGACGCGCTCGGCGGTGAGGCCCATGATGAGCAGAGACGCGGGGTAGTTGGCGGCGAGCCACGGATTGGGGCTGGGCTTGTTGCCGCCGATGGGAATGAGGCTCATGGATTCGGCTCCGCCAGCCACGACGACGCGCGCGCGACCCGAGCTGACGCGCTGATCGGCCAGTGCGATGGCCTCAAGGCCGGAGGCGCAGAGGCGGTTGACGGTGGCGCCTGGGATCTCGACCGGCAGGCCCGCTCGCAATGCTGCCCAGCGGGCGATGTTCCAGCCCTGCTCGCCCTCGGGCTGCGCGCAGCCGAGGATTACATCGTCGATGGTCGACTTGTCGAGGGCGGGAACCCGATCGAGAGCGCCGGTGAGGGCCGTTGCGGCAAGATCATCGGGGCGAAAGGTGGAGAGCGCGCCTTTGGGGGCGCGGCCAACGGGGGTGCGAACGGCGGCGACGAGGACGGCTTCAGGCATGGTGGCTCCTATCTATTGATATATGCCGGAGGGTCGCAGCGGCAAAAAAAGCAACCGCAGGTCCTTCGACTCCCTTCGTCCGCCATTGCGGACTCCGATAGCTCAGGAGGACAGCAGGAGTCTGCTAATCCTGCGTGTCTGCTAATCCTGCATGTCGATGCGGGTCCAGGCGCTCACGGAATAAAAGTGATAGATCGTGCGGCTGTCGATGACGGAGTCGGCGATGGCGTCGTGGTCGAGGCGCGGCGGGGGATGGCGCATGCCGAACTGCGCTTCATGAACGTCCTCAGGGGATGCGGGATCAATAGCCCAGTTGAAGCCGAGGACGTTGCTTGAGCCATGGGATTGCAGGCGCTCGGTTTCGGGCGCGGTGGCGAGGACCGTGGGTTCGCCGCTGCCGGCAAAAAAGACGAGAAGCGAGACGGCGCCGTTGGCGGAGCAGAGGACAGCCCAATCGGAGGAGCCGCGGCTTTCAAGGCTCGCGTGGACGACATTTTCCGGGCCGTGCGCTTCGTAGGTCTGGGGAATGAGGCAGCGGCGGCGCGTGAGCGCATCCTGTACGGCGGGCGGGAGCTGTGGAAACGCATTCACCGGAAGATGTCGGATAAGGTATGGGGTGGAGCGGCCGGCGATGGTGATCTGGCCAGAGACATCGAGAGGCGCCGGGGACGCATCCTGGGGCCGAATGCGCGGGAAGCAGAAGGAAAGAAGCAGCGGGACGAAGAGCATCTCCGTTTTGAATCTCGCGCGAACCATGAAAAAGTCTCAGGAGCACTCTATGCCCAGCGACGCAGAACCGCAACATTTCGCGACAAAAATTCAATTGCGCAGCGGCTTGCCGGTCTTGAGGGTGAAGGCGATGCGCTCCTGAGTCTTGCGCTCGCCGCAAAGGGAGAGAAAGGCCTCGCGTTCCAGATCGAGGATGTATTGCTCGCTGACGAGGGAGCCGGGAGTGATGCGGCCGCCGGCCAGGATGTATGCGATCCAGCGGGCCACTTTCTGGTCGTGCTCGGAGGCGTAGCCCGCTTCGCCCATGAGATAGATGCCGGTTTCGAGCGTGGCCAATGCGGCCGTACCGGGAGCGGGGATTTGGGTGCGGGGTTGCGGCGAAATGTAGCCGGCATCGGCCAGCGCCGCAGCCTGCGCTTTGGCGTCCAAAAGCAGGCGCTCACGGTTCATGGTGATGCGATCGGCGGGCGAAAACATGCCGAGCGCGCGCGCATCGGCCGCTGACGTGGAG
>CAWEFA010000034.1:0-73636 GCA_963808135.1 uncultured Bacteroidota bacterium
ATCCGCCGCCGAGGTCGCCGCCCTGGCGACGGAGCTTCGTGCGGCGCTTGCCTTGCCCGAGATCGGCACGAACGCGGTCTGGGATGAATTCGAGGCATGGGCGACGGCTCTGGGGGAAGAAGAAACTTCCGGGATCCCTGGAGTCGCATTCCTGCGGATGTGGTTACGGCGCGGGACGCTTGAACCCATTATCGCCCGGGAACTGGGAGCCAACGCCCTTTGCGGCGGATGGACGGAGGATGGCCGCGCCCGCCTCAGACCCTTTCCCATTGGCATCGTCGGCCACTGGCCTGCGGGGAACATCGAAATCCAGCCAGTCCTCTCGATGACTTGCGCCCTTTTGGGAGGCAATGCTTCGCTCGTCCGGGTGCCGGCCGGACTCGTCGAACCCACCGAACTGATCATGAAAAAACTAGAGCGGTCAGCCTCCACGCATGGTCTCGCGGGCAGGGTGCGCATGCTCGCGTTCGATCATAGCCGGCGGGACTTGCACGAGGCGATGGCTCGTTCCGTCGACGGGGCGATGGCGTGGGGAGGCGAGGAAGCGGTCTTGCAGGTTCGGAGCCTGCCTTTTCCGCACTGGGGAAGGCTCGCGATCTTCGGGCCGAGAATCTCCATCGCCGCTATGGACGGAGACTCGTGGTCAGACCCCCAGGAACAGGGGTCCTGGTGCAAGCGGATCGCTCGGGATGTCTGGCAGTTTGACCAGCAAGCCTGTTCCTCCCCGCAAGTTCTGTTCCTGGAAAAGAAGGCTGGCCATTCGCCTTGGGAGTTCGTGGAGTCGCTGCGGAAAGCATTCGAATCCGAGAACCGGCTCCACCCGAGAACGAACATCCAACCTGCATTGACGACGGCAATATGCCAGGCGCGCGCGTCCTGGTTGTTGGACAATGTCGCCAAGCGCGCCGTCTTCCCCGAGGGCCCGGACTGGACGATTCTTCTGGGAAGCGGATCAGAAATCCCCAAGCCCACGCAGGGCAAAACGCTCACCGTCCTGGAAGCAGACGACCTGCGGGACCCTCTGGAAAAACTCGATGGCAACGTGCAAACCCTCGGGCTGGCCATGGCGAACGCGGCGCGCGAGGAATCACTCGCTGCTTTAGCGGCGAAAAAAGGTGTGGACAGGATCGTAAAGCTCGGGCGCATGCACGTATTTGCCCCACCGTGGGATGGCGTGGATTTAATCCGGCCCATGGTCCGGATGGTCCGCTACGTTTGCTCAACCGGCTGACCGCACCCCGAAAGATTGGATGAATCATGATGGATGCCAAGGCATTCCTCCGAAGCCTGGAGGCAAACGCCCGGATGTTTGCTCCCGCCGCCCGCGCCACGTTTGAGGCGAATGAAGAACTCTGTTCCTGGATGTTGAACCCGCTCGCGCGCTGGACTGAGTCAGCTTACGGCGACCGCGCCTTTGCGGATGCCGCCAAGGGCTATGCCAAGTATTGTCTGGGCGTATGGAAGTCCCAACAACTTTACGAGAAGTCCGGCAGCTATACGCCCGAGAGCATGCCAGAGATCATGGCGGAGGTTTATGAGGATGAGGGCTACATGGTTCCCTACATGTGGGCCGCCATTTTGATTTATCCCTTCTGGCCCTCGATGGTCAGCCACATCGCTCTATACCGCGACGATTTTCTGAAATCGGTGCCCGCGGCGGGTAATGTCCTGGAGCTAGCCTCCGGCCATGGAGTGCTCAGTCTGTTGGCGGCCGAAACCCGGCCGGACCTCCGCCTGAAAGGTTTCGACATCAGTCCACCGGCGGTCGCGGTGGCAAATCGGCTTCTCGAGGTTTCCGGTCACGGTCAGCAGGTTAGTTTTGAGGTCAAGGATGCTCTCAATTTAAAGTCCACGGAGAGCCCCAGAGCGTATCAGGGAATCATCGCCGCTATGCTGGCGGAGCATTTGACCGACCCCCGTCCCTTGTTTGCCGTTATGGCGCATCATCTCGCTGATGACGGGATTATTTTTTTCAGTACCGCTCTGGAATCTGCTCAGCGCGATCACACGTTCGAGTTCCACCATGAAAGCGAACCCATAACGATGGCTGAGGAAGCAGGTTTTCGGGTGACCCGATTAATCAGCGATGCGGGGACGCCTGCTCCGGGCGGCCGTTTTCTTCCCCGTGCGTTGGGCATGGTGCTGCGCCGGCGGTGACCAAGGCCTTGGGACCGCGGGCATCTTGCCCGCTCTTCGCGGGAGCGTCCCGCTCCCGATGCCGCCCCTACAGGGCCAGTCATGAGTTTTAAGGCACGCTCGCATCCCACGGCTGGGTCGCCGTGGGCTAAAGGACCTCGCCGCTCCGCGGCTCGGCACCACCCCGTCAGCGTTAATTTCGCGCTCATGGGCATCCTGCCCACGTTTCAGCGGGCGGGAGCGGGACGCTCCCGCGACAGCGGGCAAGATGCCCGCGCTACTTCCCCTCCCCTCCTGAATTTCGGTCAATCTCGATTCGCAAACGATCACTTATGACCATGACCTTTGAAGAGGTAAAAGCGCATCTCAAGCAGCGATTCCCATTCATCATGGTGGACAGGGTCTTGGAGTTGGAACCCGGCGCCCGCATCAAAACCCTCAAGAATGTGGCCGGCAATGAGATTCAGTTCCTTGGACACTTCCCAGGTTATGCCATAATGCCAGGGACCTCCATTATTGAAGCCCTTGGGCAAAGCGCATCCATCCTGTTTAGCCAGACGACGGGAAAGGGCATGGCCCCAGGGGAGTTCATGGCACTGGCCGCGGTAAACGACATGCGGTTCCTCGTGCCCGTGCTGCCGGGCCATACTTTGATCATGGAGGTAAGAATCGTCAAAATGACGGAAGATGCAGCCTTGGTCGAGGGCGTCGCCAGCGTGGACGACACCATTGTGACGCGTGGCAAGCTGAGCTTTGCCCGAATGTCGGTCTGAACCTCAGCAACGGTTTGCGGGATCCATCATCGAACTTCGCCCTGGTGCCAAATGAAGAGCATTGAAATTGTCTCCTACACCCAACAGGACCTGAAGCGACTTCTGGCGGATGACCAATTTTGGGTGCAGCCACAACTGCCGATCACGAAACGCCGGGCCCTCTCTTACCTGTCAAATCCGCGAGCCGAAGATAGCGACACCGTCCTGGTGACGGCGCTCAGTAAAGGCCGAATGGTGGCGTATATTGGCATTTTGCCGGACGTGCTGAGGAATGGGCACCACGAGCCCATGAGGTTCGGGTGGACAACGACGTGGTGGGTTGAAGCGGAAAGTGCCTATAAGGCTTCCGCGTCGATGATCCTGTTTGCCGCGATGCGCGAATACACGAATAGAATCGCGGGTTCGAACCCCTCCGATGAGGCGGAACGCGTCTGGGTAGCGACAAAACTCTTCCGGGAGTGCGTCAGATTTGACCGCGTATACTTCATCCTGGCTCCCCCGCCTTCCATTGGATTTCTCAGCCCGCCCGTCAGAGCAGCTGTAATTACAGTGAGAATTACAAGCGAGAAGAAAGTGTAAGTCATCAGTTTATCTTTAGTCATCCATGAATATTCTTTTGGTTTAGACATTTTCATAATCTCCTTGATTTTATGCTTTCAAATTAGGGCTGATTTGTTTTATAAGACTTTCCTTAACCATTACGTATGTTCTATATTTAGTATAGACGATACAGAAGCATTTGATTTGGGATGGTCGAGTCCATTCAAACTTGAAAGTCACCAGAATTTATGCACAAAAAAAGATATTTTAAGAAAAGCTAATACACATTAATTGTTAAAGGCTATTTTGCAAGTGAAGCATAAGAATGACAAAGACTATCATAGAGGAGGAATTGGGAGGAATTACCTTAAACGTGTATTTACACGTTATAAAAAAGGGCAAACCAGTTGGTCCTAGAGACGTCATGAAAGCGGTGAATTTAAGCAGCCCAAGCGTGGCTTACCGGCACTTGCAGAAACTTGAAGACCTCGGATACCTTCAAAAAAACGATTATGGCGAATACATAGTAAAAAATAAAGCACACGTAAAAGGGTACATCTGGTTTGGTCGACGCTTGATGCCAGCGATGTGGCGTTACTCTATTGTTTTTCTTACGATTCTAATAGCGGAGCTATATGTTCTAGCGGTGCATTTTCCCGTCGAAACTTACGAGTTCAAAGTTTTCTTTCTTCTATTGATGCTTAATAACTGGGTTGGCTCTGGCAGTTTTTACGATTGAAGGTTTTCTTCAAAACAAACGTAAAAAAGCCGGCAAAAATTGAATTGCCCAGAAATAGATTTAGGCATTTTAAGCATCTCCAAATAAAAATAACAATGCTATATCACATAACTTTCCTCATCTGTGTCAATAAACGAAAAATTGATTTCTAGGAGCAAGTTTTATATCGCCTATACGAATTTACCTTGACACTGTGAATTCAATGAATAATTCAATGAATCCAATCACAGCCCCATTATTCATGGTTGTTTGGCGATGTACCCGTAACTGTGTGGGCAGTTGCACTTATTGTAGTTACACCAAACAATATGCTAAAGACCAAGAACTAAACACCGAACAAGCCAAACACATGGTTGATGAAATGGCAGAATTCGGCTCACAATGGTTAGGAATCAGTGGCGGAGAACCCCTGATTCGCCCTGACGTATGGGAAGTTATTGAATACGCTGAGAAAAAGCATGACATGAAAGTCAGCTTGATTACAAGCGGCTATGCATGGGACGAGAAACGCTTTGATCTATTGCGCAAATATGAAGTCCACACTGCAATCAGTATTGATGGCGATCAGGAGTCAAACGACAAAATCAGACGCAAGGGCGGCTACGACCAAGCCGTGCATGCCATGGAGAAACTTAGCAGCGTTGGCCTACTAGACTGCTTAGTTACAACAATGACTAAGTTTAATATTGACAAGATGGCTCATCCCGCTATGTTGGCGGAGAAATATAAAGCCCGCATGCTTGTCTACCATAACTTGGTTCCGGTCGGCAGAGCAGGTGAGCATATGGAGGAAATAGCTCCAACACCAGAACAATACGAAACAGCATTCAACGAAATTTATGATATTCAACGCAAACTCTACGGCAAAGTAAAAGTCAACGTCTACGCACCATTCTACGCCCGCATCGTACGCCAAAAAAACCCAGCTGACTTTTGGCAATGGTACAACGAAGGCTACCTTGGCAAATGCACCATCGGAGGCAATTACATCGGTATAACCGAAAACGGCGACTACCGAAGCTGCGGATTCCACGAAGGCTACCGCATCGGCAACGTCAAAGACAAGAAGCTGCGCACAGCTTGGGAAGAACTACAGAAGAGCGAATTGCATCTAAAGCTACGCGACAAAGACAACCTAAAAGGCAGATGCGGAATCTGTGAGTACCGAGAAATATGCGGTGGATGCAGAACCCGAGCTGAATACTATACGGGCGACCTCTTTGAGTCAGATCCAGCATGCAACTACATACCTAAGGTGCTTAGAGAAGATCCTAAAGCACTTGAAGAAATGCGCAAAAACGCACACAAAAAACAATAAACCCTTTTTCTTCAATTTTCTTTGTTCCTTACAAGAATCAAATTTTTGGTTATCAGGTTTGTGTTTGGTTAAGATTATTCAGTATTTTGAAGATGTCATATCGATCGTTTGAGTAGATTAGTTGTAGAAACTTGCAGCGGACAAAATTGGGGTCTAATTGGTTTTTGTCATAAACGATGAATTGAATATTATTTTCGGCAATGTAATTTTTGTAGTCTCTTGAAGATACTTCAAATTGGTTAGGTTTGTAGGTAAATAGGCTTTGCAGATTATTTTGTTGCAGTGTTGGGAAACTGTTTTGAGTAAGGGCTAAAACTTGGTATTGACGTGTTGTCGTTTGGTTGACATTAATTTCGTTGAATTGATATTGGAATCTAACTGCATCGATTTGCCTATTTGTCAAGGCACCAATATTTCCCCAATCAGGTAAATCGGTAAAGTTAAAAGCGTAAGCTAACTGATTTTTGTCGTCGTAGAGCCCTACGTAATTATCCATTGAGCTAATGTCAGTGAATGTTGCAACTGCCCATTCTTTGCCCGGTGGACCACCGACAGTTTTTGAAGGCACATCCCATGGATTAACCCAATTCATGAATTGAGGTATCTGAGCTTTTTCAAAGTCAAATTGAAGATTGAATGAAGTGGTCAAATATAGTGTCACATTGGATATGTTGTTCTCCAGTGGTGTTACACCCCAGGATATATCGGTTGCATAACTGTCATTTTGAACAAGCATTGTCTCTGTTAAATCTACATAATTATTTGAGTATGTTAACGTTAAATTTTTAGGGGAACTTTGGTCATTGAACGAAATTTCTCTGTTAAATTCAGACAGAGGAATTGTATAATTCTGATCGCCCTGCATAAATGAAATAAAATCTCCAGCAGTTGAGGAGGATGATATCTGATACCAAACTTGATTTATAGAAACATAATTCTCGTCAGTAATCAATCCCTTAGCTTCATATGCTCTTAACAGATTTTGTGGATCTTGAATTTCGTAAGATAAACTCAAAACTGACTCAGCAATTTCTGTTCTTTGAACTGTAGGATCAGTTTGTGCAATTATGTTTTTTCCTGAAAAGGTTGAAAACCAAAACCCAGGAATTTCTGTTACAACTGCTGTGGCGTTATTTGGATAGTTTTGGTTTAACCAGACTCCTGCGTCTAATGCTTTTGTGTCGGTTGTTGAGTAGTAAACGCTGGCTTCCATAATTTTGCCATATACTGTATTAGAACGAAAAACAACCATTAATGATACTATAACAATGAGAGAAACCGTGAGAATCTTTACCCAATTTTTATGCAATGCCTTTTTATTTTTAGAAAAATAAGTTAGCATTTTTTCGCCTATGAAAACTCCGGAAACAGATGCGAAAATGGCCATTGGAACCATTAAATAATAAATAAACCATTGAAACGGCATGAAAAAACCGAAAAGGTAGGATTCAGCGAAAAAGAGAGGCACAAAGAAAATAAGAATTAATGTCAAATAATAAATCAGTTTTTTCTGAATTTTTAGAATACGATAAGAGATTATAATGCCTGCTAAGGCGAAGAAAAATATGAAGCCGAAATTGACCATAAAAGAATTAAAGCTAACTGCCGGAATTTCGTAGGCATACGATTTTACAGCAAAAAATAGGTATTCGATTACAAGGTTGAGATATCCGAGCATTGCTTTTAAATAATAGAGGAAAAATGCTATTCCTCCGCCTAAGAGCTAATGCAATTACTACTTTGAGGTAAGCGCCTTTGGATTTTATGAGCATGTAAAGCAGAATTGGCGGCATTATAAATACAGCTAGGAATGCGGCTAGTTGATGAGATAAAACTAAGACCAAAAGCAGCGAGAAAAGTTACAACAAGATAACCCGTATGTTCTGCTGCTAAGGATGAATAAAGAAACACTAAGAGCATAAATACTATTGCAAGAACAGTAGTGTAACCGCCAAACGCGTTTACCTCGTACATAGGAAAACACATCAATAGCAAAACAACGGCTACGGCGCCAACTTTTTTGTTAAAAAATTTAGTTGCGATCAAATAGACAGAGAGAAATAGGAGCCAATCAATAATTGCTGCTAAAGCTTTTACTAGAAAAATTAGTTGTCCAATGCCAGTTGCGCCGCTAAAAGAAATGAACATTGCAAGCACAATTTCGTAGAGTGGAGGAGTCCAGCCCAGGTTGCTTAAGGGTATTTTTCCTGTTTGCAGGAAGATTTGGGCTTTTAACAAATGGACGCTTGAGTCGTTTCCTAAAACTACGCCATTCATTGATATGAGTGTGTAGAAAATCGCGAAAATTAGCACTGAGAAGATAACGATAAAGGCGATTTCGATTTGCCGCTCTTTTATAAATTTACCCATCAAGACGACAGCTAACTCCCGGCTAAATTGACGTCCCCTTTAACCTTAAAGATGGCAACTTCACTGTTAATAAATACAAGGTTAAATTTGGGATCATTAGCAAATTTGGGGTTTAACTCAAAATCTCTATTTGCAACGTATGAAACCGAGTATTGTTGAAGTGCCGTTTGATAATCGAAGGTTGTTAAAGCAGGGGCGTTTTTTTGTTGTTGTTGCGCATTTGCTTGGTGGATCAATAATGTTCGATTAAGCACAGCCGAGTCGCTTATGTCGGAGTCTGAGACGGGGTAAAGTCCAACGAGGATTTGGATTTCTGCGTTGGACTGTCCTTGTAAATTATAGGACAGTTCTGTAATGCAGGGATATTGTTTATTATAATCGTATACTTGTGGCTGTTTTTGCGAGAAAATTAGTTGACCAATCTCTTTAGTGCCAGCATCTATCATTGCAATAGTACTTGAGTTTGGCTGTAAAAAGCTGCCTTCAGAATTTAAGATGAAATTAACCCAATCAAGTGAGGTATTCTGCGAAGTACTTTGAAGCATTATGGTTATGTTTGCGAATTGGACGCCTTTTGAGACAGTTAATATTTCTGAGTAGCTGAAGTCGCTGTTTGCTTTATTAACAATTATGGATGGGTTATCAGTTTGGGCACCGACTAGTTGCATGCTGGTCACGGGTATTTGGGTTATGTTAGTAGATTGCAGGATGCCAGCGTTTTGTGAAAAAACCGTAATTTCACTGTCGTTAAATTGGAAGAAAGAATAAGGGAAATAAGTCCAGTTCAGGTCAGCTAGAAACATAGGGTTATGTCGCCCAATATAGCCGCCGTCTTCGCGAACTTGGATATACCCATTATCAATCATATAATCAGTATCAAGTACATTTTTGGCATAGTTAGCTGGGGCAAATTCTCGGGCAAGCGTTAAATATTGAGGATCAACCGCACTCAAAGTTGGTCTCTGAGCAAAACCGCCAAACCACCAACCGTAAAGCGCATCAGAAACAAACACTGAGTTGGGAGGGGTATTCTGTTTAGCCCACTGAATGGCTTGGTAACCTGGATTATCCATAACTTGATAGAAACTTTGGTCTGCAGTACCTTGCCACGGAGTTATAAAAAGTGGAAGGGCCAATACGCATATGAGCGTTATACTGATTATGAAGGCAGCGTAAAGGGTTTTGAGGGTTATTCGGCTTAAAACTTTATCCATAGTTTTGTTTGCACTTGTTGTTGTTTTCTGCACCTTACTCGTTAAGACCCGGTAGTTGTTTATCATGTACGCGAAGAAAAATGAGCCTCGATCAATGAACATGCCAATAAGTATCAGTACTGGTAAAACGAGGAAGTAAAGGAACCGATTGTAATCCACATATAACCCAAATAGGAAACCCTGAGTCAATATTGTGGGAACAAGAATCCACATGAAAAGCAAAAATGCTGGAAGCGAGAGAAATCGCCCCTTGTACTCTTTTGAGAGGAAAAAGAACAAGAATGTACATGCGAATAGCGGCAATATTGTGGTAAGTGGAAGAACTCTTGTTGATAGGAGTGCTGAGTTAATGGCAGAGACAACTGTGAATGACGAGTTAGCGCTTAAATATGCAGGAACAGCATCTACCAGGAAAGGCGCAACGAGAATAGCGCCAATAGCAAGCGGAATCAGCCAAGTGAATACGTTTTTTCTTGATGTCCCAAAGGTTTTTGGAAGAATCATAACAATCAATACTGTTGCCAACGTTATGGCTAGGAATACTGCTGCACTCAATGAATGAGTCAAATAAATCGAGCCCACTAAAATGGAGGTAGAGGCAAGAAAAGGCGTCAACGTAAATCGGTCTTTTTGAAGATACAAATAGAAGGTTAAGGGAATTAGAAGCAGGGTTATTATGTTAGGGTAACCTGCCCAGAGAAGTATTTCCATGTCTGGCCGTGAAACTGCCACTAAAAATGCGACAATAAAAGCGCCTGACTCTACCCAGACACTTTTAGTTATCAAGAAGGCACATATTACAAGAAGCGATGAGAACAAAGCTACAATCACTGCCTGTGCCAAGTAATCGGACATGCCAGTCATCATTATTATTCCTGCAGCGAAAATGTGATAGCCTGGAAAAGTCAAAGATAGCCCACCGCCCATCTGATAATTATTCCACAGGAAATTGGTGTTGCCTGACTGCGTTATTGAGTTAATGACACTATTATGTAAGCCAATGTCTGCGCCTGGAGGATAAGAAGCCCACAACATAAGAATTAGGCGGTATGCGAATGCAAAAACAAAAATTAGAAGTAGTAAAATATGTTTTCTACTGGCTTTGAATATTTGCTCCCCCGCCTTTCTCGATTTAGTGCTTTTGCGATTAATGGAATTATTAGTCAAACTTTAAATATGAATTTCGAGTATAAAAAGCCCAGAGTAACAAAAAAGGAAAACAAGGTGTATTTAAATGTCATGGCTTAAATCTATGATGGAAAAAGAACCTCCAGAACCAGAAAATCCACTCGGCATCGTCGTAATCGGAAACATTGAACCCGACATGCATGACACAGCAAAAGAAGCAGTCAGACGCTCACTAAAACGCGCAGGATTCAAAACAATTGACGTTGGAAAAAGCGTTGCTCCACAAGTTTTTATTGACAAAGTAAAAGAAAACAATGCAAACATCATTGCAATTTCAGTAAACACAGTACCAGCAAAAAATAATCTTGCAAAACTTGACGAATTATTGAAGGCAGCCGGATTAAAAGACAAAGTTGGAATAATCATGGGCGGCGCTGCTGTCAAGAAAGAAGATGCTGACGCAATAGGCGCACTATTTGGCAAAAACAAGGAAGAAGCTCCTGAGTTAGCAAAAAAGGCTCTGAAGAAATAAATCCATCAGACGTGTAAAAAAATGTCCTTTAAATTCAATACTAAACAAAACATCTATACTATTATGTATCTTTGGTGCCAGGGGATCAATTTCAAGTGGAATACCGGCTTCCTTCATAGTTCCGGACGGACTTCTGTTAAAAGACATTGAATTTGAACATCAAACAAAACCGCTTTAAGCGAAAGGCCAATAGTTAAAAGCCCTCTAATGAAATAGATTTTTCTTGGCTTAATAAAATTGAAAATTATATTTTCTGCTCCTTTTGTGTTAAGTAAATCTGATCAATAATATCTTTATATTTTTCATAAATAACACTTCTTTTGAGTTTTAATGTAGGCGATAGTTCACCAGTTAAAACCGACCATTCATCTGAAACGAGCCTGAAGCGTTTAATTTGTTCCGTTTTTCCAACTTGATGATTTATTTCATCAATAACTTTATTAAACTGAAC
Source organism: uncultured Bacteroidota bacterium (assembly GCA_963808135.1). GTDB lineage: Bacteria > Bacteroidota > Bacteroidia > Bacteroidales > DTGW01 > CAWEFA01. The sequence continues at coordinate 11,202 of CAWEFA010000034.1, forward strand.
AATAACTTTTTTATGTTTAATAAGTTCGGTATGATTATTATAGAAAATTTTGTTACTTGCACTCCAATCGTGCAGGTAAGAAAAATTGGGTTGAATAATTGCACTTGCAAATTTCTGGTTCTCTCCAAGCACAAAAGCTTGTTCTATAAACTCCGATTCTTTTAATTTATTCTCGATAACCTGGGGCGCTACATATTTGCCATTTGAAAGTTTAAATATTTCCTTCTTGCGGTCTGTAATTTTTAAAAATTTACCTTTAACAAGTTCCCCAATATCGCCGGTATGAAACCAGCCTTCATTGTCAATTACTTCTTTAGTAAGCTTTGGGTCTTTATAATAACCCAACATCACGTTGTGGCCTCTGCAAAGGATTTCACCATCTCCGGAAATTTTTACCTCAACACCATTTATAACAGGACCAGTTTGTACCGATCATAAAAAGAGGAAGTTTAACATTATTGACTGAAATAATAGGAGAAGTTTCCGAAAGCCCGTACCCTTCAATAACTTTTATGCCAGCAGCCCAAAATATTCTTGCTAAACGAGGCTGTAAAGTTGCGCCGCCCGAGACTATTTTATCCAGTTTATTGCCTAATGCCTCACGCCATTTAGAAAAAACCAATTTATCCGCTATCCTTAGCTTTAAATTATAAAATAGCCGGTTTGGTTTATCAGGGTCAAACTTTTTGCCAAGCTCAATTGCCCAGAAATAGATATGTCTTTTTATAAAGGGAAGCTCATGCCCTTTAGTTTGAAGCTTTTCGAAAAAAAGTTCAATAATCCTCGGTACACAACAAAAAAGAGTAGGTTTTACTTCAAGAATATTTTCAGCGATCGAACCCATATTTTCGGCATAGTAAATACTTATTCCTTTAAATTGAAAATGATAATTTGCAATTCGTTCGTAAACATGGCTTAAAGGCAGAAAACTTAATGCTTTTGCTTCAGGCCCGCTTGCATGCACATTTGCAGACTCTTTAAAGTTATTAACCAAATTGTTGTGCGATAACATTACCCCTTTTGGAAAACCGGTTGTGCCACTGGTATAAATAATTGTGCAAAGGTCGCCAGGTTTAATATTGTCCTTTATCTGTTTAAATTCAGAAACTGCTTTTTCGGTATTTTCTTTCCCTTTCTGAATTATCGATTGCCAATTTTTTACACCTTCAATTAAAGAAATGGAATATATTTCAAAAACACCAGCCATTCCTGCAATTGGTTCGATTTTATCATAAAGTTGTTTGTCCGAAACTATAATTAATTTGGGTTTGCAATGGTTAAGAATATAATAATAATCGTCTTTGCTTATTGTTGGATAAACAGGCACATGAATTACGCCAACCTGCGACATTCCCATATCAATGAAGTTCCATTCGGGCCTGTTATTTGTAATTGTTGCAATTATATCTCCTTTTTTAAAACCCATAGCAAGCAATCCATAGCTAAAATAATCCGATTGGGTTATATATTCCAAAGGGCTATATTTTATCCATTTTCCGTTTTCTTTTCCGGCTACAGCATCATCCTTATAACTGTATGAATTTTTATAATTTTCGAGTAAGTCAAAAACACGCGTTATTTCCATTATCTGTATAATTTGCCAATAAAACAAATTTAATAAAAAAATGCTCACATCATTCACAAAGTATTTTTAAATATTTGAATAGGCTAATACAAAGAAAACCAATTGCCTGACTGAAAATAAATTTCCCAGTCTTATCCTTTTGTTTTTATTTTATAAAAAGTACCTTCGTAAAGAAATATTGAACTGAAAATGAAAAGTATTATTTCCTTCAGAAATGTAGTAAAAAACTATTATTTGGGAAATATTGTTGTTCCGGCATTGCGAAATATTTCGCTCGAAATATCGCAAAACGAATATTTAGCTATTATGGGACCATCGGGCTCAGGTAAATCAACATTAATGAACATTATCGGTTGCCTCGATACTCCTTCAAGCGGCAATTATTTTTTAAACGGCACCGATGTAAGTAAGTTAAATGATAACCAGTTAGCTGAAATAAGAAATAAAGAAATCGGGTTTGTATTTCAAACATTCAATCTTTTGCCGCGTTACAATGCTATTGACAATATTATGCTGCCTCTCGTTTACGCCGGTATTTCGAAAGCGGAGCGAATTGAAGCTGCAAAAAATGTTATTGCCAGCGTGGGATTAACCGATCGCATGTATCACAAGCCTAATGAACTTTCAGGAGGACAAAGGCAACGGGTTGCATTGGCTCGCGCGTTGGTTAACCGCCCGTCAATTATTCTGGCCGATGAGCCGACCGGCAACCTCGATTCAAAAACATCGATAGATATTATGAACCTTTTCAGCGAAATACACAAAAAGGGAAATACAATTATTATTGTTACGCACGAAGAAGATATTGCTTTATACACAAAAAGAATTATAAAATTGCGTGATGGGGAAATAGAAATGGATTATCAAAATCCAGGCAGAAAAATGGCAATTGAACATTCCTAATGTTACAAGTCAGTTGATATAAATGAAAACCGGATTATTTTTTGGTTCGTTTAATCCAATTCATATCGGACATTTGGCCATAGCAAATTATATTGCGGAATTTACCGACCTGAAACAGATTTGGTTTGTTGTTAGTCCGCAAAACCCATTAAAAAAGAAAAAAAGTTTACTGGCAGATTATCACAGGCTGAACCTGGTAAAGGAAGCTATTGAAGATGATAGCCGTTTTTATGCCTGCGACATAGAATTTAAACTTCCTTATCCTTCCTATACAATTGACACAATAACTTACCTGCGCGAACTTTATCCTGATAAAACTTTTTCCATTGTTCTTGGTGCAGACGGATTGGTAAATTTCCATAAATGGAAAAATTATAAAGAGCTTATTAAAACCACAACCCGTTATGTTTATCCACGTTCGGGCACTGACCCGTCAATATTGAACAATATTGAAAATTGTATTTTTGTAAATGCACCTTTAATAGAAATATCCTCAACATTTATACGGGACGGGATACGTGAAGGAAACGATTTGCGGCATTTCTTAAATCACAGGGTTTATAAATATATAAAAGATATGCACTTCTACGAAAAGTAAAAATAGTTATTTTCAAATTGCCAGATTATCTTTATTCATTTTGAGGAACAACTTCATTGCCTCTTTCTTTCTCTCATCAAGTTCAAAACTCATATTGTTTGTTAAATAGTCCTCTATCTCGTTTTGTTGGATAGTTCCATTGATTTTTACCGAAGCCAAAGCTTCCGGAATATGGCTTATTCCATAATGCATAGCTTCTTCAAAATTATTAATAAAACCTTTATCGAGATTGCAATTGCTTACCCAACATGCAAACACAAAAGGCAAACCTGTAAAATCTTTCCATACTTTCGCCAAGTCATAAACATAATTATATTTTTTTTCAATTGAAAAAACTTTGTCTCCTATTACAACTGCGGCAGTCCTGTTTTTAATTTCATTCAGTTCAAATCCCGGAGCGCCAATACGAAAATTAACATCTATTTTCCAAAACTCTTTTGCAATAAGCTTTATAAGCGCCACTGAAGTTCTTGACTGGTAATCGAGAACAATTTCATTTATCTCTTTCCAGGGCTTCTCGCTTGCCAAAATAACAGTCCGGGCATTTCCATTTGAACCGATACAATATTCTGAAAACAAATTGACATTATTAATTTCGGGTATCGTTGCAACAGGTACCAAACCTATTTCAGCCGAGCCAGAAGCTAATAGAGTCGCACATTCAGCGGGGAAATTCAGCATCAAATCTATCTCATTTTTTATATCTGTGTTTTTTAAACCAAACACAAATGGCAAAGTGTTGTAAAATGAGATTGCAGAAACTCTTATTTTTTGCATGAATAATTCTATTATCGTGCGAAATTAGAAAATTATCACCATTTTTAATGATAATTATAAAGCCTATTTAAGGCTGATAATTCTAAATTGAATTTTCGTAACTTTGCTTTTAAATCAAATTTTCAATAATGGAATTAAACCCTCTTACAGCCATATCCCCGATTGACGGCAGGTATCATGACAAAACACAGGAACTTTCCCTTTATTTTTCTGAATTGGCTTTAATTCGTTACAGGATACTTATTGAAATAGAATATTTCATAGCCCTTTGTGAAATACCTTTGCCACAGCTTGAAAAATTCAATAAAGAAAATTTTTCCGTCCTGCGCGAAATATATGAAAATTTCGATTTGTTGGAAGCAAAGCAAATTAAGGATTTTGAAAAAATCACAAATCACGATGTAAAAGCTGTTGAATATTTTCTGAAACAAAAATTCGATTTGATTCAAATTTCAGCCTATAAAGAATTTATTCATTTCGGCCTTACATCGCAGGATATTAACAATACTGCCATCCCTCTTTTATTTAAAGAAGCAATGATTGATGTTTATTATCCGTCAATTGATGACATTGTTATTAAGCTCGATGAATATGCCGTTACCTGGAATGATATTCCCATGCTGGCACACACTCACGGTCAACCGGCATCGCCAACAAGGCTTGGAAAAGAGATAAAGGTATTCAATGAAAGGATTAAAGAACAAATCGAACAGCTTAAAACAATACCGTGGTCGGCTAAATTTGGCGGGGCTACAGGCAATTTCAATGCACATGTTGCAGCTTATCCGCAAATTAACTGGGTCGATTTTGGGAACATGTTTGTAAATAAAACACTTGGTTTAAAACGCTCCCAAACTACTACACAAATTGAACATTATGATAACATTGCCGCAATATTTGATGCACTGAAACGTATTAACACCATTCTTATCGATCTTTGCCGGGATTTTTGGACTTACATTTCAATGGAATATTTTAAACAGAAAATTAATAAAAACGAAGTAGGTTCGTCAACAATGCCGCATAAAGTAAATCCTATCGATTTTGAAAATGCCGAAGGCAACCTGGGAATTGCAAATACATTTTTCGAACATCTTTCGGCCAAGTTGCCTGTATCGAGGTTGCAAAGAGATTTGACCGATTCAACAGCGCTCAGAAATGTTGGAGTCCCGTTGGCACATACTTTGATTTCTATAAAATCGCTGCAAAAAGGATTAAATAAAATAATCGTCAACAAAGAAGCAATTAATGCCGATTTGGAAAAAAATTGGGCAGTAGTGGCCGAAGCCATTCAAACAATTTTACGACGTGAAGGATTTCCTGATGCTTTCGGTTCGCTGAAAGAACTTACACGAACAAACGAAACTATCGATAAAAAAATAATTTCAAAGTTTATTGATAATTTAAATGTTTCCGAAAAAGTTAAAAATGAATTGAAACAAATTACCCCGCAAAATTATACCGGCGTTAAAAACTAATCCCGATATTCTAAACATTCTTCAAAGCTTAAAATTCACAGCTATCCAATTTTAATAATGAATTAATAAACTTAAAAACTTATTTTTAACAGGCTATGAAAAGAATTTTAAAAAATTATAAATTCGGGAATGGAAAATTATGATAATAATAAACTCATAGCCAAAACATTCTACGGATTAGAAAATGTTTTGGCCAATGAATTAATTACCATTGGCGCAAAAAACATAGAAATTGCAAACCGTGCAGTTTATTTTTCCGGTAACAAAGAAATGATGTATGGTTCAAATTATAAGCTCCGTACAGCAATATGCATTCTAAAACCCATTACCAAATTTCAAGTAAAAAATTATGAGGAACTATATAATAAAGTTTTTAAGTTTGACTGGAGCAAAATAATTGACATTAATAAAACGTTTGCCATTGAATCTACGGTATATTCAACAATTTTCAGACATTCGCATTATGCGGCACAAAAAACCAAAGATGCAATTGTTGACCAGTTCCGGAAAAGAACGAATAAACGTCCAAACATCGATGCAATAAACCCTGACATACTAATAAACCTGTACATTTCCGAAAACAAATGTGTCCTTTCTTTAAATAGTTCAGGCGAACCATTATTTAAAAGAGGTTATAGAATTGCATCACAAGAAATGCCTTTGAATGAAGTCCTCGCTGCAGGATTAATAAAACTTTCAGGTTGGAACGCCGGACAAAACCTTATCGACCCAATGTGCGGCACAGGGACAATTTTAATCGAGGCAGCTTTAATGGCTAATAACATCCAACCAGGAATTTTCAGAAAAAAATTCGGGTTTGAAAACTGGCCTGATTTTGATAATGTTATTTTTGAAAAAGTAAAGTCCGACGAAAATAAAAAACTGGTTTCGAGAACCGGCTTTTACGGCGCTGATATTTCTGCAAAGGCCATTGACATTGCCTCTCAAAATATAAAAAATGCACTTGTCGATAATAATATAGATATAAAAAATATTGAATTCGGGCAATATGAACCATTGGTCAATTCAGGTGTTATAATTACCAATCCACCTTATGGGATACGTCATAAAAAAGATGACATTAATAATTTTTACAAATCGATTGGGGATACTTTAAAAAATAAATATAGGAATTTTGAAGCATGGATATTAACATCGAATCTTGAAGCAATGAAATATATAGGTTTACATCCTTCAAAAAAAATAAAACTGATGAATGCTTCATTGGAATGTACATTTAACAAATACGAAATTTACGAAGGGACAAAAAAAACAAAAGAGAAACCAATACTTTAAAGCAATATTTTTTAAAAATGTGAACAAATATTTAAAAAAATATAATTTTAATAAAGCAATCAAAACATTTGACAATTATTGCCTTATACTTGTAGCTTAAAATTTAATTTATAAATATCTTAAAATATATTAAAAGAGGTTATGTTTTCTAAAGAAATAATTTTGTTATATTTGTTGTAATAATATAAAATACTAACTATACAAACCAGAATAACTTATATGTCTTTTAATATTGATGAATATTACAATATGCTTCATAATGGAGAGGTTTTATTTGAATATAAGGGAACTGTATCTGCTGAATGGATAAATGGCGTTCTGGAAAATATAGAAAATAAACTTGATGCCGTTAATGAGGATCCTAAAATTAAGAAGAAGATGTATAATGTTCTGGTAGAAGGGCTTCAAAATTTATTTCATCATATTGAAGAACTCCCGGAAGACCTTCGAGGCAAATACAATTCAAAATTTGGTGTGTTTGTAGTTAAAAAGTTCGAGAGTGGCTATAAAGTTTCAATGGGTAATTTTATAACTACATCCAAGATAAAATATCTCAAGGATAAAATTGATAAAATTAATTCCCTTAATGTTGAAGAACTAAAAGATATGTACAAATTTATTTTAAACCATCAGAAACTATCTGCGAAAGGCGGCGGTGGTTTAGGGTTAATTGATATGGCAAGAAAAACAGGCAATAAACTTGAATATGATTTTTATGATTATAATGATGAATTCAGTTTCTTTAATCTTGATGTAAAAATAAATTAATAATTAATAATAAAATAACTATATAAAAAACATATGGAACCATTAAATATAGAAGGAACCGCAAAAACCCCTAATGTTAAATTTGACAGCGCCCAAGGTACGATAGAAATAAAAGGAAGATCTATTCCCGAAAATTCTATTGAATTTTATAAACCTCTTGTTGATTGGCTTGAAGATTATAGTAAAGGCCCTTCATCGCTTACGAAGGTAAATATTCAACTTGAATATTTCAACACGAGTTCTTCAAAGTGTATACTCGATGTTTTCAAAAAACTCGAAACAATTTATAAAGCTAAAAATGAAGTTATAATAAATTGGTTTTATGAAGAAGATGATGAAGATATGCTTGAAGCTGGTGAAGATTATGAATCAATTATTCGGGTTCCGTTTAAAATGATTGAAATTGTTGATTAAACAGATAAAAATCCAAGACTATTATCTGTTTAATTAAAAAGGAATAGTTCTTTCTATCCTTTCAAAGATTTTGTCATTTATTGTTAATTAATCCTATTCTTCCTAATAAGAAATAAATTTAATCTTCATTATTTTAAAAGAATTATTTTTCGCGTAAGAATAAATTGTTTTGATTCAACCCTGCAAAAATAAATTCCAGCCAACACCTTGTTAGAAGCCATATCTGTACCATCCCATATTAATGAATTTTTACTATCAACGTTTACACTTGAAAGTATTTTAACTAATTTACCGTCAATGGCAAATATTTCCACCGATAAAAGATTTGAGCTATTGGGCAAGTTCGATATTGTTATTTTATTGTTGAATGGGTTCGGATATAATAAAATATCAGCCGAACCTATATTGTTTGTTTTAATATAAACCGGGTATTTATTAAAGTAGAACCCAACCGTATCGGAGTTAACTTCTATTCCGCTATCAAATGCGTTTGTAGCAAACCTGTTAAACTGACCGGTCTTTCCTGCAAATATAGCAATGGTATCTTTAACAAAAGCGTAGTATATATTGTCCACTTTATATGTTTTTGTTCCTGCTACTGCCGGACCAGTGAATGAATATATTTGTTCTTCATGTTGAGGTGCAACATGCATATTTACTCTTGATTCATTTGTTCGTTCCGCATAAAGAATTGGCGCATGCCTGTATCCATGATATTTCAATGCTTTGAATTCATAAAGATTAATGCTGTCGCCAGCGCTGTTAGATAACGATGTTATTGTAAGTTTTATATATCGCATAGGTTTTGGGGCTATGTTGTCTGTGCTATATGCTTTAATCGTATCATTTCTTGCCGACTGGTCAACAACAGTATTCCAGATCGATGAATCTAATGAACTTTCGATTGTATATTGAAACCCTTTGTTTTTATCACCTGCAAAAAATAGTTGGAAATTATCTATCGAATCAATTGCACCAATATCAATTGTAACCCATGCAGGTAAAGTTCCTATGCTCCATTTTGAAGATAAACTGCCATCTATGAGTGAGTCCTGAACTGTACCACCTGACGCAGTAATTTTCTTTTTAAATAAAACATTCTGATCGGTATACGCTTTTGTCTTAGTTTTTGTAAACAGTTCGTAATATATTTTAGCCAGGAAATATGCCCCGCCAATATTCGGGTGAATTCCATCATACGATAAATTTGGATAATAGGCTGTTGTATCATAAAGATCAACCAGGTTAACCCCTTTATCCTGGGCAACCTGTTTAATAATCGGATTAATTTGGCCAGAAATTACTTTGTCGGTAATGTTATATAAATTTTTAAAAACTTTTGATGGGCAGGCAATCCAAATTTCAGGTTTTGAGGATAGTTGTTCAAAAGTATCTATCATTGAAACATAATCAGAATAAAAATCAGCTTTATATTTCCAGTTGTTAGCTTTACTATCATTTGTGCCTAATTCAATAATCACTTTCTGAGGTAAAAAATTTAACGCATCTTTAAATTTTGATGTATTCCAATAAGGCAAATCACCACTTTTAAGCATGGTCGTCCCTGATACTCCAAAGTTTATAACATTCCATTTTGCTCCAAGCATAACGCCAAGTTGGACGGGATAACTTTCAATATTTTCAACAAGGCCAACGCCTTCAGTAATACTGTTTCCAATGCAGGCTACCCTAATAGTATCCTGGGCAATAATAAGGTAATGGCACGACAGGCACAAACTTAATGCGCTAATTAGTAATATTTTTTTCATTATAACAAAATTTAGTTGTTATTAATTATAATGGGACATTCCTACTGCGGATTTTACAAGCATTGCAAAGATGCTGCTTACAAAATCAATATATTAATAAGTTTTTTTTAATACCTTTTAAACTGACGTTTTTAAAATTAAAATAATAAATTTTTATAAATTTAATTAAAATCAGAATTCATGTATGTGAAAAAAATTGCATTTATATAGATTCCTTTTCGCAATTTTTAATAAAAAAATGTATATTCTGTAATTTATTGAATATTAATTTAAGTTTTATTTACATAGTTGTAAATTCTTAATAAATTATTTTCTAACCATTAAGCAGGAAAAGCAACAAGCCAAATACCGAATGATAACATCTAATCTACAAACTGTGCGGCATAATATTTTGGAGTTAGTTTTTCGCCTGTAGCGCGTTCAATCATATCGTTCCAAAAATATTTATCACCCGGGCCGAAAACATATTTCTTAAGATAATGGCCAACTTCGGGTTTATTGTAAAAACTGATTGCCATGAAACCTGCATTGCTTTTAATAATATTGTTGCAAAGATAATGCTGCAATTGCGATGCAAATAGCTCGCCTAAAAGATAGTTGTGATAATAACACGGCGATGTTGCTATATGAATCTTTGTAGCCCAGTCCGGTTTGTTTCGACCTTCCGGTTTTCTTATCATTTGATATTTTTCAACAAGATTCCACCAAAGCTGGTTCAAATCCTGGTCGGGATTCTCATACATGCTTTTTTCAAAACGGTACATTACCTGAGCCCAACGGCTAAAAACAAGCTGTTCCATGCGCATCCTTTTATAACAATCAGTCGCAATTTTATTTTTTTCATTATCGGTTATGTTCACCAAATCCTGTATCCATTGTGGATTCGTGTACATTCTGCCAAACATCATGGCAATGGCTTCGGTGGTAAAAATATGCGCCGGCTGCCTGAGGGCAAATGGTAATCCGCGATCAATAAATTTGAAATATACCGCATGCCCGAATTCATGCAACATAGTATTCATCCAATATGCATTGGGCTTGATATTGCATAGAACCCGAATATCGCCTTCTTCATCAATGTCCGTACAAAATGCATGCTGATTTTTCCCTGGTTTCTCATACAAATCGCTTTTCTTTAACATATCGTCTAATGGAAGGTCGATGCTTTTATAATATTCGCTTGTAAGTTTTTCAAGATCATGGTTTTTAAAATATTTATCCAAATCGACTTTATATATTTTAGGCGCCTCCTGGAAATACCTGTTCTGATAATGCCACGGCATAAGCCGGCTTTTTTCAATATGGTTAATGGCAGCCAGCGTTGAATCAATATCGGATTTGACTTTCTCGAACGAGCCCCGTGTAAGGGAATCGAGCTCGTTAAAAAGTTTGTTTATTTCTTCGGTTCCTGGTCGTTGGTTTTTAGGCTCATTTCGTGGTAATTATTAAAACCGAGCGCTTTAGCAAGCTGGTTTCTTTTTTTTACCAATGCAATAACATCGGCGGCAACAAACGGGCCAATTTCTTTATGTGCTTCCCAGGCTACCTGCAATTCGTTACTATTATTAGAAGTTTGAAGTATCGATTCAATTTCATTATCCGTTAATTTTTTACCCCGAACATCGGCCCTGAAATTGTTATATTTCTTCTCAATTGCAGTTTCCATTTCAATTATTTCTTCGAGAAGCTTAATATCGGCCTGGTTTGAAAGATAATTCAGATACAATACATGCAATTGCTGGGACAAAAGAGTATCGGTAACCAATCCCGAATCCTTGATTTTTTTAAGTTTATTAAAATCCTCACGATTGGAAAGAAACTTTGTGTATTTCTTTTCCAACAATTCCGATTTTGCAAAATCAGAATCATTACCTGTTATACTTGCCTGCCACGAAGCCAGGTTCAACTCTTTTGACAGCGGCGCTATCACCGAATCGTAATGCGCGATAAATTCTTTTAATTCATTTTCCATTTCTCTCTTTTTATTTTTACACGAAGTAGTAATCAGCGCAACCAGGCCGAACGAAATTAGCAATTTTCTTGTCATATATTTTGGTTTATCATTTTAATAAATTCGTCTTCGCTAATAATCTTAATATGCAACTCCGTTGCTTTTTGAAGTTTGCCCGGCCCCATATTTTCACCGGCAAGGATGAATGCGGTATTTTTTGAAACTGAATCGGTTTTTTTGCCGCCATGCATTTCAACAAGCCGCTCGAGTTCCTTCCTTCTTTCAGAAGTTGAAAAGCTACCGCTGACAACAATAGATTTTCCTGCCAATACATTAGATTTTAAACCTTCTCCTTCCTTTTCCTTAACAGAAAATTGAAGCCCTGCAATTTTTAACCTATCGATAATGTTAACATTGTCTTTATCGGCAAAAAACCTGACAACTGAATTTGCCATAACCTCGCCAAACTCATACATGTTTGAAATTTGATCGGCTTCGGCATTCATCAGGAAATTTATATCACGAAAAGCAAATGCCAGTTTTTTTGCCGCAACTTCGCCGATATTGCGGATTCCAAGTGCATACAATACCCTTTCAAATGGCACCTGCTTCGACGATTCAATCCCCTTAATCATATTCTCAACAGTTTTTGTTTCGAAACTGACAATATTGTAGGTGTTGAGTTGTTTTAAAAATCTCGCTTCTTTTTTTATAAATTCAATAATATTTTTTATTGCGGTTTCAGATAGCTCTTGAATGGAAGACAAACTATCATTGGCTGCTTTTGAAAAATAATAATTTTTTTTAAAATGTTTGGAGAGTTGATTTGCCAGGTGCCGGTCAATTTCTGGAATGCCAAATGAATAAATGACATCGCATAATGGAATGAGTTCATTAAAACCCGAACTGCCGTTAAAGAGATCCATTTGCTGCGGCAAAAGCATTTCAAGGTTCAAACGTTTGCTTTGGATCAAACTAATAACTTTTTTTATTTTTGAAGAATCTAAATCGTTAACTGTTCTCAGTTTTGCTTCGGTTACCACGATTAACTTATCAGGGCCGTTGAACTCTTTTGCAATTGCCGTAGCTGCTTTAATGCCAATACCGTCGAGCAAAGCATAAATATATCTCGAATAGGGAATTTGTTCAATTTCTTCCGGGAATTCATTATTAAGCGATTCCAGTCCGGTTAATTCATTTTTGTACAATGGCAGATCGTACAAATCGGCAACATTTTTTATAAATTTTTTCTCGTAAAGAATTTCTATTTTGCCTTCGCCCAGGCTTTCAATGTTCATGGCTTTCCTGGAGATAAAATGTTCTATTTTTCCCTTTATCTGTGGCGGACAATCTTTTTCGTTCGGACAAAAATGCCTTGCTTCGCCTTCATTGCGCTGAAGCCTTGTGCCACATTCGGGACAATGGGTTATGAAATTAATTTTCTGAGATGCTGCTTGCCTTTTGTTAATATCAACGCCAACAATTTTCGGGATTATCTCGCCTCCTTTTTCAATGAAAACAATATCATTATAATGCAAATCGAGCAAAGCTATCTGATCGGCATTATGCAAAGTTGCCCTTTTAACTGTGGTACCGGCCAGCAAAACCAGGCGCAGGTTTGCTACAGGGGTTATTGTTCCCGTGCGCCCAACCTGGTATGAAACCGAAAGCAAATCCGTAGTTACCTGCTCGGCTTTAAATTTATAAGCTATTGCCCATCGCGGTGATTTTGCCGTAAAGCCAAGCTGCTGCTGCTGCACCAACGAATCAACTTTAATCACAACGCCGTCAATATCAAAAGGCAGGTTTTCGCGTTCCTTATTCCAGTATTCAATAAACTCCTGAACTTCTTCCAGGGAAGTGCACTTTTTAATATAATCAGGTATTTTGAAGCCCCATTCACGGGCAAACATGAGGTTTTCGTAATGCGAAACAGATGGTAAATTTTCAGAAAGCAAATAATATAAATAGCAATCCAAGTTGCGTTTGGCCACTTCCGACGATTTCAATAATTTCAATGTTCCGGCAGCAGCATTGCGTGGATTGGCAAATGGTTCTTCGCCTTCGCCAACCCTTTCCCTGTTGAGCTTATCGAAAGCTTTATGCGTTAGTATAATTTCACCCCTGATTTCAAATTCATTTGGGATTCCTTTATAAGAAATTTGAAGCGGAACAGATTTAATAGTACGCACATTATTTGTAACAATATCTCCTTTCTCTCCATCGCCGCGTGTTACAGCATAAGCAAGCCGGCCATATTCGTAAATAAGGCTTATGGAAACGCCATCGTATTTGAGCTCACAAACATATTCGTATTCTGAATTTAATATTTTTTTTACACGGTTGTCGAAATCTCTCAATTCTTCTTCGGAATAGGTATTGCCTAAGGAAAGCATTGGGTATTTATGAGCGCGCTGTTCAAAAGTATTGTTAATATCGCTGCCCACACGTTGCGATGGCGAGTTTTCATCGAAAAATTCAGGATTTTCATGTTCAAGTGTTTCCAGTTCTTTTAAAAGGTTGTCGTATTCAAAATCATTGATAGCTGGGTGATTGAGAACATAATAATTGTAGTTATGCCGTTCAAGTTCTTTTCTTAATGAATCAATTTTTTGTTTAACGGCTTGTTTATCCATAAAAAAATTTTTAGTAAAGATAAATAAAATGAAACTACTGTAGATTAACGAATATCAAAGATTGAAATGGTTTTTTCCTATTAAATTAGATTATGCAGACATGCGCGTTGCCTGTGCGCCAATACTGCATGTTTATTAGCTGTTTCAGTTTTTAATGTTTCCGTATTGCTATATTTGCAGAATAATATAGATTCGGCAGAATTATAATATTTGCTGGATTATCGAATTACCTTATTTATGACTCCTTTCCTAACGCTTGTGGCACAAGACATATATGAAAGGTTCGGAAACGAAATGAACAAAATATGTGTTGTTTTTCCGAACCGCCGTTCTATTTTGTTTTTCAATAAATATCTTTCACAGGTGGTAAAGAAACCGGTATGGGCGCCAAAATGTGTTACTATAACAGATTTTATCCAGGGTTTCTCAAATTTAATTAAAGCTGACGAATTAATGCTTGTCTTCGACTTATACAGGGTTTACTGTAAAGTTCGAAAAGTTTCAGAGCCATTTGATAATTTTTATCATTGGGGAGAATTAATGCTTTCCGATTTCGATGAAATTGACAAATACATGGTCGATGCACAGAGCTTATTTCAGAACCTGTCGGCATTGAAAAACATAAATGAATACTTCTCATACCTCGATGAAAAACAATTGGAAGCCATTCAACAATTTTGGAAAAATTTTGGGCAATCGCGAAATAGCGAACACCACAAAGCATTTGCCGATATTTGGTCGTCAATGTATTCTATCTACGAAAATTTCAAAAATACAATAATAAATGAAAAAGGTTTTGCTTATGAGGGTTTAATTTACAGACAGGTTGCCGAATCGGTCATTGATAATACATTTGTAATACCGGATTATAAAAAAATATGTTTCGTGGGCTTTAATGCATTAAACAAATGCGAGAAAACAGTGTTTACGCATCTCAAAGTTAATGCAAGGGCTTTATTTTACTGGGATTACAGTTCCGATTATATCCAGCAGCCATTTAACGAAGCCGGTTTTTTTTTAAGACAAAACCTGGCCGAATTTCCGTCTGCCCTCGATGAAAAATATTTTCATAATTTAGAAAAACCTAAAAGCATTGAACTTATTGCAATTCCTTCCAACACAGGCCAGGCAAAAGTTGCAGGTCAAATTGCAGAAGGGTTATGCAGGGAGACTTCCAAACTTGAAAAAACCGCCATACTTTTACCCGATGAAAGCTTACTGATGCCGGTACTTCATTCAATATCCCCAAATGTTAGCAATATCAATATTACCATGGGCTACCCTGTGAAAGATGCCCCGGTTATCGCCTTAATTGAAGCCATCGGACAACTTTATACCAAAGCAAAAACTGATAATGACAATAAAAACACCCGCTATTTCTATAAAAATATTATTGAAATTCTATCCCATCCTTACATTGAAAGGGATAATGCAGAAGAATTGAAAAAATTCAAGCTGGATATTGTAAACAGAAATATTATTTATGTTGAACCGTCAAAATTACCTCACAATGAATTAATCGACCTGGTTTTTCATCAACCATCGAATGGAAAGGCATTTATAGAACAACTGGCAAAAATCATAAAAATAATCGGCCGGAAATCGAACAATGACGATTCTTCAACAACCGAACAACCTGCGGGCATTGAATCGGAAACATTAATGATCGTTTACGGCGCCATAAACAGGTTTGCGGATTTAATGGCCAATTATAACTTACCTTTTGATATTCCGTTATCATACAGGTTGCTTTTGAAAATTTTGAACGGGCTAACCATTCCATTTGAAGGAGAACCGCTAAAAGGGTTACAGGTTATGGGTTTTCTGGAATCGCGGGCAATAGATTTTGAAAATGTGATTGTTTTGAGTATTAACGAAAGCATACTTCCTAAAGCCAATTTACCTGTTTCGTTTATTCCTTATAACCTTCGCCGGGGCTACAATTTACCTACCCTTGAACACAGGGATGCTATTTATGCTTATTATTTTTACAGAATTTTACAACGGGCAAAGCATGTACATTTGCTTTACAATACTGCTACAGACAAAATGGGTGGAAGTGAAAT
The DNA here is from genome assembly GCA_963808135.1 of uncultured Bacteroidota bacterium. Lineage (GTDB taxonomy): Bacteria > Bacteroidota > Bacteroidia > Bacteroidales > DTGW01 > CAWEFA01. The sequence goes on from CAWEFA010000034.1 coordinate 27,443, forward strand.
GAGCCGATATGCAACCCAACTTCTATATAATAAAGATTACAAAGTGATCAGAAAGGCACAATCATTCAACATAGAGCTTCCCGTAATTCCCAAGATTGTTATTGATAAAACCTCAGAAATAATTGAAATTCTGAAAAAATACAATTATGGATTGGACAATGGCGCTTATTTGTCGCCCAGCGCTATGAGCAGTTATATCGATTGCCGTTTACGATTTTATTTTCGTTATATCGAAAATTTGCGGGAACATGAAACAATTACCGAAGAAATTGACGCACCCTTGCTGGGCAGCATTTTGCACCGCGCCATGTTTATTGTCTACAAGTCTTTCCTGAACACGGGCCTTCAAAAAACCGACCTGTCAAACATTTTAAAAAACAAAGAGATTATTGAAAATGCCGTTTATGAAGCCATATCAAATGAATATTTTAAAGAAACTGCGCCGCAAGGCAAAACATTGCTGCAAGGACGAAATTTTATTATTTTCAAAATTATAAATAAATATGTGCGTCAAATAATTGAAATCGACAGCCAGTTTGCTCCTTTGACAATTATTGAACTGGAGAAAAAAATCATAAGCCCATTCATTATTGATGCTCATTCAGGCAATTTAAATATTAGTATCGGCGGTTATATCGACCGGATTGACCAAACATTGGATGGCATAAGGATTATTGATTACAAAACAGGAAATGTTGAAACAAAATTCAATCAATTTGAAGATTTGTTTAATCCTGCCGGTTCAAGAAAAGCAAAAAAAGAAATTCTGCAGGCATTTTTATATTCGGTATTATATAAAGCGATAAATAAAACCGATAAAAAAATTATTCCATCAATTTACAGCCTGAGAAAAATTTTCGGGGAGCGTTTCGATCCGCTAATTTACAAGGAAAAGCAGGCCATTAACGATATTGTTGAAATTGAAGATACTTTTAAAGAGCATTTAAAAATGGCTTTGGAAGAAATTTTCAATCCCGCTATACCATTTGTGCAGACAAGCGATTTGGATAAATGCAAAAACTGCGCTTATAATATTATTTGCCATCGCGAAAACGATAAGTAATCTCAGAACTCGACCTTAAACAAAGGCCGGTAGCCTTTAACAAAGCCTTTATCGTCATAAGCCTCATAACCGAAAATAATGGAATATACTTTTTTAATAAATATGTGCTTTTGCTTATCGTAAAACCAGGCTTCCCTGAACTGAAACTTTCCGATAATATTTCTGCTGTACCCTTTAAGCTGCTCGGCTTTTTTTACATCTTCCACGGAAAGGGCTTTATTTGTTGCATAATCATAAGCAAGCAATTTGCCATTATATAAATCGTCAAAAATACTATCAATTAAAGCTTTTCGTTGCAGGTGGCCAAGACATTTTGCTATCCAGGCATCGTCTTTATCTGGGTTTTTAACAACCATGTCGCAAATAATTGTATCGGCATATGTTTTGAGATGCAGTGAATCGAAAGATACCGATGTTCTTGCTATATTAGCAGGCAATGGATGTTTACAGGAAACAACAATGATTTGAAAAGATACGATTATAATTAGCCAAGTTGCTCGTATTATTTTCATTGTTTTAAATTTTAAATAATCAATTATCAATTATCAATAATAAATTTTCAATAACTCCAAGTTTATCTTTCAAACGAAAGCCTCATGCCCCTGAACCTTTCGTCTATTTTGCCTTCATCGTATACTTGGTGGCCATTCACAAATGTGCCGCTCACCGATGATGAAAAAGTTGTGCCTTCAAAAGGCGACCAGCCGCATTTATAAAGAATATTGCTCTTTTCAACTTTATATTGAGAATTGAGGTTGAGCAAAACTAAGTCGGCATAATATCCCGGCCTGATAAATCCCCGTTTTTCTATATGAAAAATTTCAGCGGGTTTATGGCACATTTTATCTACAATATTTTCGATAGTTATTATGCCGTTTTTGTAAAATTCGAGCATAGCAATAAGTGAATGTTGCACGGAAGGCATTCCTGAAGGAGCTTTGAGGTACGTGTCCTGTTTTTCTTTTATCGTATGCGGCGCATGATCGGAGGCTACAACATCGATACGTCCGTCAAGTAAAGCTTTCCACAAACTTAGCCTGTCTTCTTCCGATTTGATGGACGGGTTACATTTAATATTATTTTCATAAGTTTCATAATCTTTATCGTTGAACCACAAATGCGGAATGCAGACTTCTAGCGGTAATTGATTTTTCTTTTGCAGGCTTTGAATTTGAAAACAATCCCATTTCTTCCGAAGCAGACACATGCATTACGTGCAGGCGCGTATTGAATTTCGACGCCATATCTAAAGCTTTAGCTACAGATTTATAACATGCTTCGGCGCTTCGGATCAATGGGTGGCAGCTTACGGGAATTTCATTATTATATTTTTGCCGGTAATCTTCAATGTTTTCCCGGATAATATTTTCATCTTCACAATGTGCGGCAATAAGAACAGGCGATTCTTTAAATATCCCTTCTAAAACCGGCTGATCGTTTACCAACATATTGCCGGTCGACGAACCCATAAACAATTTAATTCCGCAAACTTTGCGCGGATCGGTTTTTAAAATTTCTTTAAGATTATCGTTTGTGGCGCCTATATAAAATGAATAATTAGCAAGGGAAAAACGTTCGCCCAAATTAAATTTTTCGTCCAATAACATTTGGGAAATTGTCTGTGGATTGGTATTGGGCATTTCCATAATTGATGTAACGCCGCCTGCAACAGCAGCTTTTGATTCGGTAAAAATATCGGCTTTATAGGTAAAACCCGGTTGGCGAAAATGAACATGGTCGTCAATTACGCCTGGAATAAGCATTTTGTTGCTCGCATCAATTATTGTTACCGGTGCAAGCGCTGAAGGTTCCTCGCCGGAATTGTATATTTCTTTAATTAATTCATCCTTTATTAAAACGCTTCCTTTAAAAATTTTACCTTCATTTACAATGTCGGCGTTTCTGATTAATGTTGTTGCCATATTTTATACGTTTTTCAAATTTAATTTCAAGCATTAAGACCAATATTGTTCTTTAAACAATTGGCCAAAATGTAAAATTTATTTCATAATTAAATATAACCTACCCTACAAGAAGTTTCCAAGTTGAAATTTAAAATAAATTTTGAATTAGACTAATGGGTTCTACTTTGCAAAATCTATTTTAGGATAACGCTTAAATAAGCTTTCTATTTTAAGTTTTATTACCCCGAAGAAGGCTTCGTTAAAAATACCACCGCTCATTTTTGACTGTCCCCGTTTGCGGTCGGTAAAGATGATTGGTATTTCTTCAATTTTAAAACCTGTTTTCCAGACATTAAATTTCATTTCAATCTGGAACGCATAACCTTTTGATCTTATTTTATCGAGGTTAATGGTTTGTAAAACCCTTTTCCTGTAACATTTGAAACCGGCAGTGGCATCGCGGATATCCATACCGGTAATAAACCGCACGTACATTGAAGCAAAATATGATAATACAACCCTTCCCATAGGCCAATTAACAACGTTCACTCCCGATTTATATCTTGAACCTATCGCCAGGTCGGCTTTTCTTGAAGAACATGCTTCATATAAGCATATCAGGTCATTTGGATTATGGGAAAAATCGGCATCCATTTCAAAAATATATTCATATCCATTCTGAAGCGCCCATTTAAAACCGGCAATATAAGCTGTTCCTAATCCAAGCTTTCCGCGCCTTTCTATAAGCGATAATTTTTCGGGAAATTCTATTTGTAATTTTTTAACAATTTTTGCAGTTTCATCAGGCGAATTATCATCGATAACAAGCACATCAAATGCTTTATCAAGAGAAAATATTTTTCTTATCATTTTCTCTATATTATCAATTTCATTGTATGTGGGAATGATTACTATACTGTCGTTCATTCGATATAAAAGATTTTAAATTTTTAGCGAATATATGAATATAAATTATAGCATGAAATTAAAATGTCTGCGATTTTAATATATTGTTAATATTTTCCAAACTGCTTATTAGCGGTTTTTTCGCTAACTTTGCAAACTTATTTTTGAGGAATGATGTGGCCAAAAAGAAAATTATTAATATTTATTTCGCTTAGTATTCTTTTAGTTGTATTTATTTTTTCATCGAAGAAATTTAATTGTTTTAGCGATTTTAAGGAAAAATATTCAGTTTACCCGGTGCCTATTCCTGAAAAGCTTGATTTTGCAGGTGAAGTGGCGCCATTAGAGCATTTCGATGTAAAAGAATTCCTCGATCGCGAGCTTCAAATTAATACTTACTGGCAATCGCAAACTATTTTGTTAATAAAACGAACAAACCGTTTTTTTCCTGAAATTGAAAAGATACTTAAAGAAGAGGGTCTCCCGTCCGATTTCAAATATCTTGCTACGGCTGAAAGCGGCTTAACAAATACTTTATCGCCTTCAGGCGCGGCCGGGTTTTGGCAGTTTCTTAAAAATACAGCGAAAGAATACAAACTTGAAATTAACGATGAAGTGGATGAACGCTATAATCTTGAAAAATCTACTCATGCAGCTTGCAGGTTTTTAAAAGATTCGTACGGAGTTTATGGAAACTGGACGCTTGCAGCCGCATCTTTCAATATAGGCCGTCCTGAACTCAACAGGCAATTGGCCACACAAAAGGAAAATAATTATTACAATTTGATTTTGAACGAAGAAACAGCAAGGTACATTTTTCGAATCCTGGCAATGAAAATAATTTTCGAAAACCCTGATACGTATGGTTTTCATATTCCGGGAAACTGTTTGTATCCTGTATTGAATTATAAAATTTTGAGAACCGATTCATGTATATCCGATTTGGCTTCATTTGCAAAAACTAACGGGACAAATTACAAAGTACTTAAAATTTTTAACCCCTGGCTCAGGGACAGCTCTTTAACCAATAAGCTAAGGTTAACTTATTCGATTAGGATACCGGTTGCCGGATTTCGCGACTCGGCATATATAAAAAATGAATAAAGTTTAGGCTCAATATAAAACTTTAACTGCAAACAAAGGATAAATTTGAACAATAAGGAAAATACGAATACCGGGCAATTTGTCGAAGATTATGAATATATCAATGTTTATGGGGCAAAAGTTCATAACCTAAAAAATATCAACGTATCAATTCCCCGCAATTCTTTGGTAGTAATAACGGGTTTGAGCGGAAGCGGAAAATCTTCGCTTGCTTTCGATACAATTTATGCCGAAGGCCAGCGCCGGTATATGGAAACTATGTCGGCCTATGCACGCCAATTTATAGGCAACATGGAACGCCCAGACGTGGACAAGATTACAGGCCTAAGCCCCGTTATTTCTATTGAACAAAAAACAACAAATAAAAACCCGCGTTCCACCGTGGGCACAATAACTGAAATTTACGATTTTCTCAGGCTGCTTTATGCAAGGGCATCCATAGCCTATTCTTATGAAACAGGCGAACCTATGGTACGATATACCGACGATCAGATTATTAAAATAATTTTAGATAAATTCCACGACAGGAAAATTATTATACTTGCCCCGATTGTAAAAGGAAGAAAAGGACATTATAAAGAATTGTTCGAGCAGATCCGAAAGAAAGGATTTTTGAATGTCAGGATTGATGGGGAGATGCGTGAAATTGTGCACAACCTGAAGCTCGACCGCTACAAAGTGCATAACATCGAAATTATAATTGACAAGCTGACGGTTAACGATGCCGATATAAAACGTCTGAAAGAATCGGTTCAACTGGCAATGAAGCATGGCAAAGGAATAATTATGGCATTGGACAAGGAAGCTGAAAACGTGTGCTATTTCAGCCGGATGCTCATGTGCCCCACAACCGGAATATCATATAACGAACCAGCGCCTCATTCTTTTTCTTTTAATTCTCCTCAGGGAATGTGCCATAAATGCAGTGGTTTAGGCAAAATTGGCGAAATTGATATTAATAAACTCATCCCAAATCCTAAGTTATCAATAAAAAAGGGAGGTTTCGCTCCTTTAGGTATTTATAAAAGCTCGCTTATTTTCTGGCAGCTTAAGGCCATCGCGGCCAAGTACCAGTTTACTTTAAACATGCCGATAGATGAAATTCCTGAAGAGGCTATGAATGTTATTCTTTATGGTTCCGACGAATCGTTCAAAATGCCGACGATACCGGGCGGCCTTTCAAACTATTTCTTAAGTTTCGATGGAATTATTAATTATATTAACCGTCAAACCGATTCGGATGAAAACGGAAAAGGAACTGAAAAGTCTTATATACGTGAGATAAAATGTCCCGATTGCAAAGGCCAAAGATTAAATAAAGAGTCTCTTCATTTTAAAATCGACGATAAAAATATTGCCGAGCTTGCTGGAATGGATTTATATTCATTAAAAAAATGGTTTGAAAATATCGAAGACAGGCTTAATGAGAAACAGCGCACAATTGCCAGAGAAATACTTAAAGAAATTAGGGCACGTTTGGATTTCCTGTTAAATGTGGGCCTCGATTATCTTTCATTGGACCGGCCATCGCGAAGCCTTGCAGGGGGCGAAAGCCAGCGCATTAGATTGGCAACCCAGATAGGTTCGCAACTTGTAAATGTCCTCTACATTCTCGATGAACCGAGCATTGGGCTTCATCAACGCGATAACAGGCGGCTCATCGATTCACTGCGAAAACTCCGCGATGCAGGAAATTCTGTAATAGTTGTAGAACATGATAAAGAAATGATAAACTCGGCCGATTTCCTGATTGATATGGGACCAAAAGCCGGTCGCCACGGAGGTGAAATTATTGGAACCGGCAGCCCGTCGGATATTGAAAAGGGTTGTTCATTTACATCGCTATATCTTTCGGGGAAAAAAGAAATCAAGGTTCCGGAATCGCGCAGAAAAGGCAATGGTAAAAATCTTGTGATTATTGGCGCCAGGGGCAACAACCTGAAAAATATAAGTATTAAAATTCCTTTAGGGATAATGGTTTGCGTTACCGGTGTATCGGGAAGCGGAAAATCAACATTGATAAATGAAACGCTGCACCCTGCATTAAGCAAACGTTTATATAACTCCCTTGCCGAACCCTTGGAATATGACACAATCGAAGGCATTGAAAATATTGATAAAGTTATTGAAGTTGATCAATCACCTATAGGCCGGACGCCAAGATCAAACCCTGCAACTTATACCGGCGTTTTTGCCGATATACGCAAACTTTTTGAACTAACACCCGATTCAAAAATCCGCGGTTATGGGGCCGGGCGCTTTTCTTTCAATGTTAAGGGAGGCCGATGTGAAACATGCAGAGGCGCTGGAGTTCAAACAATTGAAATGAATTTTTTGCCCGATGTTTATGTTGTTTGCAAAGATTGCAATGGAAAGCGTTACAATCGCGAAACGTTGGAAATAAAATACAAAGGCGAATCCATCAGCGATGTGCTGGATATGACTATTAACCAGGCAACGGATTTTTTCAGCAATATCCCCTCAATACACCGGAAGCTTGATACGTTGAAACAAGTGGGGCTTGGGTATATAACGCTTGGACAACCTTCTACGACCTTATCTGGCGGAGAGTCGCAACGCGTAAAACTTGCTGCCGAGCTTTCAAAAAAGGATACGGGCAAAACGCTTTATGTACTTGATGAACCTACAACTGGCCTGCATTTTGAAGATATACGAATCCTGATTGATGTACTGGATAAATTGGTGAATAAGGGAAATACAGTTATTATTATCGAACATAATTTGGACGTTATTAAAATGGCCGACTATATTATCGATCTTGGTCCCGATGGCGGCAACAGGGGTGGAGAAATAGTTTGCGAAGGAACGCCTGAAGAAATTATTAAAAATGAAAACAGCTTTACAGCAAAATTCCTTAAAAAGGAACTTATCAGCGAAAGAGTATAGCAAGCTGAAATTTTAACTTTTAAAAAAATAACTATATTTACAATGTGCCAATGAATCATTGGCACATTGGTTCATAATAAAATTTTAAGATATGGCTTCAAGTGACGAACTGATAAAAAATGCATTTAAGAAAAAAAGTTGGGCGGAGATTCAAATTTCCGATTCATGGCGTATATTCAAAATAATGTCTGAGTTTGTAGAAGGTTTTGAAAAATTATCGAGAATCGGCCCATGTGTTTCAATATTCGGATCGGCACGCACAAAACCCGATAATAAATATTTTAAGCTGGCTGAAGAAATAGCTTACAAATTGACACAACATGGCTACGGGATTATTACCGGTGGTGGTCCTGGTATTATGGAGGCCGGAAACCTCGGCGCGAAGAAATCCGGCGGAAGTTCGGTTGGAATAAATATCGCCCTTCCTTATGAACAACAACCGAATATGTTTATCGATTCCGATAAGCTTATAACCTTTGATCATTTTTTTGTAAGAAAAGTAATGTTTATAAAATATGCGCAGGGTTTCATTGTTTTGCCCGGCGGATTTGGCACTTTGGATGAATTATTCGAAGCCATTACACTTATACAAACCGAAAAAATTGAAAAATTCCCGATTGTGCTTATGGGAACTGAATATTGGGAAGGCCTGATAAACTGGGTTAGAAATGTGATGCTTGAAGATGAAGCTAACATTAGCCCTGAAGACCTTGATATTTTCAGAATCGTCAATACTGCCGATGAGGCTGTTGAAATAATAAATAATTTCTACTCAAAATATTTATTAAGCCCGAACTTCTAAAAAAAATCTGGCAACTCGGGTTTCTATACTATTATTTAATTTTAACATCACAAAGTTTTTAACAATGATGAGTTTTTTTCAACATTTATAAGTTTTTCGTACTTAAATAATTAAATTTGTTTAGATTTTTTAATTACTTTGTGGTTAAGCAATATGCATAGCTTATGCAATATGTTGAAGAAATGACGAATACAATAACATATCATTCACTATAAACGTTGAAACAATATGTTTAAATGGCTGCTTACACCTATTAATTATTTGATAATCCTGTTTATGGGTTTTATTTTTGAAGGGGAAGTATCATTAAAAATTTCAGCCCCTCAAACTGTAACTGCCGGCGATGAATTTAAAGTGTCCGTTACTTTGAACAAAGGAAAGCTTGAAAGTTTTTCGCGTTTGCTTCAGGATTTACCTGCTGGTTTAAAAGCCACACCCGTCAATTCCGCAAATTCCGATTTTACTTTTAAAGATAATAAAGTGAGGCTTATCTGGCTTAAACTTCCCGATACCGATAGCATTACAGTTACTTATAATATTAAGGTCGATCAGCGGCTTAAAGGCACTTTCAACCTGAGCGGCAAATTTTCATATATCCAGGATAATGAACGGCAAACTATCGAAGCTACCCCGGTAACTATTAATATCAATCCAAACCTAAATATCGACCCAAAGCTTATTGTAGATATAAAAGACTTCAAGGAGCAGGTAATACCGGAATTAATGCCAACAGGCCAGGCGCCGATAGCTTGTATACGCCAAGCCCCTGTTAATACTGGCGATGCCGATAATAGCTACATAGTTAATTTATTGGTATATAAAGAAAATGCCCAAAAATTTGCTAAAATAGAAGAAACCGTCCCTGAAAATTTTACCGCTATAAAAATTGACAGTAAGGAAGGTATTTTCGTATTTAAAAATGGTTTGGCAAAATTCTTATGGATGAACCTGCCTACAGCTCCTTATTTTATTGTTTCATATCGTTTAGTCCCTAACCCGGGCGTTTCAGGGCCTCCAACGCTCAACGGCAAGTTTTCATACGTGGTTGATGAAAAAACAATAGTAAAAGATATTGTTCAAAAAGATGTTAACCTGGCATCATTGTCAGCCGATGATGTCCATAAGCTTATAAATGAAGTTTCATCATTGCCTGTTTCTGTCCCAATAGCTGAAAAAATAACCCCTGTTGATACGGCTAAATTATTGGCTCAAAAAATTGAACAAAAGAATAAACAACCTGATATTACAGCTAAAATTAAAGAAACGAAAAAAAGGTTTCAAAAAAATGCTGAAGAACCGGGAATGGCTTACATGCTGGAACCTGAAGAAGGCGTTTATTACAGGGTCCAGGTTGCCGCCGGCCATAAAAAAATAAATATTAAGCGGTATTTTAAACGGTTTAAAATTTATGACGAAATTCGTTCGGAAGATCACGAAGGATGGCGCAAATATTCAATCGGCTCATTCCCGGAATATAAACAGGCACGCGATTACAGGGTACATATCTGGAACACTACGCTTATTGCAGATGCATTTGTATCGGCCTACAATACCGGCAAACGCATAACCGTACAGGAGGCTTTAATGATTACAAACCAGAAATGGTATAAATGATCACAGGATGAAGCGCTTATTTAATATACAATTTCTATTGTTCATCCTGCTTTTTTCCCCGGCTTATAAATTATTTGGGCAGGAAAGAGATTGGGAAAAATATCTTATTGAAGATGTTGAAAATATTAATCCTGTTTATAAGCCTGTCATTGGTGTTGGGATGGGCTTTTTGAGTTTTTATGGAAATGTAAACAACAACATTTCAAATCCGTTATTCGGCAACATGGCGCTTAAAGTGAACATGCACGCTTATGTCGACCAGCCTAAGCATTATAAATTCAACCTTTACGTAATGTCAACTTTATTTGGGCAATCTCCGATGACTGTAAGACAACGTTCATATACCACACCTGATAAAAATTTTAGTTTTCAATCAGATTTCCTGATTTTCGGCGCAAACATACATTACGATTTCGATCATTTTATTAAAAAGACAAGTTTTATGCGGCCATTTATTTCAATCGGGTTGGAGAATGTTGCATTCAGTTCAAAAGCCGATTTAATAGGTAAATATTATAATCCTGCCGATGGAAAGTGGCATGCTTCGCCATATTATTACTGGACTGACGGAACAGTCCGAAACCAGCCCCAAGCTAATGAAAGGCAAAGCTACTTTGTAGTTACCGACAATGTTTATGAAACTGACATGAGGAGCGATACCACCATAAATGATCGTGGACATTACAGCCAGAATACATTTGCCATCCCGCTTGAAGCCGGGCTGGATTTCACTATTAGCAACAGAACAAGCATAAGAATTGGCTATTCATATCATTTTACTTTTTCGAAATATATCGATTACAATAAAAATATCACAAAAAATCCCGGATATGATAAGCTCGGCTATTCCTATTTTTCATTGCACTTCGACCTTTTTTCAGATCCTAAAATGCTTCGTTTAAATAAGCTGCTTGCCATGGTTGAAGATTTCGATTATGATCTTCTGGGCGATGAAGACGGGGATATGGTGCTCGATATTAACGACAAATGCCTCCATACGCCAAAAGGTTTAGCAGTAGATTCTGTAGGCTGCCCTTTAGATTCGGATGGCGATGGCGTTCCCGATTACCTGGATAAGCAACCGAATACGCCTCGTGGAGCAATTGTCGACCAGGATGGCGTTGAAATTCCCGACAGCGTTGTTTGGGCAAACCTTAACCTCGAAGCACTATCGCGCCCGCAGGTGGAGGCTTACCTTGCAACGATGCAAAACCTTACAGGCGGCTCATCACGAAGGCTTGGGAAAGTTGAAATACCTGCAAAATTTAAATCCCTCGACCTTGACGGCGACGGATATATCTCGTTCGATGAAGTATTGAAGGCAATTGATGCATTCTTCGATTTCGATTCCGATTTAACAACCCAGGATATTTACGAACTCAACGACTTCTTCTTTTCGCAGTAAAAAAAGTATCGGTAACTTTATTGAATGCCTGCCTCGCGCTGGTTTAAATATTCTTCAAGAAATTCAACATTTGAACGGGTAACAGCTATGCGACCTGAACGGGTAAACTGCTTAACGCCGTATTGAGAAAGTTCCTTAAACAATTTGCTTGTTTCAAATTCGTGCCCGGTTTTTTCAATTACTGTGTATTCAGTAGTTATTTCAATAATGCGGGCGTTGCTTTTTCTAACAATAGTTTCTATCATATTGCTTTTAAGCAAGGCATCAGTAGGAACTTTGTAAAGCGCAATTTCCTGGAATATAATTTCATCTTTTGTATGATAAAATGCCTTTACAACCTCAACCAGTTTATCAATTTGTTTTGTTACTTTTATTACCTGGTCTTCAGTGCAATTAACAACTATTGTAAACTTATGTATGCCATGAGAAGCCGATTCAGATACGGTAAGGCTTTCAATATTTATATGCCTTCTTGTAAAAATAATTGTTACCCTGTTCAGCAAACCTACTGCATTTTCAGAATAGGCTGTAATTGTATATTCATTGTTCATAATAATAAATATTTCATTAGACATTTAATCCATAAATCTTTATCCAATATCAATTAATAAAAACCGAAAAATCATTTTTCTGCTTCAAGTAAAATTTCTGTAACTGCAGCTCCAGTGGGAACCATTGGAAACACATTATCTTCTTTTTCAATCATTACTTCGAGCAAATATGCATTGTCCGATTTCAACATATCTGCAATTGCTTTATCGAGTTGTAACCGGTCGGTAACTTTTGCCGAGCTCCAACCATAAGCTTCAGCAAGTTTCTGAAAATTGGGGTTGGTAAGTTCAGTACTTGAATATCTTTTATCGAAGAAAAGCTGTTGCCATTGGCGTACCATGCCTAAAAAATTGTTATTCATTAAAACAACTTTAACGGCGGCTTTGGATTGTGCAATTGTTCCCATTTCCTGTATGGTCATTTGTATGCCGCCATCGCCTACGATAAGAATAACTTCTTTTTCGGGAGCGCCCATTTTAGCTCCAAATGCAGCGGGCAAACCGAATCCCATTGTGCCTAACCCCCCCGATGTTACAAAGCTGCGTTTATTTTTATGCTGTACATACCGCGATGCATACATTTGGTGCTGCCCAACATCGGTTACAACAATTGCATTGCCGTTAACCTGTTGGTTGATCCTGTGGATTACTTCGCCCATATTGATTCCCGTTTTTGAAGGATAGAAATCATTATTTATGACTTTCTCCTGCTCTATTTTGTGGCAGTTTTTAAATTCATTCAGCCATGAATTATATGATTTTTTTTCAATCAAGCCGGTAAGTAATGGCAAAGTTTCTTTAACATCGCCAAGAACAGCTATGTCAGTCTTTACGTTTTTATCAATTTCAGCCGGGTCAATTTCGAGATGAATAATTTTTGCCTGTTTTGCATATCGCGAAACATCGCCGGTTATCCTGTCGTCAAAGCGCATGCCTATTGCAATAAGTACATCACACTCGTTTTGCTTAATATTTGGGCCATAGTTTCCGTGCATGCCCAACATGCCTGTGTTTAAAGGGTGGTCAACAGGCATGGCGCTGGCTCCAAGAATTGACCAGCCAAATGGGATGCCCGATTTTTCAACAAAAGCTTTAAATTCTTCTTCGGCATTTCCAAGAATTACACCCTGCCCTACAACAATATATGGCTTTTTAGCAGCATTAATCAATTTGGCCGCTTCTTCAATTTTAACTTTGTCATAATTCGGAACAGGAACGTAGCTTCGGATATATGTGCATTTTTTGTATTCCCATGTTAATTTTCCGAACTGTGCATTTTTGGTTATATCGATTAATACAGGCCCCGGGCGTCCGGTACTTGCAATATAAAATGCTTTGGCAAATGCTGCCGGAATATCTTCGGCTTCGAAACCTGAAATTCCATTTACAAACCGGCATGGAAATACCAACAACATCGGTTTCCTGGAAAGCATCCGAACCGAGAAGCGAAGCCAACACCTGGCCGGTATATACAAACAATAGGAGTTGAATCGATTTGTGCATCGGCGATACCTGTTATAAGGTTAGTTGAGCCTGGCCCGGAAGTAGCTATACAAACGCCGATTTTACCTGTAACACGCGCATAGCCCTGTGCAGCATGAACAGCTCCCTGCTCATGGCGTACAAGTACATGTTTAATCTTATCCTGATAGCTGTAAAGCGCATCATAAACGGGCATTATAGCTCCTCCCGGATAACCAAAAATTATTTCCGTTCCTTCTTCTAAAAGCGATAACATAACCGCTTCAGATCCTGTTACTGTTTTTATCTCGTTCATAATTTTTATTATATATCCTCCCCGTTTCTTCTTTTAACAAAAAATATTACGAATTAATCAAGGAGAAAAAATTGTTTAACATATTATTTAACAAATGTCCTTCATCCTTCCTCTCGCGGATTTTGAAGGTTTTTAATCGACAATCCTTACAGCACCCATATCAGCGCTTGAACACCATGCTGGCATAAGCTTTTAAAGCTTTTGATATTTCACGCTTACGCAACTTAGGCATGAAAGCTGCTTTTCCAAGCGACAGTTCTTCATTACGGCGTTTTTCAAGTTCTCCGTCAGAAACAAGAACATTAATTTTTCTTGAAGGAATATCTATTTCAATAATATCACCATCGCAAATAAGACCTATTTCACCACCTGAAGCTGCTTCGGGCGATATATGGCAGATCGAAAGCCCGGATGTTCCTCCTGAAAAACGGCCATCGGTGATCAATGCACATTCTTTACCTAAATGCCTTGATTTAATATACGATGTAGGATAAAGCATTTCCTGCATACCCGGGCCACCTTCGGCCCTTCGTAGCTGATTACGACCACATCGCCTGCTTTGACATCTTTTAGTATCCATCGCAAGCATCTTCCTGGCTTTCGAAAACCCTCGCCGGTCCCTTAAACTTAAATATCGACGGATCAACACCCGCAGTTTTTACTATGCAGCCATTGCTGGCAATATTGCCAAAAAGCACGCCCAGTCCGCCATCGGGAAAATAGCGATTGCTCAATATCCCTGATGCAGCCCTGGATGCGGTCGGTATCAAGTTCTTTAAACATGTATCCCTGGAACCCATTTTCAGGTTTTTTAAACCTGCCGGGCCGCTTTTATATAATTTCAAACGCTTCATCAATTACTGTTTTACGCATTATATCATATTTGTCAAGCGCTTCTTTTAGCTTATAACCGTCAACACGATTTACGGCATTATCTAACAAGCCGCTCCTGTCCAATTCTCCCATAATACCGAGAATGCCGCCGGCTCGGTTAACATCTTCAACATGATAACTCGAACTTGGAGCTACTTTGCATAATACGGGAATTTTTCGTGATAATGCATCTATATCTTTCAAAGTAAAATCGACCCCGGCCTCATAAGCTATTGCCAAAATGTGGAGCACAGTATTTGTAGAACCGCCCATTGCAATATCAAGCGCCATTGCATTTTTAAAAGCATTTTTAGTAGCTATGGAACGGGGAAGTACAGAGTCGTCCCCTTCATAGTAATATTTTTTACACATTTCAACAATTCTCTTTGCCGCTTTTTCAAAAAGCTTAAGCCGATTTTTATGCGTTGCAACAATAGTGCCGTTTCCGGGAAGCGCCAGTACCAATAGCTTCATTAAGACAATTCATGGAATTAGCTGTAAACATTCCTGAACATGAGCCGCAGGTGGGGCAGGCATTTTTTTCAACCTCGTCAATTACCGATTCGGAAATTGAATCATCGGCAGCCATAACCATAGCATCTATGAGATCATATCTTTTGTTTCCAACACGTCCGGCTTCCATAGGCCCGCCTGAAACGAATATGGCCGGTATATTCAAACGCATTGCCGCCATTAACATTCCCGGTGTTATTTTATCGCAATTGCTTATGCACACCATTGCATCTACTTTATGGGCATTGCACATAAATTCAACGCTGTCGGCAATAATATCGCGCGATGGCAATGAATATAACATACCGTCATGCCCCATTGCGATACCGTCGTCTATTGCAATGGTATTAAACTCGGCAGCAAAAAAGCCTTCAGCTTCAATATATGCTTTAACCTGCTGCCCAATTTCATGTAAATGGACATGTCCCGGCACAAATTGTGTAAATGAATTTGCAATAGCTATGATGGGCTTTCCAATTTGTTCTTCTTTCATACCGTTTGCCCTCCATAAGCTTCTTGCTCCCGCCATCAGGCGGCCCTGGGTTGTAGTAAAACTACGTAACTGGTTTTTCATTTTATATGTTTATTTAAAATTAAGTTTTTTAATGTTCTGCTTTTTTGCACTCTTTTATATTATAATAAAACAGAGAAGCCTTTCTCTTCAGGTGAGAAAGGCTTCTTATCATTTGGTATTTTATAAATACATTCTCACCCTATTCGATTTCTGATAAGGACTACTACGACTAAGACGAGAATGTTAACAATATTTTTCATACTATGAATTTCTGGTGACAAAGTTAGAAATTTATTAATTAAAACAAAATATTTAATTGTTTTTTAATTTTATTTAAACGTTTATGCTTATATTGTTTACTGATTATCAAATAATTTAAATAATTAACTCATGTTACGCAGCTTGAAAAATAGGAATAGTTTCAATCTGCTTTAAATTTTTGTAAGCCATTTTCAGGGCATTTAGATACAGTTTTTCCTTTAATTCAAAATGATTGTGGCTGTGCCTAAGTTTAAGAACTTCAAATTTCACATAAGCGAGAATGGCTGCACAAAAATGGCTAATTTGTGTATTCTCTCTTTTTGTTGGAGACTTGGCAAATGATGCATTGCTTTTGACACTTTTGTGATACTCTTCAACTTTCCATCGTTTTTGATAGATCGAAGTAATTTGCCCGTATGTTAAGTTGAGGTCGCTTGTAACCAGATAAAGGATGCCTTTGCTTCCATCTCCGTTTTTGAAGACTTGCCTGGCTATTCCGATGGGAAAACCCACCTTTTTCAGCCAAACATGAATAATAGCATCGTTTTCCAGTGGCAACGCCTCAATCCTAACATACTTGCCTTCAAGTTTATCATCATGGCTCAAGGCTACTTTCCTGTTACCTTTGATGGCCATAACAAAATCAACTCTTATAGATTCTTTTACAAAACACATATTTTCAGACGAACAGAACCAAATATCATTGAGGACATAGCTAAAATTGACGAGATTGTTTCTCACTTGTGTTAATAGTTCCCGATATAAGGCATTTTTGGTTTTCTTGGCTTTGCGTTGTTTCTTCCCTGTCTTTGGATTGGTTTTTTGTTCTGGTTTGGTAATAAAATCAACTGCCACAGGAAGGTTTGCTTGTTCACTGCAATATTGTGCTGTTATAAAGTTTACCCCTTTCACACTCCTTTTTTTAGTGTGGTCAAAATGCCAACATATTAGTGAATTCTCATCTGTATATGGCTTCTCTTGTATAGAGTCGTCTATAGAAATACAACCTTGGCTATTTTCAATTTCCCTGATAAATGGCTTTACTTCTTTCCAAATACTTTGACTGGAAAAGGCACCTGAAGATAGTAAACGGGTAACTTTGTCGTGGCTAATTGCTTTATCTGTCAATGCTGAAAGCCCGGTTGCCGTGCATAAACGCGTGGAGATCATCAGGTAATCTGTATATAAATTTTCAATGACTCTTTGACTAGCTGTTCTCATCGATTTTTTGTCCTAAATTAATATACTTGCGTAACATGAGTAATTAACAGAAATCAAGATTAGAGTAAACCTATTAAACCTGATATTGCAATAATTTCAATGAACCTAATCAAACAAATAATAAAAATAAACTTTAAAATTTATTAAATAATTCGTCATTTTGTATTGTTTTCATTTTCTTTGAATTTAAATTAGGTAATGGGTTATGAGCGACGATAAAAAAATTATTTTTTCAATGGTGGGAGTGGGTAAAACTTTTCCACCGCATAAAAGGGTACTGAACAATATTTATCTATCTTTCTATTATGGCGCTAAAATAGGAATCATTGGTTTGAATGGTTCCGGCAAGTCGACCCTGATGAAAATTATAGCTGGCGCTGAAAAATCATTCGAGGGACAAGTTGTCTTTTCACCGGGTTATTCAATCGGTTACATGGAGCAGGAACCGCAATTTGATGATAATAAAACTGTAATTGAAGTTGTTCGGGAAGGCGTTCAGAAGGTTGTGGATTTAATGAAAGAATATGAAGACCTGAACATGAAATTCTCTGATCCCGGTTTATCGGCCGATGAAATGGATAAGCTAATAAACCGTCAAGGCGAACTTACCGATCTGATTGAGCAAAATGACGGATGGAATCTCGATAACAAGCTCGAAGTTGCTATGGATGCTTTGCGTTGCCCCGATGGCAATGCTTCGGTAAAAAACCTTTCCGGTGGTGAACGCCGACGGATTGCATTATGCCGTTTGTTATTAAAACAACCCGATATACTCCTGCTCGACGAGCCTACCAATCATCTCGATGCCGAAAGCGTACAATGGCTTGAACAGCATTTAATGCAATATAAAGGCACTGTAATTGCAATTACTCACGATCGCTACTTTCTCGATAATGTTGCAGGATGGATACTTGAACTTGACCGCGGCGAAGGCATCCCGTGGAAAGGAAATTACAGTTCATGGCTCGAACAAAAGACAAGCCGCCTGGCACAGGAAGAAAAGCAGGAAAGCAGGCGGCGTAAAACCCTCGAACATGAACTCGAATGGGTAAGAATGTCGCCTAAAGCACGTCAGGCAAAAGGAAAAGCCAGGCTGAACGCTTATGAAAAATTACTGACCGAAGATTTAAAACAAAAGGAAGACCGGCTTGAGATTTTTATACCGAATGGCCCGCGTTTAGGCTCAAATGTAATTGAAGCTAAAAGTGTTTCGAAAGGCTTTGGCGATAAGTTGTTATTCGAAAACATGAGTTTTAACCTTCCTCCGGCAGGAATTGTCGGCATCATTGGTCCTAATGGCGCCGGTAAAACTACACTTTTCAGGCTTATCATAGGCGTTGAAAATCCGGGAGCAGGCTCTTTTAATATTGGCGAAACTGTAAAAATAGGATATGTTGACCAGGCACATACCGCAATTGCCCCTGAAAAAACAGTATTTGAAGTAATTTCAGGCGGGCTCGATTTTATTAATTTGGGTGGTCGCCAGGTAAATGCACGCGCGTATGTGGCGCGTTTTAATTTTACCGGGGCCGACCAGGAAAAAAATGCGGTATTTTATCTGGTGGTGAAAGAAACCGCCTGCACCTGGCTCTTACACTTAAAGAAGAAGCAAACGTTTTATTATTGGACGAGCCAACAAATGACATTGATGTTAATACGCTTCGCGCGCTCGAAGAAGGTTTGGAAAGCTTTGCAGGTTGTGCGGTAATTATTTCGCACGATCGTTGGTTTCTCGACCGCGTTGCAACACATATTTTAGCTTTCGAGGGCAATTCTCAGGTTTATTTCTTCGAAGGCTCATTCAGCGAATATGAGGAAAACCGGAAAAAACGGATAGGCGATGATTCACCACACAGGATTAAATATAAAAAGCTGACAAGGTAAATTACAATTTACGAATTAAGAATTTCAAATTACGAATTTATTTTTATGAAACCATCCATTCCCAAGGGAACACGTGATTTCGGGCCTGTAGAAATGGCCAGGCGCAATTATATTTTCAGTACCATTCGTTCGGTTTTCGAGTTGTATGGCTTTCAGCCTATCGAAACGCCGGCAATGGAAAATATTTCTACACTTACCGGGAAATATGGAGAAGAAGGCGATCAACTTATCTTTAAAATTCTGAACAGTCGCATTTACGATTCAAAAGATAAGGAAATATTGCAAAAGGAATTTAATTTAAGCCTTGCCGGGTCAAGAAATTCAGAAATACTTACAGAAAAGGCCCTTCGTTATGATCTTACAGTCCCTTTTGCACGTTATGTAGTTCAACATTATAATGACATCACATTTCCCTTTAAGCGCTACCAAATTCAGCCGGTGTGGCGTGCAGATCGTCCGCAGAAAGGCCGCTATCGTGAATTTTACCAATGCGATGCTGATATAATCGGAAGCAATTCTTTGCTGAACGAGGCTGAATTAATTCAAATTGTCGATACAGTTTTTGAAAAGCTTGGCATCGAAATTATCATCCAAATCAACAATCGCAAATTATTGGCGGGCATTTCCGAATTTATCGGGTATCCTGATAAAATACTCGACATTACCATAGCTATTGATAAATTTGAAAAAATTGGACTGGAAAAAGTCCGGGATGAATTAAGGCAAAAAGGAATTAACGAAAAAGCTGTTAAAGAACTTGAAAATATCCTGTTTATAAAGCTGGAAAATAATGGAAGAAAGTTAAAATTGTTAGAATCGACATTACATGGGTCAAATACGGGTACAAAAGGAATTGAGGAAGTTAAAGAATTATTAAACTATGTTGCTGAGCTTAAAATAAAATCGAAAGTTGAACTAAACTTTTCATTGGCACGAGGTTTAAATTATTACACTGGCGCAATATTTGAAGTTAAAGCTAAGGATATTGAAATCGGTAGCGTTTCCGGCGGCGGAAGATACGATAACCTTACCGGTGTTTTTGGAATGGAAGGTATATCGGGTGTGGGAATTTCATTTGGAGCCGACAGAATTTATGATGTTTTAACACATCTCAATAAATTTCCGGTTTCGGTATCGTCAGCGACAAAAGTATTATTTGTTAACTTCGGTAATGAAGAAGAAAAATGCTGTTTACCGCTGCTCAAATCTTTGCGAGATATAGGCATCAGCGCTGAAATATATCCGGAAAGCATCAATTTGAAAAAACAATTAAATTATGCCGACAAAAAGCAAATTCCGTTTGTTGTTATTATTGGAGAAGTAGAAATGACAGAAAAAATGGCGCTCGTGAAAAATATGCAAACCGGCGAACAGGTTAAATTGGATGTGAACAATTTGGTTGATTATTTTATGAATGGGCTAAAATAGTAGACAATGGATATGAGTGCTTAAATAGTCTTTGCGGAACTTTGGGGCAACTTTGCGCGGCTTTGCATAATAGTTATAATAGCTGTTATGCAAAGTTTCACAAAGTAAACACAAAGTTACCAAAAGTTTAGATTATTATTTTATTGCATATGTTATTACTTTTAAGACGCCATTATCATAAAAAGATATATCAACAGGTATAATAAAATCAATGTTATTATGAAATTGCGGGCAGTAATAACCATATTTATATTTTTTTCCTGCATTTCATTATTTCCTCAGCAGACCAGGCTTTTTCAAATCAATAAAGCAAGGGAAATAATTGCTTCACGCGAGGAAGTAGTTGTTCAATTTCGTAAACCTTCTTCAATATCTCTGGAAAGCCTTACTAAACTAATTTCTATCGACCGCGTTAAAAACGATACCATTCTCGCTTATATTTCCGGCAAACAATTAAATAACTTTTTAAACCTTAATATCTATTTCAGCACAATCGTTCCCGGTTTAATAAATAAATCTGTAAAATCAGGGGGCAATATCTGGAGTTGGAACAAATATCCGTCTTATCCTGAATATCTCGCAATGATGGACAGCTTTGCAAGGGCATATCCAACATTATGCAATTTATTAAATGTAGGAAAAAGTGTAAATGGCCATAATATCCTGTTTATAAAAATAAATTCCGATTCAACAAAGTCTAAACCGGCTGTGATGTACTCTTCCACGATGCATGGCGATGAAATTGGAGGATTTGTTATGATGTTAAGGCTGATAAATTATCTTTTAACAAATTATAAAAAAGATTCCCTTGCAACGCATTTAGTCGACAGCCTTGAAATATGGATAAACCCTTTAGCAAATCCCGATGGTACATACTTTTTAAATGACTCAGATGTTTGGCAGTCTACATATACTAATGCCAATGGCGTGAATTTAAACAGAAACTTTACTGACCCGGTAGAAGGGACCTCATCCCGAAGGAGGAGAGTATCAACCGGAAACCAATGCCATGCTGAACCTGATGAAAACCCATCATTATATTTTATCAGCCAATTTCCATGCCGGATCGGAAGTGGTTAATTATCCCTGGGATTCCAAACCAGCATTACATCCGGATAATACATGGTTCAGGTATATTTCTAAAGAATTTGCTGATTCGGCAATTTATTATGGCACAGGTGGATATTTTAAAACAATTGTTGATACAGAAACCATTAAAGGTGTAACAAATGGATGGGATTGGTACCCTCTCTATGGCGGCCGCCAGGATTGTATTACCTACTTTTATGGCGGTAGGGAAGTTACCATTGAGCTCGATAGTACTAAGCTGACTCCTGAAGACTCTCTGCCAAATTTATGGAATTATACCAGGCGTTCATATTTACATTACCTGGAACAAGCTATGTTTGGCATCCGGGGTTTTGTTTTTGATTCCCTCACAAATAAACCACTTAAAGCTAAAATAGAACTTGAAGGATATGATGATTCAAGCTCCATCGTATATTCAGACTCGCTGACCGGCAAATACTACCGTCTTATTTATGAAGGGAATTACACTTTGCGTTGTTCAGCTAATAGATATATTACTAAAGAAATTCAAAATGTTGAGGCATTAAACAGAAAACAAACATGGTTAAACATTGCCTTGAAACCCGGCATCGGCAAAGATACTTTCGTTCAAAAATCCGAGATTGCAAAATTAAAAATTGGCCCAAATCCCTGCAATCAATATATTTATTTTAAGGGTTTGGAAAATTCCTTTGTTACTGCAAACTGTAAAATAATAGATATTACAGGAAAAACCATCATAAATTTAAATCAAGCCAACCTAAATAATGGTATAGATGTAAGATTCTTACAACCGGGAATTTATTTTCTGAAAATTAATCTTTCAAACAATATTTTAACAAAAAAAATTATAATAATAAGATAACAAAATTCTCAAATAGGCACTATTGGCCAATCGGCAATTCCAAATTACTTGGATTTTTCAAACTATGATAAACAGCAATGTGCGCTGTACGGGCATCTTTGCCTGTTTCTTCCATAACATTTTTGCCGCTGTTATAGTTCTTTTGCCAATAAATTAAATTCGGGCAATCAATAACTAGTCGGAGTAAACTGCCTTTAGCTACTTGGCGCGAAAACCAGTTAAACCCGTTAAAGTCATATTTCAAAATTTCACCGGGCTTGATTAATTTTTCTTCACGCAACGATTCCCTGAACCTTGCCCTTATTACGTCATTTGCTAGATAAACGCTGCTTCCGTTTGGCATAATTTCATAAAGCGTAACTTTTATATCTGCATCGGGGACATCCATTGAAATCCAAAGGGTAAGTTTCACATAGCCGCTTATTTCAGTGTTTTGTTTGAATGGCGCTGAGTGATAAACAAGCCCATTGTCAAATAAATTTAACTCATATCGTTCATCCGTAATATAATTGTCAATGTCTGCCGTATCGAGTTCGGCAGGCTTGGTATCGAGAGGATTATAAACGTAGCTGTCGCTCCCCGGTTTTATCGGTTTGGTTTCAGCAAGGTAACCTGAATGAAAAACATCGTTAGCGCCTCCCTGGTCTGAACCCAAATAAAGATAACTTTTTTTTGTGCCAATAGAGTCAAGCGATTTGGCGTATTTCCATGTTTCTTTCCCAGCTACATAATATGCAACGCTGTTTTTTAAAAACTCCGGTTTCTTATCCGATTTTAATATCCAGTCGTACCACTGTTTTTGCAGCTTGTTCATATCCAATAAACATGCATCGCCCAGTATTAACCCGCCGATTTCTTTCTTTGGGGCTATAGTACCGGAGTGGTTCCAGGGGCCAATTATCAGGTAATGTTTATCCCTGGCTTCTTTCGGTGCAAATTGAATATGGCGTTTATAAAATTCCATTGCGCCCGGTTGATCCGCGTCGTATTGTCCGGTAACTGTCAGGATGGGCAAGTTGATTTTAGCAAATTGCTCGTCGGTGGGATTAAACGCATCCCAGTATGCTTGCTGGTAAGGATGAGATATCCATGTTTGGAAAATTGCCGAAGGATTTCCAACGATTGTGTCCAGTGTTTTGAAAGCAAGATGGTTTAAATATAACTTACGAAATTTTTGTATCCAGAATGAGGATTCGTCAAACAGGTTCCAGTTTTGCGTTACACCGCTTGTTGAAGTTAGCCATTGAATGATGTATGGTTTGTAAATGTTTTTCCAGATGGGAAAGTCAAAACCCGGCATAGCAGAAGCAACAGGTATTATGGTTTTAAGATTCGGCGGAAATTCTTTTGCGGTTTCCCACTGGTCGCTTCCGCCATAAGATAAGCCCCACATTGCAACACTGCCGTTGCACCATGACTGGTTTGCAAGCCACGTAACAATGTCGTAACCATCGTTTGCTTCCTGAAGAAAAGGTGTAAAACTTCCTTCCGAGTTACCGCGTCCGCGTGAATCAACAATAACAAACACGTAACCATTTTGAGAAAAATAATATGCGCGATTATGATACGAGTCGGAAATATATGGGGTTAGCGTAAATATTACTGGTAGCGGCCCGGCATCTGAAGGTTTGTAAACGGTTGCATTTAGTTTAATCCCATTCCTCATAGGGATTTTAACGCCCCAAATAATATCAACCGTTTTGGCTTCTATATTGTCCGAACTTTGTGCCGACAGATTTGAAACTGTTAATAACAGGCAAAGCAAAACAGAAAAATTAATTTGCTGCTTCATGAAAATATAATTAGCTTAAAATGTTATGAAGATATTTAGATTATTGCAATTTTAAAAATTTTGTATTTAAATTTTGTTTCGAAATTAATTATAATTTCGAGGTTAAACTTTTATTTCAAATTTCCACAAAAGAGTATTCTTTGAAAAAAATGATTAATATTAACACAAGAAATTACTTCGATTTTAAAAAAACATGTGAGCCAAAATATGAATATAATATTTAAGTCGCCCTATAAAAACATATTTATTTTAAGCTTACTGGTTTACCTTATTACAGCATTCTGCAGTGCAGGTTATCTTCATCCCGACGAACATTTTCAAATACTTGAATTTTGCAATTATAAGCTTGGCAAATCCCCTATTTCTGATTTGCCCTGGGAGTTTTATGAAAAAATTCGCCCAGCTTTGCAACCTGCTCTTGCCTGTTTCATAATTAAAATTTTAAATTTTGTAAGCATTTCCAATCCTTTTACTTATACAATTATTTTCAGGATTCTTACTGCCCTGCTTTCATGGTTTATAGTTTCCAAAACCAGTTTGTTGCTAATTAATGACTTTTCTTCAGAAAATGGGAAAAAAATATTTCTTTTTCTAAATTTCTTTTTATGGTTTATCCCTTTTATCAGCGTTCGATTTTCTTCTGAAAATTATGCTGCAATAACTTTTTTAAGCTCTGTTTACCTGGTTGTTCGATATAATGATAAAGCTTCTAATAAAAATTTATTTCAACTCATAATAGCAGGATTATTATTGGGCTTTTCAATTTTTTTTCGTTTCCAGGTTTGCTTTGCAATCATTGGTCTTGGCTTTTGGCTGATATTGGTAAATAAAATGCGCTGGGAAAATCTTCTCATTTTAATAATGTCTGGGACATGCGCAATTGCTTTTTGTATTTACCTTGATTTTTGGTTTTATGGGAAATTTGTATTTACTCCGGCAAACTATTTTTTCGCCAATATTATTGAAAACAAAGCTGCAAATTGGGGAACTCTCCCATGGTGGTATTATTTTGTCTTTTTCATTCTTAATGCCATCCCGCCCATTAGTATTTTGTTATTAATATTTTTCCTCATAGGTCTATTTCGAAAGAAAACTAACATTTTCACCTGGTGCATAATCCCGTTTCTAATAGGTCATTTTGTCGTTGGCCACAAAGAAATGAGATTTATGTTTCCCATGTTGTTTGGCTTTATATACCTCGCTGCCATTGGCATTGATTATTTTCTTGTTAATCGGAAATTTGAAAAAACATTACGTTTCCTTTTTATTTTTTCAGTAGTTATCAATACTCCATTGTTGATTGTAAAAATGCTCACTCCCGCTCAGGAAGCTATATGTTATTACAAATATTTATATAACTATTCTTCAAAAAAGGAAATTGTTCTATTATGCAATGAAAAAAATATTTATGATTTGGTAGGACTTCAGGCAAATTTCTATAAATCGTCAAATATAAAATGTATTGTTCTCAACGATGATATGAAAATATCGGATTACTTGAATAAATATAAGCCTGATTCTATATTGCAATTAGAAAGAAATATAACAGCCGGTAATAAATTTGCAGGTTATAAAAATGAAACAATTTATTGCCTGTTTCCCAGATGGGTTGTTCATTTTAATTTTAATAATTGGGAAAGCAGGGCCAGGATATGGAAAATTCAGAAACTTAAAAAAATTAAAATGTAGTGTTTATTGCTTCTACAGGATTTAGGCGCGATGCCGCCCATGCAGGGATTACTCCGGATACAATCCCGATAATTATTGAAATAATAATTCCTAACAGGATATTGCCCAATGTAAGCGCAATATGAAAACCTAAAACATAAGTGGAAAACAAACTTCCGCTAAAAACAAAAAACAAACCTATCATACCACCTGCCAGTGTAAGCATTATAGCCTCGAAAAGAAATTCGATAAGAATAAAAAACTTTTTTGCGCCAAGCGATTTTTGTATCCCTATTTGGTTGGTTCGCTCCCGCACAGTTACAAACATTATATTGGCTATCCCGAAACCGCCCACTATAATTGAAAAACCGCCAATTAACCATCCGGCAATGTTTATTACAATAAATATTTGTTCAATATTTGTAATAATCATACTTGCCTGGTTAAGGGCAAAATTATCGTCCTGGATCGGTTTTAATGTCCTTTTTTTACGTAATATATTTCTTAGCTCGTCTTTCATCTGGTCAATGGGTATACCTTTTTTCGCCTTAACCATAATAAAAGGGTTTAGTTTATCGCTCCTGACATCATAAATTTTGCGTGCAAAGTTCATCGGAATAAGCACTGCTTCATCGAGGCTGCTGCCGCCGATTAACGATTTTCCCTCTTTTTTAATAACACCAATTACTTTTGCTTTATGGCCGTTGATGCTTATAAATTGGTCAAGCGGATTTTCATTTTTAAATAATTCCTCTGATAACTTATTTCCAATAAGGGCAAGATTTCTCCCGGATGTTGATTCAAATACAGAAAAATACCGGCCGTTTTCAATTTCAAAGCTTTTTAATTGTTGAAAATCATGTGTGTTCGCCCAAACAAAGCCATTATCATATGAATTTTTATTATGTTTCAGCAGGGCTTTTGAGCTAATCGAAAAAGCAGCGACGTCAACAGTTTGCGCTTTTTTTAGTATTTCTTCAAATTCCGAATATTTTGGAACAGGTCTTTTTAAATATTCCCACCATTTGTAACCCTTCTCAAAAGTCCATGGAAATTTTTGAATGTAAATTACATTATCGCCTAATTGCGAAATGTTTTCGCGAATATACATTTCCATTGAATCAAGAACGGTAAATACAGAAATGATAGCAAAAATCCCAATCGTAATTCCTAAAAGTGTAAGCACAGTCCTTATCTTATTAACCCTTACAGAATGAAGGGCCATTAAAAAACTTTCGATAATAAGTTTAAAAAATATCATAGGTCAAACAATTGTTCAAAATAATATAATTAACCAGCGCTTTATAGAAGGCTAAGTTAAATAAAATTGAAAAGAGTTTTTAACGACAATAAAAATACCTTAATAATATCAACTTTTTTAATACTTTTGTCAAATTAATTCTAATACTTGATAAATGACCAGTTTAAAGAAAATTAAATCAGCTTTTATTTCAGTTTATTCCAAAGATCAACTCGAAAAGATAGTTAAAAAATTAAACAGTTTAGGCATTCTCATTTACTCTACCGGCGGAACACAGGAATTTATTGAAAAAATTGGGATTAAAACAATTGCAGTTGAAGAATTAACAGGTTATCCTTCAATATTGGGGGGCAGGGTAAAAACGCTTCATCCGAAAGTGTTTGGCGGTATTTTAGCTCGGCGCGACAATAAGGCCGATATCGACCAAATGAAACAATATGATATTCCTGAAATTGACCTTGTAATAGTTGACTTATATCCTTTTGAAGAAACTGTTGCTTCAGGCGCAGACCATCAATCAATTATTGAAAAAATAGATATTGGAGGCATATCATTAATCAGGGCAGCGGCTAAAAATTATAAAGATGTGCTCATTGTGGCATCAAAAGCCCAATATAGCGATTTGATTACTTTACTTGAAGAAAAAGAAGGGCAATCCTCTCTGGCCGACAGAAAAATGTTTGCTACCGAAGCATTTAATAAAACATCGCATTATGATATTGCTATTTTTAATTATTTCAACAGGGAATACGGCGCAAACATTTTCAAGTGCAGCATTCCAACGAGCAAAGAACTACGCTACGGAGAAAACCCTCACCAGATAGGAATTTATTATGGCGACTTTGATGAGCTTTTCGAGCAAGTCAGCGGCAAAGAAATTTCATATAATAATTTGCTAGATATCGACGCCGCTGTGAACCTAATGCGTGAGTTTGAAGAAACAACTGTTGCAATTTTAAAACATAATAATGCTTGTGGAATTGCTTCGCGCCCGAAACTTAAAAAAGCCTGGAAAGATGCACTTGCTGGCGACCCGGTTTCGGCCTACGGTGGAATTATTATTTCAAATGCAGAAATTAACAAAGAAACAGCAGAAGACATCAATAAAATATTTTTTGAAGTTATCATTGCCCCATCATACAAAGAAGAAGCAATTAAAATACTGGAGTCGAAGAAAAACAGGATAATACTTGTCCAGAAAGCAACTGACTTTCCTATTCATCAATTCCGTTCAATCTTAAACGGCGTTCTGTTTCAGGATAAAGATTTTAAAGTTGAAACTGAAGAAGACATGAGGGTTGTTACCACACGTTCACCTCAAAGCAGGGAAATTGAAGATATGATATTTGCCAACAAAATTGTGAAACATACAAAGTCGAATGCAATTGTGCTTGCAAAAGACAAACAACTTTTGGCCAGCGGTGTTGGACAAACTTCAAGGGTTGACGCACTAAAGCAAGCCATAATGAAAGCAGGCAGTTTTGGTTTTAGTTTAAAAGGCGCTGTTATGGCTTCCGACGCATTTTTCCCATTTGCCGATTGTGTTGAAATAGCCCAGCAGGCAGGTATTTTAGCCGTAATCCAACCGGGAGGTTCAATACGCGATAGCGATTCGATTGATTTTTGCAACAAACATAAAATGGCAATGGTATTGACCGGAATCAGGCATTTTAAGCACTAAAAAAATAAGAAAGATAAAATTCAATGCCATTAAAATTATTTTTATCTTTTAACATAAAGAATATCATATGTCATTGTATATTCGCAAAGTATTATTAACAGGAATTTTCAGTTTTATTAATAAATTTTGAATATTAAACTATTAACATATACCTATGGGTTTGTTTTCTTTTCTAACACAGGAAATAGCTATTGATCTTGGAACAGCCAATACTATTATTATACATAACGATAAAATTGTTGTAGATGAGCCATCGATAGTGGCTATTGACACTAAATCCGGCAAATTGTTGGCAATTGGGGAAACCGCCAGGCTGATGCACGGAAAAACCCATGAAAACATAAAAACCATTCGTCCTCTGAAAGATGGCGTGATAGCTGATTTTAACGCTGCCGAACAAATGATAAGGGGAATGATTAAACTGGTAAATAAAAAAAATCAATGGTTTAATCCCGCTTTAAAAATGGTTGTCAGCATTCCATCTGGCAGCACCGATGTTGAAATCCGCGCTGTCCGCGACTCTGCCGAACATGCCAATGGCCGTGAAGTTTATATGATTTACGAACCAATGGCCGCTGCAATTGGTATTGGTCTCGATGTTGAAGCGCCCGAAGGCAATATGGTAGTCGATATTGGCGGCGGCACAACCGAAATTGCTGTAATAGCTCTGGGAGGAATTGTTTGCAACCAGTCGATCCGTATTGCAGGCGACGGTTTTACTGCCAATATCCAGGCATATATGCGCCACCAGCATAATATTAAAGTTGGCGAACGTACTGCTGAAGAAATAAAAATAGTTGTGGGCTCAGCTTTGCCCGATCTTGATGATCCACCACCTGATTTTGTTGTACGCGGCCCAAATTTAATGACTGCAATGCCGGTTGAAATACCATTATCTTACCAGGAAATTGCACACTGTTTGGACAAATCCCTGACTAAAGTTGAATCTGCAATAGTTTCAGTACTGGAACAAACGCCTCCGGAATTATATGCAGATATTGTAACCAAAGGTATTGCTCTTACCGGAGGAGGATCATTGCTTAGGGGCTTGGACAAGAGATTGACCGACAGGATACAAATACCTTTTCGCGTTGCCAACGATCCTTTACATGCTGTTGCCCGGGGCACCGGCGTTGCATTGAAAAACATCGATCGTTTTTCTTTTCTGATGAGGTAAATAAGCAAATAATTGTCGGTCGTTAGTTTACAGAAACATATAAAGAAATTTTTGAATACGCGTTATAATCCATGAGGAATTTACTGCGTTTTATAATTAATAACCAATTTACCCTATTTTTCCTGCTAATAGAATCATTATCCATAATACTTGTTGTGAGGAGCAACAAATACCAACAAGCTAAGTATATAAATTTTTCTCAAAACATAAACGGTCTTATTTCCGAAAAGAAGGAATACATTCTACAATATTTTTCATTAAAAGCAATTAACCGTCAGCTTGCCAACGAAAACATATCACTATTAAACCAATTGGAACAGCTTAAAATAAAAAATAATAATCAAAAGATAAAAATAAAAGATACTCTTTACAGGCAGCAATATTCGTATATAATAGCAAAAGTTATCAATAATTCGGTAAACAAGCAATATAATTTTATTACTCTTGATAAAGGAATATTGGATGGACTAAAATCGGATATGGCTGTAATCTCGCCTAATGGCGTAGTAGGAAAAATTGAATCGCTGACAAATCATTATGCATTGGTAATGTCAATGCTAAATAAAAATTTTAAAATTAGTGTCAAAATTAAAAAGAACAATTATTTTGGTTCGTTTGAATGGTCGGGTAATAATTACAGGAAAGGCTGCCTGAACGAAATCCCCCTGCATGTTGGCATTGCTGAAGGTGATTCTGTTATAACCAGTGGGTTTTCGCCAATTTTTCCTGAAGGAATATTAATAGGGTTCATTACAGATTTTACAATTAAAGGAGGTAGTTTTTACAATATTAACATTCGCATTGCAAACGATTTTAAAAATCTTAATTATGTATATGTTGTTACAAACCATAATAAAGAAGAACAGCAAGTATTAGAATCAACAATAAAACATGATTAACCCATTAAAAAATATTTTTGCGTTTTTTCTTTTAATATTCCTGCAAGTGTATGTGTTTAACGATATTCAATTTAGCGGGTTTATTAATCCTTATTTCTATGTCCTGTTTATTCTATTATTACCTTTTGAAACGCCCGGATGGATATTACTTGTATCAGCATTTTTATTGGGTATTTCCATCGATTTCTTTTCCCAAACACTTGGTATGCATGCAACAGCCTGCACATTTATAGCGTTTCTTCGTCCAACGGTTTTAAAAGCTATTTCACCCCGCGATGGATACGAAGTCAATACATTTCCCCGTATTCATTTTTATGGTT
The DNA here is from genome assembly GCA_963808135.1 of uncultured Bacteroidota bacterium. GTDB lineage: Bacteria > Bacteroidota > Bacteroidia > Bacteroidales > DTGW01 > CAWEFA01. Next base: position 58,901 of record CAWEFA010000034.1, read on the forward strand.
TTATTTGGTTCCTTAAATATTCCCTGATTTTAGTCTTCGCCCATCATTTGGCTCTTTTTTATATGGAAATGTTTCGTTTTTCAGATTTTTTCTATACAATGGCAAGAGTTGTTTTTAGCACATTATTTACAGGTTTGCTGATTATCATCAGCCAATTTTTTATTTTTCGCCGATAAATTTATTCAATATAAAATTTGAATGAACCCATTTTCTGCACGTCAATTCATTATTGGAGGAATAATCGTTCTTGTATTTTTTATTTTTATTATCCGCTTATTTTATATCCAGATTATTGACGATGAATATAAATTTTCCGCGAACAATAACTCCCAACGCTACGTAACGCAATATCCGGCAAGAGGACTTATTTATGACCGCAAAGGAAAGTTGTTGGTTTGCAACGAGGCAGCTTATGATTTATTCCTGAACAGACAGGAATTAAAGGCATTTGATACAATTGAATTAGCTTCAATTTTAGGCTTGGATGTTGATCAGTTTAAAAAAATACTGAATAAAATAAAAGCTAATAAAGAATACATTTTTAAAACCGCGCCATTTCTTAACCAGATAACCGATTCGACATATGCCATACTTCAGGAAAAAATTTATAAATATCCCGGCTTCTTCGTCCAGCCGCGTACTTTGAGAAAATACGAAAGAAAAACTGCTGCCCATCTGTTAGGTTATGTGGGAGAAGTTGATTCAACCATTATCAAAAAAGACACATATTATAAAATGGGCGATTACATTGGGATGAGCGGAATAGAAAAAGCTTATGAAAAAGAATTGAGGGGAAAAAAAGGCGTGACGATTTACCTTGTTGACGTACATAACAGGGTAAAAGGTTCATTTCAAAATGGAAGGTTCGATACGGCATCGATTATTCGGGAAAAATATTGATTTCAACTATTGATGCCGAACTTCAGGAATATGGTGAAAAATTAATGGGAAATTTAAAGGCAGCATTGTTGCAATCGAACCTTCTACAGGCGAAATATTGGCAATGGTTTCGTCCCCGACATACGATCCTCAATTGCTAGTTGGAAGGGTAAGGTCAAAAAATTACAGCGAACTTAAACAGGATAACCGGCTTGCTGTTATTCAACCGTGCTATTATGCCCAAATATCCTCCCGGTTCACCATTTAAATTGATTAATGCTATGATTGGGCTTAAAGAAAAAGTAGTAACCGTGGATCGCAATTTTCCCTGTTATCTGGGTTACTGCAGCCGGAAATATACATGTTAAACTGTCATCCCCATCCATCACCTTTAAATTTAATTCATGGCATTCAACATTCATGCAATGCGTATTATTGACAATGTTTTCAGAAGAATTATTGAAAACCCTGATATTCCCGAGCCAGGCTAATGCTTATAATGAGTGGCGCAAATTATGTATTAACGTTTGGATTTGGGCATAAATTAGATTCGGATATTTCCAAACGAATTAGCAGGAAATATTCCAAGTTCGGAATATTACAATAATATTTATGGTAAGAACGGATGGAAATCGCTGACAATAATTTCATTGGCAATAGGCCAGGGTGAAATTGGGATCACACCGCTCCACATGGCAAACATTGGCAGCCACTATTGCAAACAGAGGTTATTATATAATTCCGCATACCATAAAAAAAATACAAAATATTGATACCATCAACGATCGTTTCACACAAAAAAATTACACTGCTTTTGATACATCTTTTTTCAGGCCCATTGTCGAAGGCATGGAAATGGCCGTTAACGGCCCGGATGGAGGAACGGCTGCCATAGCTTCATTACCAAATATCCGTATTTGCGGAAAAACCGGCACTGCCCAAAATCCTCATGGACAAGAAGACCATTCAATTTTTATTGCATTTGCACCTAAAGACAATCCTAAAATAGCAATCTCGGTTTATGTTGAAAACGGAGGATTTGGTGCAACGTATGCTGCCCCTATTGCCAGCCTTATGATTGAAAAATATATTACTGATACTATATCGCGTCCATGGCTGGAAGCAATATATATTAAACTCAAAAATCCAGTATAATGAAAAGAACCGTTAACATTTGGAAGAGCCTTGACTGGTTTACCGTATTTCTATTTTTAATACTGGTTATAATGGGATGGTTTAATATTTACGCGGCAGTTTTTTCCGAACATCATAAAAGCATATTGGATTTTGATATGCGCTATGGGAAGCAATTAATTTGGATAATTGTCGCAATACTAGTGGCAGTTATTATTATGTTTATTGATACCAGGTTTTATTCTTTCTTCTCTTATTTTATTTAGCTTTTTCAATATTATTGCTTTAGTATTGGTGTTATTTATTGGTTACAAAATAAAAGGCTCCCGTTCATGGTTCGTGTTTTTTGGTATTCATATTCAACCGTCGGAATTTGCTAAAGTAGCTACTTGCCTTGCGTTAGCAAAGTATTTGAGCGGGTATAATATAAAAATTGAAAAAATTAAAACCGTTTTAACAGCCTTAATAATCATATTTACACCTGCATTTTTTATCTTATTACAGCCTGATGTTGGCTCAATTTTAGTTTACTTCGCTTTCATCTTTGTATTGTACCGTGAAGGTTTTCCCGGTTGGCTGATGTTTTTCGGCTTCCTTCTGGTTGCATTGTTTGTATTGGCTTTATTAATGAACAAGTTTACAATTTTAATTATTTTGATAATTATTGCAATACTTTCATTGACACTTGCAACAAAACGCTACAAATATTCGGTTTTTGCAGGGTTATCAACCATTTTGTCTTTTTGGGCAATAACCCTGGCTTGTAATTTATTTCACAGAAACGTAAACCAATATTTTGTTTTATTGATTTCTGTTGGAATTATAAGTTTTATAGCTGTTTTAATTGTTTTAATCAAAAAAATACCTAATATTTTTTTGATTATATTTTTCTTTTGGATTGCAATAGGCTTTACTTTTTCCGTAAATTATTTTTTCGATCATGTTCTGGCGCCACATCAGCAAAAACGTGTAAATATTTTATTGGGAATTGAATCGGACCTAACCGGGGCAGCATATAATATTGAACAAAGTAAAATTGCAATTGGCTCTGGTGGTTTCATTGGTAAAGGATATTTGCAAGGCACTCAAACAAAATTTAATTTTGTGCCGGAACAAAGTACCGATTTTATTTTTTGCACCGTTGGCGAGGAATGGGGATTTTTGGGATCATTTTTTGTAATAACATTGTTTTTAATTTTAATGCTCAGGCTGATTTTTTTAGCTGAACGGCAACGTTCGACTTTTAGCAGGATTTATGGTTATGGTTTAATAGTAATTCTATTTTTTCATATAACCATTAATATTGGCATGACAATAGGCGTTTTACCGGTAATCGGTATTCCACTTCCATTTTTTAGCTACGGCGGTTCATCTTTATGGTCGTTCACAATAATGTTGTTTATTTTTTTAAGGTTCGATGCAAGCAGAATGGAATTGCTCCGATGAAATTGTTTTTATAATAATTCATCCATTGAAATGAATTATTATTTCTTTCATAGGTAATATAAAATTTTGCCTGAATTAAAAAATTGATAATTTTGCTTCGCTTTAAATTTGTCAAGCTGCCCGGATGGCGGAATTGGTAGACGCGCTGGTCTCAAACACCAGTGAACTCACCCTCGTGCCGGTTCGATCCCGGCTCCGGGTACTTATAATAGTTTGATTTAGTTTTTAGGTTAATTGTATAAAAATGGCTATCTTAAATCATAAACTAATTAAAACAATATCGTCTTTATTTTTTAGCTTTTGAATTAAATAATCTGAATATTAATTAAATTTATAGGATTGTTTTTTAATATAATTGCCCTTTTATTTTAAGAGATAATTATGAAAGAAATTGATAAAGCAACAATTAACTCTTATTTAACATTTATACTCGATAACGAATTTTATGCCGTAAGTGTAAAAAATGTAATTAATATTGTCGAAGTTTCTAAAATTACAAAAGTCCCAAAAGTTCCGGAATACATGCTTGGAATTATTAATCTGAGAGGCATGGTTCTTCCTGTTATTGACGCAAGAAAAAAATTCGGGATTTCAATGGCCGAATATACGGTAAATACATGTATTTTGGTGCTTGAAGTTGTTGTTAATAACAATAATGTTTTTGTTGGTGTCCTTGTTGACGGCGTTAAAGAAGTTATTGAAATTGATAATGATGATATTAAGGATCCTCCTTCAATTGGTTTTAACTATAATAAATATTTTATTTCCGGGGTTTATAATAAAAAAGATGAAGATGTTTTTATTATGATTATGGATATGGATTCTGTATTCTCTACAGATGATATTATAAGCATTAATCAGGATTATAGTAGTTACGAAGAACCGGTTATATGATTTCTGCATAATTAAGTTTTTATTTTAACGGGTGTAAAGCAAGCCCGTTTTTTATTTTTGGAAATAAATTGAACTTATGGTTTCTCTTATTATTTTAAACTCCTTACTTAATTTCTGAAATAAGAATGATAAAGAAAGTATGTGTTTTCTGCGCATCAAGCAAGCAAATTTCTAAAGTATATATCGAGGCAGCTTTCAAAGTAGGCCAAATATTGACATGCCAGAATATTGAAATTATATATGGCGGAGGATCGGTAGGGTCAATGGGGGCTTTATCTAAATCGACTTGAATACAAGGACAAATTACCGAGTAATGCCGAAATTTATGGTGGAGATGGAATGGGGAAATCCTTCAATTACAAAAATGATAGTGGTTGATACCATTGCCGAGCGTAAAAGCAAACTTATTGAAGATGTTGATGCCGTATTGGCTTTGCCTGGTGGCACTGGCACACTGAAGAAATTACAGAAATTATTTCCCTGAAAAAGCTCGGTTTATTTACAAAACCTATTGTAATACTGAATACATGTGGGTTCTACGATTATTTTCTATTGTTCTTCGAAAAAATGATTACAGATAATTTCATCCGCCCTGAACACAGAAAACTATTTGAAATAGCAACAATACCGGAAGAGATTATCGAGAAAATTGTAAAAGCCCCGAAATGGAATAACTCGGCAATAAATCTGGCAGCATTGTAATGCTATTATTTTTTATTTTTCTTTGCGTTTTCAATTCTTGCCTTATTCCTCGCCATTAGCTGCCTTATGGCCTTATTCACTGAAGCTGTATCGGCAGGAGGCGTGTCGCCGTATGCTATGCCTTCAAGTTCCCAACCAGGTATTTCACCATAACCGCCTTTCATTTCAGAGTTTGTTACAAGACAATCAGCGCGCCCATATTGGCAGCTTTTTTTTCTAAACAAATGTAGCGCTGGTTTTAGCAGCTTTAGGACTTCGACTTCCCAATAGGCATTAGGTTTAACAATTCCTCTCCTAAAAAGCCCATCAACTTCATTTGGGCTCGCCGGCACGACTGCGGTGCCCGGGGTTCGGACTACTGCGGTGCAAGATCGACGGTAACGGCGTATCCGTTGCCAGTCATGAACTCGGTGACCGTGCCCGCCAGGTGACCGCCGCTGTTGACGTTCAGATTGCCGCTCATAATGATAGGCGTGTTGAACCCGTATTGGACGGTTCCACTGAGGTGCTCGTCCGACAATAGGGTCGCTGTGACGATGCCGTTGATGGCGCCGGTGCCGGTGTCGGTCATCGTTCCCGTTGCTTGGCCGGAACCTTGGACCGAGAGCGTCATCTGGCCGCTATCCGCCAGGATGCCAGACTGCCACGTGCCGGCGTAATTGCCTTTCTGGGCAATGAACGGATTGGACCCTCCGCCACAACCGGCGCCCGCCAGGCACACGATAATACAAACGACAACAAACGTTAGAGACTTCATCTCTCCCTCCTTGTGATATCACCGCACGGTGTTCCAGGGCTCACCACTGTCAATAATACGGACTGGCGGCATCGAGGTTACGCCCAATTCGCAAGAAAAATCGAAGGAAATCCGACAACATAGCCTTAGGGCCCAGCGACTTTGTTGACAGGCCCCGCGATATCACGCTCGTCACCATTCCGCGGCATGCGGAAGTAGAGCGAAAATCGTGACGCGCAGAATAGGTTGGCGGGGCCGATTCGGTGGGTAAGATGAGCCTATGAAGCTCCACGAATACCAATCCAAGGAAGTCCTTGCGCGTGCGGGTGTCCGGTGCCCGGCGGCGAGGTTGCCGACGAACGCGGAGGAGGCCCGATCCATCGCCCGAAAACTCGACGGCAAAGCGTCGTCAAGCTCAGGTCCTGATGGGGGGCCGTGGCAAGCCCCGGCGGCGTAAAGCCTGAACAGCGCGGACGATGCCGCGGCGTTCACTTCGGAGCTCATCGGCAAGCGATTGGTCAGCGTGCAGAACCCGACGGGCATGGTGGTAGAGAAGGTGCTGATGCGCAGCAAATCGACATCGCCAAGGAGATACTACGTCGCGGTGCTTCTAGATCGCGAAGCCCAAAAGCACGTCGTGATGATCTCGGCCAAGGGCGGCATGGACATCGAGGAGGTCGCCGGACCGAGCCGGAAGCGATCGTTCGCTCCGGGCTGAACCCGCGCTCGGGGATTGAAGGACTTCGAGATCCGGAAGGCCGTGTCCGCTGCGAAGTCCCCGCACACGCGCAAAACCAGATGGTCAACATGGTTAAGAGGCTCGTGAAGGCATACCAAGAAGCGGATGCGACATGGTCGAGGTAAATCCGTGTGCTTGGACTACGGACGGCAAATTGCTGGCCGCCGACGCGAAGGTCGGAATCGACGAAAGCGCGCTGTATCGGCACAAGGATTACGCCGCCACGGCGGAAGCAAGCGCCGAAGATCCACTGGAGGCCGAAGCGGCTCGGCGAGGAATCGCCTACGTCAAGCTGAACGGCGACATCGGGATCATCGGAAATGGAGCAGGCTTGGTGATGTGCTCCTTGGACGAAGTATCGGCGGCTGGAGGGCGCCCTGCGAACTTCCTCGACGTCGGTGGCGGAGCCAAAGCGGAACGAGTGAAGAGCTGCGTGGAACTGATCTTGATGGACGAACGCGTCAGGGCCTTCTGATCAACATCTTCGGCGGCATCACGAGATGCGACGGTTGCCAAGGGCATTCTCCAAGCATTCGACGAACTCGACGTCAGGGTACCGGTGGTTGCAAGGATTGAAGGGACGGCCGCAGGAAGAAGGTAGAAAGATGCTCTTGGGCACGAGCCTCGTGCCGGCAACCACGATGCAGGAAGCCCGCTAGGAAATCGTCGAGATCTCATACAACTAGCCTGCGGCTATGGAGTCGCCGGCGGACAACGCGTTGTCCGCCGAGTTCACGTTCGCGCCGGCAGAGAGTGTCGCACGCTGGAAATCATCGCACTCTATAAGTTACACTAGAGGCAGGGCATATGGTGCACGAGTTGATGCAGCATGCCCAGGGATCGGCGCTAAGACGTGCAGCCGGCAGCGAGATTGAATCTCGCATATTTGCTTCGCTGTTCGCGGCTCGTTCAGGCATCGCCGCCTCCGGCCCCGGTCGGGCCAAGCCGCCGAGGGACGCCGTCCCGAATGTGTCGGGCAATGTGCTTATCTACCCGCGAATCTGCGGCCAGGTGCCTTGCCGGGGAAGAACCAATGGGATACGAGAACGAAGTCGACGTGCCCGCAGAATTGCAGCCGGCACGAGGTCCGATCACCTGCACGCTCAACATCCTCAACCAGCGCTGGACGTTGCACATCGTGCGGAGCCTGCTTGCCGGCAAAATGCGGTTCAACGAGATGGTCCGCACCCTCGGAGTCAACGCATGCACGTTGCGCAACCGTCTCCGGGAGCTCGAACGCACAGGCATCATCCACCGCCAAGTCGTGCGCGCGATACCGCCGAATGTCGAATACTCGCTCACCGAGAAGGGCATGGCCCTTCACAACGTGATCGTAGCGATCGAGCACTGGGGGAGACGTGGCAAGCGCGAGGAAAGCCGGCCCGGGGGTCCGGGTCAGGTGGCGCGGGGGAGGCCCCTGGAACGATGTGCACTGATGAACCGAACAAGGTATCTTGTGAGTTCTTATGAGTTTCCGACAGCGACTCGACGGCTGCGGCGTCTTAACCGCCACCCATGCCGGCCGTGAGATCGTCTTACAACGGCTGGTCGATGGGTACGGGACCTAGGCGGCCTGTTCTTTACCGATCTCCGAGACCGTAGCGGCCTCGTCCAAGTGCTGTTCGACCCACAGATTTTCGACAACTACAAGACATCGGAGCGAGTGCTGCATCAGCGTCCATGGGGTGGTGCGGGCCGGATCGAGGAGACCCGGAACCCGAAGATGGCCACAGGGGATATCGAGGTCGTGGCACGTCCTTCGAGATCCTCGGCCCGGCAAGGCCGCTGCCCTTTCCGGTTAGCGACGAGGAGCAGATGGCGACCGTCAACGAAGAGCTGCGAATCAAGCATCGCTATCTCGACCTACGCAGGCCGTCCATGCTTAATCGCCTTCAGTTGAGGGCCGCGGCAGTGCGCAAGATCCGGGCCTTCCTCGACGCCCGAGACTTCATCGAGATCGAGACTCCGATCATCACGCGCTCAACGCCCGAAGGCGCACGCGACTACCTTGTGCCCTATCGGCTTGAGCCCGGCCTCTTCTATGCGCTTCCACAAAGCCCGCAACAATACAAGCAACTGCTCATGGTTGCCGGCATGGAGCGTTATTACCAGATCGCCAAGTGCTTTCGCGACGAGAGCCAGCGAAGCGACCGCCAGCCTGAGTTCACGCAGCTCGACCTGGAGATGTCGTTCGTCGTGCAGGAGGACATCCTGCAACTGGCCGAGGAGTTGACCGTCACGGTCCTCAACGAGCTGATCGCCGAGTTCGACCTGCAAAGGACCCGAGCCAGCCGTTCGAGCGGATCTCCTACGACGAGTCGATGCGGCTGTACGGCTGTGACAAGCCTGACTTGCGCTTCGGCTCCGGCTATTCGACGTCACGGAGTCCCTGAGGACCACCCAGTTCGGTGTTTTCCAGAGCGTGATCGAGGCGGGCGGAAAGATCCGCGGCATACGATATCCAAACGGAGCGACCTTGTCGCGCAAGGAGGTCGGACTGCTTGAGGAGTTCTGCAAAACGCTCGGCGCGAGAGGACTGGCCACGATTGCGGTGGACTCGCAAGCTCCCGAGCTCGCCCGCACGTTGGCGCGCGCGGGGCTCGCCGTCAGGGGCGGAATCTCCAAGCAGCTTAGCGCTCCAGAGTTGGAGGCGATTCTCGCGACGGCCGGCGCCGAAGACGGGGACCTGCTTTGCTTTGTGGCCGACGAGTATGCGGCGGGAAACAACGTGTTGTACCGCCTCCGAAACGAGATTGGGGATCGGTGCGGCCTGCGAAACCGACGGGAGATGAAATTCTGTTGGGTCCTCGACTTCCCCTTGGTCGAGTGGGACGCGGAGTGTAAGAGCTGGACTCCGACGCATCACCCTTTCACTTCGCCGAAACCCGAGGACATGGGGCTGCTCGACACAGACCCCGGCAAAGTCCACGCGGACTGCTACGACATCGTCTGCAACGGAACTGAGTGGGCGTCCGGCTCCATCCGCATCCACCGGCCAGACGTTCAAGCACGAGTGTTTTCCCTGCTCGGCATCGACGAGGAGACGCAACGAGAACGCTTCGGCCACATTCTCGAGGGATTCCCAGTACGGCGCGCCACCCCATGGCGGCATCGCACCGGGCATCGATCGGCTGATCATGTTCCTCACAGACGATGACAACATACGCGAGGTGATGGTGTTCCCCAAGATCGGGCAAGGTTACGATCCGCTAATGGGAGCCCCAAGCGCGGTAGACGCGCTGCAGTGGGGCGAATTGGGTCTGAAGCTCAAGGACTAGACGGCGCGCTCGACTCCGCTCGGGATGTCCGATCGCCTGCTGTGCCGCGAGCATGCGGGAACATCCCCCGAGATCATTGATTTGAGACGTATGCTGCCTGAGGTTGAACTGACCTTTTCCGGAACCCTGCGTCCCTATCAGCAGGCGGCCGTCGACCTGGTCGCCGAACGCTCCTTCGGGGTACTGGAGGCAGGCACCGGCAGCGGCAAGACGGTCATGGCCCTGGACCTTATCGCCCGCCGCAGGCAGCCCGCCCTCATCATCGTCCACACAAAGCAGCTCCTCTATCAGTGGCAGGACAGAATAGCCGAGTTCCTCGGGTGCGAGGCGGGACTCATCGGCGACGGCAAGAGCCGGATCGAAGCGGTGACGGTGGCCATCGTCAACAGCGCCCGTAAACGCGGATGATGAACTGGTTCCGCAGTTCGGCCATCTGATCGTCGATGAATGCCATCGCAATCCCGCCACCCTCTTCACCGACGTGGTCTCAACCTTCGACTGCCATTTCCTGCTGGGGCTTTCGGCCACCGCCTTCCGCAATGACGACGGACTGAAACCTATCCATATCTTCATGGGCGACCGCATCCATAAAGTCGATCAGGACGAGCTCAAGGCCATGGGAGCCATTATCAAACCGCGGCTGATCAGGAAGGAAACAGGCTTTTCCTATTCCTACCGGGGCGATTACCAGGCCCTTCTCAAGGCCCTGACAATGACCAGGGTACGCAACCGGATGATCGCCAGCGACATCCAGAAAGCCGCGGAGGACAACGGCACTGTGCTTGTCGTCTCCGACCGGGTGGGTCACTGCGCGATTTTCGAACAGCTCCTCCGGAACCAGGGGCTGTCGGTGGCCCTGCTCACCGGCAAGACGCCGCCGGAACAGCGGACCGCCATCGTTGAGGCCGTCCAGAAGGGCAAACTGCGGGTTCTGGTGGCTACCATCCAGCTCATCGGCGAAGGTTTTGACTGCTCCGGCCTCACCAGTCTTTTTCTGACCACGCCCATCACCTTCGAAAGGCCTGGCTTCTGCAGGTCATCGGCAGGATCATGCGGCCCGGAAAGAACAAAGAGGCTCGGGTTTACGATTATCTTGACGATTCCATCAGCGTGCTGAGACGATCGGCACTGGCCAGAATGAAGTCCCTGGCAGGACTGTAAGCCTTCAATATTTTCACGAATATTCTTTTCAGCCCCATTCTTTTCCGAGAATAGTTTGCATAGTTTGGAATTTTGGTGTAAAGTATGAGGTTCCTCTATACACAGGAAGCACTCGTAATCAGACGAGTGCTTTTTTTATCTTCAGCACTCTAATGACGGCAGGATTTCTCGGACCTCTCTTCTCTCGATGTCCATCTCTTTGCTATCGCACAGGAAAAAAAATGGAGCAGGACAAAATTCGAAATGTGGCGATCATTGCCCACGTCGATCACGGCAAGACCACGCTCGTCGATCAGTTATTCAGGCAGTCCGGGATGTTCCGGGACAACCAGGTCGATGAGGAACGCATGATGGATTCCATGGACCTGGAAAAGAACGGGGAATCACCATTTCCTCGAAGAACGGATCCTACATCTATAAGGGTCACCTGGATAAACATCATCGACACCCCAGGACACGCCGATTCGGCGGTCAGGTGGAACGGGTCCTGCGATGGCAGACGGGGCACTTCTCCTCGTGGACGCCCGGAAGGCCCCATGCCCCAGACGTATTTCGTCCTGAAAAAGGCCCTTGCGCTCAACGCCGCCCGTCATCGTCGTCATCAACAAAGTCGACAAGCCCGCGGCGCGATGCGCTGGGTGGTTGACAGGTTTCCGACCTTTTCGTGAAGCTCGAATGCGCCGGACCAGTCCTGGATTTCCCCGTCGTCTACACCTCGGCCAAGGCCGGATACTCTGCTGGACCGAGCCACATCGAAGAGGAGAGTGCGGCACGGATGATGTTTCCATATGATAGATCGATCGACCATACCCGGCGCCCAAGGGTTCGGGGACGGACCCCTCCAGATGCAGGTGGGCACCATCGATTACTCGTCCTTTTTAGGCACGCCTGGGGATCGGCAAGGATCAACGGCACTATGTCCATCAACCAGCCGGTGGTGTTGCCAGGCAGGGGACAGCACGGTGCGCCCGGTCCGGATTCCAAGCTCTTCCGCTTTGTCTGCGACGGCAAGGACTGGAATCGGCCACGGACGGCGAGATCGTGGCCGTGGCCGGCATGGACGATGTCACCGTCGGCGTCACCTTTACCGACCCTCGATCCGCGTCCCCTGCCGCTGGTCCCCATCGACCCGCCGACCATATCATGAACTTCATCCCCAACGATTCGCCCTTCGCCGGCAAGGAGGGGAAATTCGTCACCTCCCGGCATATCGAAGAGCGCCTGAACCGGGAGACCCTGGCCGACGTGGCGCTGCAGTTCCAGCCGCTCACCGACGCCGTGGGATTCAAGGTCTCCGGCCGCGGCGAGCTGCATCTGTCCATCTTAATCGAGAAGATGCGCCGCGAGGGCTACGAGCTGCAGGTAACCCGCCCCCAGGTCATCATGCGCGAAGAAAACGGCAAGATGCTAGAGCCCTATGAGCGATTGACCGTCGATGTGGACGAGAAGTATCAGGGGGCCGTCATCGAAAAGCTGGGCAGGCTAAAAGGCCAGATGGAGGAAATGAACACCGAAAACGGCATGATGCGGATGGTCTTCAAAATCCCCACCCGCGGGCTTTTGGGCTATCGTTCCGAATTCATGACCGAGACGAAGGGATGGGCCTGATGAACTACGTGTTCTGTGAATACGGCCCTTACGCAGGCGATATTGTCAGCGGGTGAACGGCGTGCTGGTGGTCAAAAGAGACCTGTACAGCGGTCGCCTACGCCCTGTTCAATCTTCAGGAGCGCGGCAAGCTCTTCATCCATCCCGGCGCGCCGCTCTATCCGGGCCAGATCATCGGCGAACACAGCCGTCCCGTCGACCTGGTGGTCAACCCCGCCAAGGGCAAGAAGCTCACCAACATGCGGGCCTCGGGCTCCGATGAGGCCGTTATTCTCGTCCCGCCTTCAGAATGACCCTCGAGGACTGCATCGCCTATATCAACGATGAGGAACTAGTCGAGGTCACGCCCGAATCCATTCGTCTCAGGAAGAGGGCCGGGATAAAAATCCGAGGGTAGTGTCACGTCAACATTGAAATGTCGTAAAAATATGTTATTATTTGTTCATACTCAACCCAGGAGGTTCGACTATGAGCAAATATATTGTGACACTCACCAAAGAAGAACGTGAACTTCTGAGTGATCTTGCATCAAAAGGAGAACACAAATCACAGAAAATTCTCAACGCACTGATTTTGCTTGGTTGTGATGCTGGTGATTTTCAAACCAACCGTTCAACGAATGTAGAGATTGCAAAGGTTTTGAATATCAGTATGAAGAAAATTGACCGAGTAAAGAAACGGTTTGTTGAGGAGGGTTTTGATATGGCCCTCGATAAAGAAAAGCAGATCGCATTTATATAAAGAAGGTTGACGGTGATTTCGAAGCTCACTTGATTGCATTGAGTTGCGGCGACCCACCTGAAGGATTTTCCAGATGGTCTCTGCGGTTGCTGGCCGATAAGGCCGTTGAGCTTGAATATGTAGACAGCATTTCCCATGAGGCGGTTCGGCGTATTCTAAAAAAAACGAACTCAAACCTTGGCAGCAGAAAGGGTGGTTGATTCCACCGGAACACAATGGCTGTTTTGTTGCCAATATGGAAAAAGTCCTCGATGTTTATAAACGATTTCATAATCCTCGTCATCCTGTAGTGTGCATGGACGAGTCGCCAAAGCAATTGATTGGGGAGACAAAGGTGCCGATTCCAGTGTCAAAAGGGCAACCGGCCAGGTATGATTTCGAGTATGTCCGTCATGGTGTTTGCAATATTTTTATTGCCTGCGAGCCACTGTCGGGAAAGCGTATGGTGACGATCACCGAGAGAAAAACTAAGCGAGATTGGGCGATTTTTCTGGAAGAAATAGCCAAGCAATATATAGAAGCAGAGACACTAGTGTCCGGTTGTTAATCGAATAAATTTAGCTGCTTACAGATAGGAGTTGGTTCTGTTTTGCATTTCTGTTCTGTAATTAGTTGATAAATTGGTATTTTTTCGAAAATTGAACGCTCAGCACCTGTAAAATTGTGTAAAGACTCTCCTTGAGATGGAGTTGCTTTTTCATTATAGCGACAAGAACATATACCGAGATCGCAATCCAGATTTGGGTCTTCACAGCGTTTTCTGATGTACCATAAAAGGTTTTTATTCTGAGATTTTGTTTGATCCATTTGAAAAACAATTCCACCTGCCAACGACTGCGATACAGTTGGGCTATCGTCAAAGCAGGGAGTTTGAAATTGTTTGTTAAAAATACAAAGGTCTTGTCTGTTACCGCATCGTAGAATTTGACTCGCCTGAGTTTGTCGGGATAGTCTTTTCGCGAAGTTGTTCCTGTGAGCATAATGGTTTGGTCGCAAATCTAAGGCCAGCTCTCGCGGTCGACCGGATGGGGAGTAAAAGACGTCTGAAACTTGATGTTGGCTTTGGCGCGAGGGTGACAAAAAAGCTGATATTTCGGTAAAAACAATAGAGATGCTCTCGAGGAAATTCACATATCCTCGATCCATGACATAAAAGGCACCGGGTTCCAAAGAAATGAGATCCAGAGCGTTGACATTGTGGAATTTTCCGTCGGAAATGTGAATAACGTTGGGATGTTTCCCTTCAAATCGAGAAGAGCGTGAAGCTTGATGGCCCCTTTGTTTTGCGGAAAGTTGCCCAGGGAATACCGACAAGCAAAGATCGATGGTCGTGGAATCGAGAGCGTAAATGGTTTCGTCCAGTTCTACGATGAATGCATCTAGCAATACGTAGTTGTTGAACGAGTTAGCCACATAAC
>CAWEFA010000035.1:0-20732 GCA_963808135.1 uncultured Bacteroidota bacterium
ATTAAAGAAAAATTTTCTCTATGCTTTGCCAATTATTTTTGCATTTACAGTATTTGTTTGGGTTCTGTTTAAAAGAAAAAGTATTTTCCATAAAACTAAAAATTATTCAAATAAACCATTTGTTTTAATTCATCTTGGCATTTTTATTTTACAACTGCTTTTTGCATTTTATTCCGTTGGCAATGCTGAGTTTATGGTAATGCTCCCATTCCCGTTACTTATTGTTTTAATATACTACACGGAAATTAAAGCAATTGCATTATGGTTGTTTGTTGCCGTATTATTGACATGGAACTTAATGCTTGGTATACTGCCAAATTATATGTATAATTATTGCGGAACGGAATATATTGTTTCAAAAATTATTCATAATAACCCGGCCTTTTATATAGTAAATGACAAACCTTTAATAGAAAACATTTTGTATTACAAATATGGAAACGATATAACCCGCAACATAACAAGTGAACCCGATGAATATGCTATTAACCGTCCGCTTGCAAAACTTTCTGATACTATCAATTATCTTTTAAACCGGGGCGAAAAGATTTATACCAATAGTATTGATAAACCTAAAATAATGAATAGGGCAGCTCTCGTTCTTTCGGCAAATGACGATGAATTCTTTAAAAATTATAAAACAGTAAAAACCGATTCATTTGATACCTTTTACGGCAGGTACTATTTTTTTAATGTTCTTCGAAAAGACAGCCTGAAATAATAAGAACTTATTGCCTGACTGTAAATCCTTTTTCACAAGTATAAATAAGAACTCACTCTAAATTGTGTTAAAGCGACTAAAGACATAATTTATAGTATTTATTTCAAATTTGAGGCTAAATTAACATAAGTTCGATATAAGCTATTTTATAAATAGCTTTAGCAACAACCATAAAGAACCATATTATAATCTTTTTAAAATTTTCCATATCTTTGAGTTTTAACAATTACCCAGAAATAACTAAGAATAAAATAGCTTTAACTAATTATTTTTTAGTTTTGAAATCATAATTTTAACGAATGAAAAATATACTTTATCAGAAAAAAGGATCAAAAGATTTTTATGAAAGTCGTTATGAAAAAGGCTACATGGATGAATGGCCAATTGATAAAAAACAACGAGTCTTTGAGATAATTAGAAATCTGCCCTTGCCTGAAATGGGTATTGCGTTGGACTTTGGCTGTGGCAATGGAGTATTTACAGAAGTTTTACGACAAGCTCTTCCTAAGTGGAAGATATATGGCTGTGACATTAGCTTAAATGCAATTAATAATGCAAAAAGTAGATTTCCAGATTGCACCTTCTTTGTTTCAGACAATGAGCAGTCTTTTGAATTGAAATTTGATTTTTTATTTTCTCATCATGTCCTTGAGCATGTTTTTGATATTAAAAAGACAATAAACGAAATAAATGTCTTTTTAAAGCCTCAATCATTTGTTTTGCACGTATTTCCTTGTGGCAATGAGGATAGTTTTGAATACAAAGTATGTAAAATGAGAATGGATGGAATAAATGAAAATATGGAAAATCGTTTTTTCTTTGAAGATGAAGGGCATATAAGACGACTTACAACTGAACAAACAAATAAACTAATGGGTGAATATGATTTTATTTTGGAAAAAGATTTTTATAGCAATCAGTATTACGGCGCTATCAAATGGATTTCTCAATCTCCTCCTAAGTTTATTTTGGAGTTTACAAACCCTAAAAAATCAATTAACAATAAAGCTCATAATTTTTTATCTATTCTTCGCTTCAAGTTTATGCTTTTGTTCACTTTGCAACTACCGGCTATACTTTATAATAATATTAAACTTGTTAGAAATAAAAAAATAATACATTATTGCATTTTGTTTATCGATTTGGTTCCTTTCTTTATATCTTATCCTATATATGCAATTGTAAATTATAAAGCAAAAAAAGAATGGAATAATAACAAACATTTAAAAAATGGAAGTGAAATGTACTTGTTTTATAAACGAAAATAAAACAAGCGCCAACACATTATTATAAAATTAAGGTAATGATACCAGAAATAGTTGGAGTTTTTTTAAATATTTTGTAACATACAGTCGTAAATTTAAAGAGGACGTAAGGCTCTGTTCAGCTTAGGTTGTGCCTAACTGTTTCTATTGATATAAGCATAAAGCCTGTAAAAATAGGTTTAACTAAAGCATAATCTTAGCCAAACTTTAAGTGTATTACATAACCATTAAACTAAAAAGAGGCTGCCTGGATACCAGGTAGCCCCTTTAAATTGTTCAAACCAAAGCAATATTACCTTTTAATTTCTATTAGTGCTTTTTGCTGGCCGGTATCGGTAACAACTTTTACTATATATGCGCCAGGCTTTAGGTTACTAATATCGGTTTGGTTTGTATTGCCCACAAGTTTTTGTAATTTCAGCAGGCTGCCATAAATATTATAAATTTCAACGGTAGCTTTATCGGGATCAATTTTATTGAATGGTTAACCAAAACGAACCGCCATGCTTTTCAACATCTTTAAGTTCCGGATATTCCCAGATAGGTTCAACAATTTTTCTTAATTCTTCATCTTCACTTATAAAAAAATTGGGCAATAAGGGTTGGTATTTATTACAATCAGCCAGTAAATACATCGCCAAACCGTATTGCTCTGAATAAAACCGATTACACATAACTTGAGGATAGTCATAAGGAAGGTAAACATCGTGAATATGGACAATCACACCTTTTTGAAGTTTTGGCAACACTTCGAGAAAAAAAACCGTTGCATCGGAATTCGGCAATATCCTGTGAGAATTATCAATGAACAGAATATCGTTTTCCTTTAATGACAATATCTCATCGAGGTTAGTGTTTTCAAATGGTTCACGGATAATAGCATCAGCAAGGCGATCAATTTCGGCGCGGGGAGCGGGGTCAACAGAAATAATTTTTGTGTCCAGCCCTTTTTCCTTAATTGCCTTGAACGCAACTTTGGTAGTATTGCCCGAACCTATTTCATAATAAGTTTGTGGCTTGAATTTGGCAATAATTGTATAAATGCCCACTATATCCAAACCAGGTAAAAAAATATTGTTGTAAACGGGATTGTCAGGATTTGTTTCTTCGTTCATTTTTTTAATGCTGCGGTAAGCATCCTTGTATTTCAGCATTTCATATAACAATTCGGCATAATTTTTACGCCTTGCATTTATAATGTCATATAATTGCTTATGGGGAGGCAAACCATGACCGTAACGGGGTCTGAAATCAACTTTATACTCCATAAAAAGATTTTGAAACCCCGGATGTAAGAAATGATATATTTGTTTTATCATATTAATTTTTTAAACGCAAAAATCTATTATTTTTTGATATAAAAAAAGAGGACTATTAAATAACAAATAAAAATTTTTGATAGCTTTTTTCTTATTGCTGCGGAATTTTCTATCAAAATAAAATTTTCACTCTTAAGCAGGCAGTATTCGTTAATTAAATAAAATGCACGCATACCAAGTATTGCGTGCATTTTATAAACTTACTGTTTTATTATTTGTGTGCGATATGTATTATTTTTACTTTCAACTATAATAGTATATATTCCGGGATACAGCCCGCTAATATCAGTTTGTCCTTTGTTCCCTTCAATGACACACGTTTTTACCACGTTTCCTAACATATTATAAAACAATATTGTTGATTTATCAGATGTTTGCTCAATTATAAGCAAGCCGGTGGTAGGGTTTGGGTAAATTCTTACGGCTTGTTGCTTTGTAACAATATTGTTAGTTATGCTATCTCCAATATTTGTGTTGCCAGGAGAAGATAAAGCAATGCGGCTTGATTTTTGAGTTTCACTACCACATGAACCGGCTTGTAAAATTGTATTAGGCTTAACAACTAAACCAGGTTCTAAGGTAATTGAGCCACACGCTACGATATCAACATTTGACTTACCATATTGGGGATAATTATTGAAATTGGTAAGCGTGGGATTGTAACTCGTATAAGTGTACCAGTCTCCATTGTTGCTGCTGCCCCCGGGATTGTTACCATCCGATACATAAATAGGCGTTACATTGTTATAATACCCGTTTTCATCTTCCATAGAATATACCAGGTAATAATATGAATCGTCCTGGGTTAAATAGGATGATACGTCCCAGCTATCCGATGTGCTTGTGCCAAGTACATTGCCATCGGCATCCTCAAGTTCCCAAAGGATATTGCAAGGCCCTGAAGTTGCTTTAGTTGCCAATGCGCTTTTAGTTATATTAACAGCTTTATTTAAATTTTTGTTTGCATTTGCATTTTGGATTTTTTTACTGCTATTGGTTTTTACAACATGTTTAGGCGCCAAAGGAATTTTAGCAGATTTTTTATCATCACAACCTGTTACAGTAACATCATATGTGGCAGACACATTATCAGCACATGTTACAGTTATGGTAGCTTCTCCACATTCAAAACTAACATCATAAAAATATGGCTCAACATCGACAGGAATATCAGGTGATGCTCCACTAATTTTATCAACATCACTATAATAAGGTTCACCTTTCCAATCATATGAAGTTACATAAAAACAAGCTACACCAGGATTATTTGACTCCCAGGTTATTTTTTGGTTAGTAGCATTAGAAGGCTCTATAGTGGCCGTTAATTCAATATATGACCAATCTTTTGTAAAATAAATTGTAGCTGAAGTATTACCATCTAATGTTATACCATTATCATCATTTGGATTTGAGGCATCTAATGTAATTGAAGTTACCGGTACATAAGTTACATATACAGTACATGATGCGGAAAGGTTGCTGCCATCCTGTGTTTTGGCAGTAATTGTAACAGTTGATGTAGTTTCGCCGGAGTACACCCCTACGCCGGTAACCACCCCATCTCCATCCACCGTAGCAATGGTTTCATCACTTGACTCCCAATCAATATCCGGACTTGCTGTGGATGGGGTATAAATTGCGGAAAGTTCAGTATAATTATTAATATCAACTGAAGCTGTTGTTGGGCTTACCTGTAAACTGATTGTTAAGCCGGGCCTGAAAAATGTGAGGTCATCCCCGGAATTATATAAATATGGCACCCATAGCGATGTGGAATCTACAATTGAAGTAAAATCGTTTGAGGTTGCAACCGCTGTTGGAGTGGTTATTTCTAAAGTTTTATCAACATTGTTAAAAAAACAACGAAATACGCCATCATAATCTTCACAAAGTGTATATTTTGATAATGTATAATTTTTTCCATCATCTTGATATGTAGCCGGGTCGGAAACTATAAAATTTGAATATTGTGTGCCTGGGCTATTATATCCGTGAACAAGAATAAAATGAGGATAGTGTGTACCAGCAACATTATCTACAGGCACTATAGTACCATTATTATTATTATCAAATTTTTCTAACATAACCTGGGCAACAGCATAGCCATTATGGTCGATAAAAAACTTTAATATTTTACAATTTTTAGTCTCACCTGTTGAAATATGTAATTTGCCCCAAAAATCAATAGGATGAAAAGCAGCACCATTACTTTCTGTAATTGAATTTCCTGGAAATTGGTAACAAGCAGGGAATATTGTTTGGCAATTTTTCACCATACCATTTAATGTCATAAGATAACCCGGAATCAGCCAATGAAGCCTGTGATAATCCACTATTCCGCAATATCATAGCGTAGCAAGTTAATAAGCAGCCAGAGCCACTCACATACTGAATAGTTCCATCGCTTCCCGTACAATATGCAGTGTTTGCCCAAGCACATAATGTTGTTGCATTTTTATAATATTGATTATAATCTATAAAAGTAGCAGTTGTTGCTTTAATTGCCATAGCCGATTTAGTGCTTGAGCAGGTTTCAGTAAAAAAATTCGCATAATCGTCAGAGGCTAAATCAACACCTAAGCTCATGGTTGGGTCATCAGGGTCGGCCTGCCCTTTCAGTGGAAAATTCATGCAAAACACTATCAATATTAGCATATATAAATATTTCATTTTTTTATTTTTTTAGTTATTTAATGTTGTACAACTTTACAATTTCATTAAGTTCTTTATGCACCTGTGGCAAAGTCTCCTTCGTGTACATTTCCTTAATTTCTTTAAATGCTTCGAATGTACCAATATAATAAGCAAGACACCAAGCAGAACAAACTCTAATATTAAAAAACCTATCATCTTTAAATAAGAGAAAACCTTTATTTGCATAATCGCAATAACCCAGCAAAGCCAATGCCCCTAAAGCATCTAAAGCGCAGCTTGGAATATCATAATTACTGGCCTGTTTTTTCAGGAACTCAATTGCCTGTGGTGTATTTAATTTCATTAATGCCGTATGGACATAATAAAAATCAAAGGGCCAGGATTCCATAGAATAATTTTTTTTAATAAAGTCAAAACTCATTTGAGGCAAGCAATCCAACATTATCAATGAGGCCGCGCTTAATATGCCAGCCCTATAATCTTTGCATTTTAAAAGCTTTAAAAGGAGGTTTTTCGTCCGCGCCGTGTTAAACGAGCTAAGGCAAAGAATGGCACTATAATTATCTGCTTTCCGTAATGAGTCGATTTGGGCAAACCTGTAAACCAGTTCAACAAGATTGGTATCATGCTTTGCCCATGTTCTGTTAATAATTGCCGATGCCTGTTTGGTATTAAAATTTACACCGGAATCCACTAAAGCACTTAATCCCAATCGTTCATACTGCCCATTGTCGTTAATTTTAAAATCGGGCAATTTTGTTGTTAGCTTACGACAAGTTATTATTTTACCATCTGCTTTTGCCCATTTGTCGGGATGATTCCTGTCTGAATTGGTGCTAAATGGCCAATCATCATCTAATACACTAAATTGATCACTGGGATGAGGTACTTCATTAAGTATTCCAGTATCGGCTTTAGGGTTATTTGTTTTTATGTTTCTCTGTATGGTGTTTGCAGGAAGAACAATTGTAACTGAAGCTAAATAGGCTTGCTTGCCTTCGCAATAAAAGTTACAAACAATTAGCAATGCAACAATAAAATACTTATAAAGTATATTACTTTTAGTGTGTTCGAAATATTTTATAGTTTTCATAGCAACGAATGTTAAATTATATATACAATATTAGTATAAATTTACCTTTATTTCGTTGCTTTTAAAACCTCGTTTTCCTTTTCAAGGGCATCTATGCGTTTGTTTTGCTCAATCATTAGCAAAGTAAGTTCTTCAACTTTTTTAAGCAGGGTAGTGTTCATTTCGGCAACATTAATGCCTTTTTCTTTCACCTGCGCTTCATCAGGCACATCCTCCAAATGCCCGTTAGCTTTTATGTAGTTTTCGATTTCAGGAAGTGTTTTTATTTTATGCTTTTCAGTAAGCACATAATCCGGCCAGTTTGTTTGAAGTTTAACTACAACTTCCTGCGCTAAAATATTGCCTGCAACAGCCAAAGAATATCCTGCCGTTTTTGTAAAATCAGTTATGTTACCAATAGTTACTACACCCCCGCGATAGTTTAATGCAAGATATGATGGGGCAACTCCTACATTTACAGCTTGAATATATGAACATTTGTTTGCTTTACTTACACCCATGTATAAACCGTAATCGCTATTAGTAACCCCGCTCCAAATCATAAAAGGCTCATATTGCCATTCGGTATTCGTTGGATTGCCATCGCTGGTGTTGTTAATTGTAAATTCGGAAAGTGAATATGAATTGTTGCCGCCTAATTGCATAGTCCCTGTGGTTGTAATGCTTCCTGCCGAAACAGCCCCGGTTGCTGTCATACTTCCTGCCATATATAAATCACCGGTACCTAATACATGAAAGGTTTCTACACCAGTCCCAGTATTTTGAACAGCTAATGCTTTACAAGCATTATTATTAGTATTCACCAATGTACCATATGTGCTACCCGTGGAAGTATTATCAACTATCCATCCTGTTTGGTTACTGGCGTTAATATGAAGCATCCCGTTTGTTGTAGTTGTACCTATTGCAATATATCCATTTTGATCAATGTACATACCATAATTTCGGCCTATAGTTGAGCCTGCCGAACCTGATGGGGCGGTAATAAAAGATAAACTTCCCCCCGTCATTCTGATTTCAGATACGCCATCGGTAACCAATCTGGCATCATTAGTTCCGTTATAATGGAAATTATAGCCTATTACTTTGGTACCTCCATTAGAAATAACAAACCTGTCGCCCAATTGCAATGCTTCCTGCGGACTTGTACTACCAATTCCAACATTCCCTGTTGTTGCAAGGCTCACTGCAGTTATTGCCCCGCTTCCTGAAATAGTTAATGGGTAAGAACTTGTGCTGGAGCCAATTTTTACAAAACCATTTGGAACTATTAAGTTTATAAGCCCAGTAGTTCCGTTTACATTAGGGGTTTGTAATGTTATACTGCCAATTCCACTTGATCCACCACCTGCAGAAAGATTAACACTACCGCCAGCTGAATTTGAAGGTGCGCCTCCAATTGTCAATGATGCACCAGCTGAAGCATTTCCGCCTCCTCCGATAATATTAACACCACCTCCAGATACGGAAGTTGCAGCATTAGCTGTTACATTTCCTCCAATATTGGGTGATACGTTTGTGCCATATATAACCCCGTTGCCAGTTCCTGTCGAGTATACTTGCCCTGTTTGATATTGGGCTTGCGATGAAAAGCATGTAAAAACACATGCGCTAAAGAATAATAATTTTTTCATAATTTTCATAGTTTTTAAATTTTACCTGTTATTTTAAGCCATACCTCTAATATATTGTTGATACATTTCCGGCAGGCAAGCTTTTCGGCTTTCGCTTTTTATATTTTAAATTCTTTACAATTTTATTTCATTAATCTTTTTGTGAAATTTGGTGAATTGGTGTTTTGGCGGCATTTCTATAATACTATAGCCACAAAAACACTAAAACCCACTAAATTTAGTACTCTCATAAAGCTATATTTAAAACTTTATAAATTATTGCTATAATATAGATACAAAAATTTCAAAACGTTCCCTGAATTTTAAATTTTTTTTTGATCAAATAACGCTCAAATATAAAATAAGCAATTCATATAAAATACACTTTGTACGAGAACGTCAGGAACACATTTTGATGAATGTATAATACTTAAATGCCAAATCAGAATAACAAGTGATGAACCATACTAAATTTTTGATGATGTATAAAAACGAATTTAAATGCTCAATTTAAATTGATAAGGAAACAAATTCTTTTGTTCTTGAATCTGAATTTCATATAAAGCCTGTTAAAACTTTTAACCGATCCTAATCAGATTTATTGTAACTTAAAAAGAAAGCCGTCTTTTGAGACGGCCTCTTTTTATTCGTATCTGTAATTTCAATTACTTTATCGTTTCGATATAAGCAATCATATCAATTAATTTACATGAATAACCCCATTCATTGTCGTACCACGATACAATCTTTACAAAATTCGAGTTTAACATTATACCAGCTTTTGCATCGAATATTGAAGTACGCGGATCGCCAATAAAGTCGCTCGAAACAACATCATCTTCAGTATAACCGAGAACACCTTTCAAATCGCCTTCCGATGCTTTCTTCATCGCAGCTTTGATAGCTTCATAGTCGGTAGCTTTTTCAAGACGGCAGGTAAGATCAACAACCGAAACATCTAAAGTTGGAACACGGAAAGACATACCTGTAAGTTTACCTTTCAATTCGGGAATAACTTTGGTAACAGCTTTTGCAGCGCCTGTAGACGAAGGAATAATGTTGCCGGAAGCGGCACGCCCACCCCGCCAGTCCTTTGCCGAAGGACTATCGACAGTTTTCTGGGTAGCTGTGGTAGCATGAACGGTAGTCATCAGCCCTTCAACCATTCCGAAATTGTCATTAAGAACTTTTGTAATTGGGGCTAAACAGTTGGTTGTACATGATGCACATGAAATAATATCCATTTCTTTCTTGAATGATTTATGATTTACGCCATATACAAACATTGGAGTATCGTCCTTTGAAGGCGCGGATAACACAACCTTCTTTGCGCCTGCTTTTAAATGGGCTTCTGCTTTTGGCTTATCTAAGAATAAACCTGTTGATTCAATCACATAATCGGCGCCTATTTCATTCCATTTTAAGTTTGCCGGATCCTTTTCAGCGGTTACGCGAATAGATTTGCCGTTAACAACGAGCATGCCATCCTTAACTTCAACTGTGCCTTTAAACTGGCCGTGAATGGTGTCGTAACGCAGCATGTACGACATATAATTGACATCGATGATATTATTAATGCCTACTACTTCAACATCATTTCTAAGCTGGGCAGCCCTGAATGCAAGCCTGCCAATTCTGCCAAAACCGTTAATACCTATTTTTATTTTTGCCATAATTCTGTTATTTTATGTTATTAAAATTTATTAAACCACACTTAAACCCTTTTAAAGCTGTTGATTTGAATTATTACAAACTGCTTCTTCCAGGTTTAAAAAAGAAGTGCAAATTTAGGTATTATTATACAAACATCAAAACAGGCAATAAAATATCAAACAACTTAATTTGGTTTTAAACTTCTATTATTCTATAACATTTTACAAGTTTTCATCAGAAAAATAAAATCAAATTACATTGTGTTTTTTATAATTATCATATTTTTTTTTGTTCTTATTGGAGTTCTGTCTTTCTTTGCTATTATGAATCGAAAGAAAAAAATTTGGTTTGTAACATACGTTTTTTTATTGTTTGTTTGGCCTGTTAGCCACTCACAAAATTACTCCTTATTAACAATGATAAGAGGAGCAGTTGTTGATGCAGGAACAAACGAACCTGTCCCATTCGCAGGTGTTACATGGCTTGATAAAAACAATAACGGCACGCTAACTGATGATAAAGGAAATTTTACATTAAAAACTAAAGATACAACCAGCAGGATAATTGTTACATGTTTAGGCTATCTTAAAAAAATAGTTCCTGTAAAAGTTGGAAAAACACAGAAAATCAACATCACTATGTATCCCGATGTTAAAACATTAAACGATGTTGTAGTTAAACCCAAGAAAACAAAATACAGGAATAAAGGCAATCCTGCGGTTGAATTAATAAACAGGGTTATTGAACACAAATCGGGAAACAGGGAAGAAGATATAGATTTTTACGCGTATGAAAAATATGAAAAATCGGTATTTTACCTGGCCAATTACAGCGAAAAATTCGCAAAAAGCATATTCATAAGAAATTTTAAATTTGTTTTTGATAATATAGATACAACCATTATACCGGGAAGAAAGTCAGCGCCAATTTTTTTAAAAGAAAATATTTCGGATGTATATTATCAGAAAAATCCTGAAAAAAAGTTAGAAGTTCCTGTTGCAGAAAAGATGGTAAGTTTTGAAGATTATGTAAATAATAAATCTGTCAACGCTTTCATAAAAATTTTATATCTGGATATTGATATTTACAATAATAATATACTGTTGCTGACCAATCAATTTATAAGCCCGATTTCTTCCGTAGCCCCAACATTTTACAAATACTTTATAATTGATACAACTATAATTGATAATACAAAATGTATTAAGCTTGCTTTTTTCCCCCGTAATAGAAATGATTTTCTTTTCCAGGGTAACTTATTTATAGCCCTTGATAGTAGCTATGCCGTGAAGAAAATCGATATGTCCCTGAATAAAGATATCAATTTAAATTGGATAAAAAACATGGAAATTGTCCAGGAATTTAATAAAATTCAAAACCGGGGCTGGATTCTTACTACAAATGAAATTGCTATCGAATTTGGATTGACAAGCGAAAAAATGGGAATTATGGGTCAAAGGGTTGTAACTTATAATAACTATCAACTTGACAAAACCAAATCGGATAGTATTTATGCGGCAATTTCAAAAAATCGGGATAAAGAAACAAAAAATAATGATGAAGCTTTTTGGGAAGCTCACAGAATGCAAAAACTGACAAAACCTGAGCAAAGAGTTTATGTATTATTGGACAGCTTAAAAAATTCACCTACATTCAAACTGGCAATGGATGTAACACTAATAATATCATCGGGCTATTTCGGCTCAAGGAATGCAATTGAAATAGGACCAATAGGAACATTCTATGGTTTTAATCCAATTGAAGGTATAAGGTACAAATTTGGAGGTCGCACAACACCACACTTTAATAAAAAAATATACTTCGGCGCTTATGGCGCTTATGGCACAACTGATGAAAAATATAAATACTATATTGCATCAACCTACCTGTTTTCAAATGGCACTATTTTCGGCTTCCCAATTAAATCGGTAAGTATCAGCTACCGGAACGACATTCAGATTCCTGGCGAGGACATGATGCTTGCCCAGCAAAATAGTTTTTTTCTTTCATTTATGAGGGGAATTAATTACATGATGTATTATAACAAAACTTTTAGAATTGAACATTTGAATGAATTTTCTAACTATTTTTCTTATTCTGCCGCATTTGAATATAACCGACAAACGCCTACCGGGGAACTTTATTACAACACAACGAATTACTCTCCTGTGAACAATGTAAAGTATATCAATATTCCCCAGATTGTTATTGGTTTAAGATATGCCCCTCACGAACAATTTTTTCAGGGAAAAGTTTACCGGATAGCTATTACCAATAAATATCCAATTTTTTTGTTCCAATATTCGCTGGGAAATAAATTAATCGGAAATAATTTCAACTATCAAAAATTAATGCTCGATGTTAGCAAGAGATTTTATTGGTCGTTTCTCGGATATACAGATGCGACCTTTGAAACCGGTAAAATTTTCGGGCAGGTTTCATTCCCGCTTCTTGAAATATCCAGGGCAAACCAAACATATACTTACCAGTCGCTATCTTATAACATGATGAATTTCCTGGAATTTGTTAACGACAAATATGTGGCATTGTTTGCCGATCATTGCTTTAATGGATTTATTTTAAATAAAGTTCCTATAATAAAAATGTTGAAGTTAAGAGAATACGTTACTTGTAAGGTTTTGTACGGAGGAATAAGCAAAAATAACAACCCTGATTTGGAGCCAGGACTGTTTAAATTTCCCATTGACAAGAACGGAGCGCCTATTACATACACTTTTGGAAATGTTCCCTACATCGAAACAAGTGTGGGTATTTCCAATATTCTGAAATTTTTTAGGATCGATTATGTCCAGAGGTTAACATATCTCAATCATCCGAATGTTTCTAAAAATGGGATAAGGTTTGATATTAAGATGGATTTTTAAATTAACGTGAGTTCGATGTATAAGATATTTAAAATATGACTGTTGCGTTATTCCCCCTTGGCGAAGGGGGTAGGGGGATTGGATTCTTATTTGCTAAATTGCCAAAAAATATCAATCCCCCTGCCCCCTTTTCAAAGGGGGACTTGCTTTGTTCTTGATTATATGAAATTTACACATATATTATATCGAACTCACGTTAAATTATCTTTTTTAATTCTTTGATATATCAACGCCTACCTTAATTTTAAAATTTTTCAATCTTCAATCTTCAAACCATCATAAGCCAATATGATATTATCTGGCAGCTTCTCCTGCACTTCTTTATGTAATCCAAGCTGATGGCTGCAATGCGTTATATAACCGCAGAGAGGCTTAAACTCATTGATTAAAGATACCGCTTCATTAAGAGAAAAATGCGAAATATGTTTTTGTTTTCGTAAACCTGTAACAGCAATATATTTTGAACCGATTATCTTTTTCTTTTCCTCTTCAGATATGAAATTAGTATCGGTTATATATGTAAAATCGCCGATACGAAAGCCAAATATCGGCAATTGATAGTGCATTGTGCGGATTGGAATAATTGGAATTCCGTCAATTAAAAATTCCTTGTTTGTAATGGTAATAAGCTTTACCTGTGGAACGCCGGGATATTTTTTTTCAGCGAAAATGTAAGGAAACTCATTCATAAGTGAATGCTGTACCCTTTCTTCAGCATAAACGTCGATGTGCATTTGCTTGATATAATTGAAAGCCCTTATATCGTCGAGGCCGGCAGTATGATCCTTATGTTCGTGGGTAAATAAAATTGCATCGACGTTGGTAACTTTTTCTCGAAGCATTTGCTGCCTGAAATCGGGGCCGGTATCAATAATTATCGTCTTGCCGTTTGTTTCAACCATTATTGATGACCGCAACCGTTTATCATGAGTGTCGTCAGACAAACAAACTTCACATTGGCATGCAATTATCGGAACCCCTTGCGATGTGCCGGTTCCAAGGAAAGTTACTTTCACGCATTTTTTATTTAAACTGCTAAGTTAGCGATAAAAAAAGGGAATACAAATCATTATTCCCGTACCAACCTGTCAATTAAAATGTTGTCGGGGCTGAATAAGCTTATATCCAAAGGCATTTGTCCAATAGCATGGGTAGCGCAACTCAAGCAAGGGTCATATGCCCTGATAACCGTTTCAACAGCGTTGGTCATGCCTTCGGTAATTTTTTTCTGCCCGTTCATATATGATTTGGCAACAATATTTACAGCTTCATTCATTGGCTGGTTATTGTTTGTTGTTGAAACTATGAGATTGGCCATTTCTATCAAATCGTCATCACTAACACGGAAATGATGAAATAATGTGCCGCGGGGAGCTTCAATAATACCAACTCCTTCGTGCGTTTTAGCCCCCTTAGTAAGCAATTCTCCCTGAACAATATCAGGATCATTCAACAACTGCTGCATTATTTCCGCAGAATGTAATATTTCTATTAACCTGGCCCAATGCATATGCATCGACATTCCATTAGGCTTACCATTTGTATATGCCCTGAATTTTTCAAATTCCTTTTGGGCCAATGGAGTAGGAATAAAATCAATTGTGTTCATCCTGGCTAAAGGCCCGACTGTATACCATCCTTTATCTTTACCAATTGATTTAAGATAGGGAAACTTCATGTAACTCCACGATTTTACTTCCTCCTCAATATAATTATAATACTCCTGGCAATCAACATCGTGAAGTATTTTTTTGCCATTTGAATCTACAGCCCTAAGAACTCCGTTATAAAGATCAAGGGCGCCGTCCTTTCTGACAAGGCTGAGATGGCTCGATGGAAAAACTGAAAAGTTGTCAATTAAATTTTTATTTTTCTGATGAAAGCCTGCAAAAAATTCAAGCGCTGATTGGGCCCAGTCTATCATTTTTGCTATATTCATCGGATCTTTGCCATTTAAAAAAGCATCCCGTTCTTCAACGCTCAGATGTTTATTAATGCCGCCCGGGATTGCCCCTATGCCATGTATTTTTTTACCGGCTGTTGCCTGAATTATTTCCTGGCCAAATTTTCGCATCATAACGCCTTGTATGGCTAAGTCGTTATGTTTTAATGCCACGCCAATAATATTTCTGGTAACAGGATCGGAATCAATACCGAATAATAAATCCGGTGAAGCGAGATGAAAGAAATGCAGGGCGTGAGATTGAAATATTTGCCCGTAATGCATCAATCTCCTCATTTTTTCTGCAGTCGGGGTTAAACCTTCACCGGTTCCGGCCCCGACAATTACATCCATAGCTTTTGCGGCTGCAAGGTGATGGCTAACCGGACAGATGCCGCACAAACGCTGAACCAAAACCGGGGCTTCCCAATAAGGCCTTCCCTGGATAAAGCGTTCAAAACCCCTGAATTCAACTATATGCAACCGGGTTTGGCTGACATTTCCATTTTCATCGAGGTGGATGGTTACTTTTCCATGGCCTTCAACCCTCGTTACCGGTTCAATTGTTATTTTACTTGTCATTTTCATCATAATTGATAAAAAACACTTACTAATCAAATTTAAACACTTCATAAGGCAACTGCATTTCGCTGCCTTGTATCAATGCAACCAATGCATCCCAAATTAAATCGGCCCTGGGAGGACAACCCGGAATAAAATAATCAATCTTCACAATCTCATGACAAGGATACACTTTATCTAAAATAACCGGCAATTCTTCGTCGTTTGGAATTATCCGGTTTACGTTTGTTTTGACCGTAGGGCCGTTTAAATATGCTTCATCAAAGCATTCTTTTATTGATAATCCATTTCTTAATGCCGGAAGGCCTCCCATGATAGCACATTCACCAAATGATATGAGAATTTTACATTGTTTCCTGAATTCATGAAGAAGTTCAACATTCTCGCTGTTGCAGCAGCCTCCCTCGATCAAGCCAATATCACATTTTTTTGTAAAATATTTAATATCGTCAACGGGTGATTTGTTAAACTCAACCAATTCAATTAAATCGAGTATCCTTTCATCAATATCCAGTAAAGACATGTGGCACCCGAAACATCCGGCCAATGAAGTGGTAGCTATTATTTTTTTTGACATTATTAATAAGTTTTAACTTTGAACTGAACTAACCAATGGGGGTTTTATCATATTTTCTTTGCCCGATTGGAACCCTGAACGCTTTTTCCCTCGGCAATATTGAACCGACAGGACAAATTTCTACGGCTTTTGCAGCCAATTCTTCAGTAAGCGAATTTGCCAAATCAGGATCAATATTAATTTCTACTTTATGCCCACGGTGTTTAAAAGCAAAAATGCTCCTGCCTTTTTCATCTTTTATTACCCTTATACAACGTTTACATTGGATGCAACGATTGCGATCAAGAATTATGCGCGGATGAGTTGCATCGACGCTTCTAAATGAAAACTGGTATGGAAACCCAGGCACTGTAATCCTGTAACGATAAGCCAAAGCCTGTAATTCGCAATTTCCGCTTTTTTCACATGACGGGCACAAATGGTTTCCTTCTGCAAAAAGGATTTCCAAAATTGCTTTTCGCATTTTTTCTATTTCTTCAGTCTGGCTTTTAATATCCATTCCTTCTGAAACCGGCGTTGTGCATGCTGTCATAAATTTATTATTCACTTTAACATTGCATATACGACAAGCCCCGCGCGGCTTTACACCAGGTATGTTACAGAGCGTTGGAATGTATAACCCATTTTCTTTTGCAGCCTCTACAATATATTTGCCCTTCTCTGAAAGACATTCTTTACCATCTATAAGAAATTTTACAACGTCAGGCATAAAATTATAATTTCAAAATGTTTAGCTTAAATAATTAATATCTATTTCTTAGTCGCAATCCTTCTGTTTGTATATTCTGCTGCTTCTGCCATAGCATCAGTCAGGTTAAAATTTGTATCGAATTCCAAATCCTTGTTAATTAAATCGTCATAAAGCTTTCTGAAATTTTTAATACTTGTTATAACAGGGTTAGCAGCAGTTTGACCAAGTCCACAGCGGTTGGTAACCATTAAACTGCCCCAGCTAATTAAATCATCAATATCTTTCTGAACACCATGTCCATTGAGTATTTTTTGCAGCTTATCTCTCATAAATAGCGGGATCGTGCGGCATGGCACACATGAACCACATGATTCGTCTGCAAAAAATTCCATAAAATTGAGAACTGCTTCTTTTAATAAATTCCGGTTTTTGTTGAAAATAATTATTGAGCCACCGGTAGACAGGTCTTCGTAGCTTAAAGTACGGTTAAATTCATTCGGCGCAATAAGTGTCCCGGAAGGCCCGCCAACCTGTAC
This sequence comes from uncultured Bacteroidota bacterium, assembly GCA_963808135.1. Classification (GTDB taxonomy): domain Bacteria; phylum Bacteroidota; class Bacteroidia; order Bacteroidales; family DTGW01; genus CAWEFA01. Next base: position 17,533 of record CAWEFA010000035.1, read on the forward strand.
TGCCTGAACCTGTTCAGCTCCAACCATTGTAAGCAGGTTGTTAATATTAAAGCCCCACTCGATTTCGTAAACTCCCGGAAATTTGCAATCGCCGCTTATGCTTAACAATTTTGTTCCTGTAGATTCTTTCGTTCCAAACGAATGATACCATTCGCCGCCGTTAAGAATTATTTTTACGACAGAACATAATGTTTCAACATTATTAACTACTGTGGGAAGCCCCAGATAGCCTATTTCTATTGGAAATGGCGGCCTGTCACGAGGTTCGCCGCGTTTTCCTTCGGCGCTCTCGATAAGGGCAGATTCTTCCCCGCAAACATATGCGCCTGCGCCAAACTGAATACGAATATCAAAATTAAAACCTTTGATTCCCCAAATATCTTTACCCAGCATATTCTGATTGCGTATGTCCTTAAGTATGTCTTCGAGATACTTCTGCAAATATTTGTATTCATACCTGACATACAAAATACCTTCGGAAGCTCCTACTGCATAACCGGCTATAACCATACCTTCAAACAATAATTTTGGCCTTTCGGTTAGAATAACACGATCTTTAAACGTACCAGGTTCCCCTTCATCGGCATTACAAAAAATAAATTTTCTGTTTCCCGGGACTTTTCGGCAAAATTCCCATTTTAAACCTGTTGGGAAACCCGCGCCTCCACGTCCCCGGATATTTGACCGTTTAACTTGTTCCAACACTTGTTCCGGCGTCATCTTAGAAAGCTTACTGTTTATAACGCTACCTGGTTTATAATCGTCAGATAAAATTGGCCCTATTTTACGGATATTATTATATACCATTGCTTTAATCAGGGCGGTGTTATTCATCCCGTCGCCAAAACTTTCAACAACCAAATCATGAAGGCTTTTACCGTTTTTAATGTCGTCAACAATAGTTTTTGCCCTAAATGGCGTTAGTTTAGTAAATACAAAATCATTAATTATAGCAGCAGGTTCCTGGTCGTTCATACCAATGCATGAAGTATCGAATAGTCCAATAAGCCCATCAGGTGTAACTTCACCAAATTTGCACCCGGCTTCTTTTTCAAAAGCCTCAACAACTTCTTTACGCCCCATCATGTTGGATACAATACTATTATTCAGATATATTGAAAACTTACCGGTTGGTTTTTGGGAGAAAAAGTGATAAAATGAAATGGTTTGCTCCACATCAGCTGCCGCCTTGCCGAAGAAGATGTCGTAGGCGACGTCACCATCGAGAATGAGGTTGTTCTGCACGTAGCTGTGGCCGAACGCCATGAGGAAGGGGAACAGCATGTTGCGCCGCTCCAGCTGCTGAAATCGGTCGTGCTCCAGATCGTAAACGCGACGAAGGTCGTTCGCAGCCTGGTATTTTTGCGGCGCGTCGGGCGATCCCGGTACGCGACCGCCCCCGAACATATAGGCGTACTGTCCATATCCAACGAGCGTGATGTTCTTCACGGACCGCACTCGTCGCGCGCCGCCCAGCGCCTCTGCGGCCTGATCGATCACGGTTCGCGCCGCTGCGCTTGCGTTGGGGCGTAGGCCGAACCCAGTGCCCAAAGGCCCAAGAGACCCGTCGCCGCGAGCCGACTGCGTGTTCTTAGAAGTGACGTCTTCGTCAGGAGTGTTATTGGTTGCATGTTAAGAATGAGGGGTTACTTCAATTTGTCCGCTACTTTGGCCAGGCCAGCGCTGGCGCAATTCACATCTCTAATATCGCCACCGGCACCGGGGCGATAGCGCATGCCCCTATAACCTGTCCATCGACCTTAATCGGGACGCCTCCCAGCACATTGGCGGTGTCGGGCAAGCCTGCGCCGGGGGGCGCCTGACCTGGGGTAGGTTAGGAGGCGGCCCCGAAGGGATCCCCATCGCGATGACGAAGTTTGCCTTCATCCGGACCAAGTCGACGAGCGCATTTGGTGCCCCATCGTCACGCAAGAAAGCCTTCAGGACATTTCCGCTATCGACAACCCGGACCGCAATCTTGTGTCCGTCCGCCCGGCATTTGGCCATCGTCTCCTGCGCAATGGTTTGCGCCACATCGATGGTGAGCACCTTCTGCGTCGGCAATTGCCCAAAGAGTGCCGGCGCCAGTAATAAAGCTACCGCTGCTGGAACGAAAGAGATTTTCTTAGGTGACATGTCTACTCCCAAACAATCTGCGGATTTTTACGCCGTTCTTCTCGCGCGGATACAATGGTGGCATAAGCGCGTTCCGGTGAATAGGAAAAAGGCGACATCGTTGAATCCGCGGAAATCGCGCTACCGTCTTTGGGAGAGAATCGCTAGGGACGCAAATGCTGACAATCGCTTGGCCCAGACACGATCTTCGCGAATACGTCGCCCGGTTCGTGGAAATGCGAGGGGTGGCGGTATACTTGTGCCGTCACCCGCGCACACAGGTCAGTGGCTCATATTCTATTTCGGGAATCGGGTCAGCCTTCGACGGCATGACACGGGCGCGTTAGAACTCGCACCTCGTTCTGTTGCTATGGGCCCACACGACCATCGCCGCGTGGATGTTTTGCTCGGCAACGAAGTCGAATCATTCGCCATCCTTTTTCAGCCAACAGCCTTTTACCGATTATTCTCGATACCGGGGGGCGCGCTGCTGATCAATCGGGCGGAGAGCTCGGCGGTTCAGGTTCGATCGCGGTCGACCTCGAAACGCCCTGGCTGAGGCAGGCTCACTGGCTGCAAGGGTACAAATCGCCGAGCAGTTTTTGCGGAAGCAAGCTACAAGATCAAAGGTCAGCGATCGGCTCCGCGCGGCTCACCGCCGCGATGGCCGAGAATTGCGAAAGTCCACGGGTTCAAAGTCTCGCCGTTGAGGCCGCGATCAGCGAACGGCAATTGCAACGGAGCTTCCTTGAGCAAACGGGGCTATCACCAAAAATCTTTGCACGGGTGACTCGGTTCAATGCTGCATTGCGCAAAAAACTCGAAACAAACCGCAAGGAGAGATGGACCGACGTCGCTCAACACATGGGCTATTTTGACCAGTCCCACATGCTGCGCGACTTTTATGCCTTTGCCGGCACGAATCCCAAGCACTTGGAGTCCGAGTTCGAGCAAATCCCATCCAGACGCGCGGTAGCAGCGCTCACATAGCGGAGCATAGCCGGAGACCGCCCGCATGTCTCCGTGGGAGTATTACGCCGCGAAGGCCACCGACGAGCACCGGTTTCCGATTCCCGCGTACTTCT
>CAWEFA010000036.1:0-29958 GCA_963808135.1 uncultured Bacteroidota bacterium
GACTTAATGGACAAAAATGATGCTACCATATAGTTCAAAGGTAGTATTTCAATAGCTTTGATGAAATTGAAAGCTATGAATAAAAAAATTGCTATTACTGTGGTTCAAAAATTACCAAGAGAAGTGGTAAAATAAAAGGAATACAAAGGTACAAATGTCATGCCTGTGGCAAACAGTTTATGGGTGGCGACCAGATTAACAATCAAGTTCTTTGGCAAGAATATACAGAAGGTAAGCAAACCTATCAACAATTAGCCCAAAAGTATGGTACATCTTTAAAAACAATACAACGACACCTTGATAAGGTATCAATAAAATTGCAGTACCATAAAGCAAAAGAAAGCATTATTTTAATGGATACTACTTATTTCGGGCGCAGTTTTGGGGTTATGGTATTCAAAGATACAAAAGGGCATCATCTTTATTGGAAATTTGTCAAATATGAGACCATAGCTGGATATGTAGAAGGTGTCCATTATCTCAAGGAGCAAGGCATGCAAATAAGGGGCATAGTTTGTGATGGACGTAAGGGGCTTTTCAAAGCTTTAGCAGAATATCCCATACAAATGTGCCAATTTCATCAAGTGGCAATTGTAACCCGGTATATAACTCGAAAACCACGTATTGAGGCATCTATTGAGCTGAAAGAGATAATTCATTTATTGCCTAAAACTGATAAAGAAAGTTTCTTTGGAATGCTTGACGAATGGTATAACAGATGGAAGAATTACATCAATGAACGGGCTATGAACCCTGAAACAGGGAGAAGCCGATATGTTCATAAACGCATAAGAAGTGCATACATGAGCCTTGAAAGAAACAAGCAATATCTTTTTACCTGGTATGATAATATGGATTTAGGTTTGCCCAACACAAACAATCAATTAGAGGGAACATTTACAGATTTGAAAAACAAATTGCGTAATCACAATGGTTTAAGCAGACAGCGTAAAGAAAAGTTCATAAATGGGTTTTTAAAGGAATCGGCTCTCAAAGTATTAAAAAAGAATGGCTGACGTAAGCCAGCCTTCTCGAATACTTCGATCGGTCAAGATATTCCTGACAGGTTGCTCCCCAGCAGAGCCTGTTTCTGCTTACTTGACATTTCAAATATCGTGTTTTATAAAATATGAATTGATAATAAGCAAAAATAAACAGCATCAAAAATGTCCATTAGAATAGTTTGAGTAAAAAATAGCATCAAAAATGTCCATTACGCCGGAATTAATTACTCTCAATCCATTCCAGCCAACTTTCCATTCCTTCGCCATTTTTTACAGAAACTTCCAATATTTTAGCATAAGGATTGATTTTTAACACATTTGATTTTGCCTGTTCCATATTAAAATCCAGATAAGGGAGCAAATCTGTTTTGCTGATAATACAAACATCGGAGGTATGGAACATATTCGGATATTTCAGTGGTTTATCCTCACCTTCGGTAACACTAAAAATAACTATACGCGATTGTTCGCCCAAATCGAATAAAGCAGGGCAAACAAGGTTGCCTACATTTTCAATAAACACTAATGAATGATTCGTTGGCTTTAATTGATGAATGGCTTCATTAATCATTTTAGCATCGAGATGGCAGGCATTTCCTGTGTTTATTTGAACAACACTGGCGCCGGTATCGGCAATGCGCCTTGCATCATTATCTGTTTGCTGATCGCCCTCAATTACAAAGCAATTTCTTTTATTTAACCCTTTTACGGTGCTTTCCAAAAGGCTTGTTTTCCCTGAGCCCGGCGAACTTACAAGGTTAAATGCCAATATTCCTTTTGCCTCGAAATAACCACGGTTTCTTTCAGCTAATAAATTATTTGTTTCAAGAATATCATGTTCAATTGAAATAGTTTGTTTTTCGTTTTTACTATTTGTACTGTCATAATCGTGGTTATGCTCATCATGCCCGTGATTGTGATGATGACCGGAAGTGCCATGATGATAATGTTCTGGTTGCATTGCGCCAACTCCAATTGCCGCTTCGCCAGGTTTGAAAATTCTATAAGAGTTCCCGGGTTCACTGCACCCGCATGTTTCACACATAATTTTTATATTTTAATCCAACTATTAATATATTAAAAAATCTTTTAATTCAACTTCTTTGCAATAAATGTTAATATTCTTTTCTTTTGAAAAATTTCAATTATTTTAAAACCTGTAATATTCAAAAACAGGGAAATTTCATCTTTTGTAAAAGACCTGAGGGTTATAATATCGTCAAACTCCATTACATCTTTTCCATTATAAACTATATACTTTGCAATCCAATCGTAGGTCCATCCGGTATTTAAATTTTTTCTCAGTTTGTTTATCCTTGTAATCTTTTTGCTATTAAGCTCAATATTTTGTTCAAAATCATTAAGGCATTTAAAAATCTCTTTTGCATTAAATACATCGAAAATAAATATTCCATCATTATTTAAAACTCCGTGCACGCCATTCATTGTGTCAACAATATTCTGATTCTCTAATATGTAAGAAATCGAACGGCCGGTAATTAAAACCGAATCGAACCGCTCTTCAAGATTAAGGTTTCGCATATCGCCCTGTACAAACCTATTGCTATTACTTTCGGTTTTAGCAATTTCAACCATTTCAGAATATAAATCCAATCCCAGGTAATTATACCCGGCGCATAAAAATTTCTTGCCAAGCAAACCTGTGCCGCAACCTACTTCGAGCAAACTTTTGCATTTAATTTTTTTTAATAAATTGTTATAAAATACAAATTCCTTTTTATAATCGAAAATGTGCTGGTACATCTCGTGATAAACATTGGCATATGTTGAATAAAGCTTGCTCATTTATTTTGTGTTAATAAAAATTTATCAGCAAATTCTTGGCAACTGCACGCCCGATGGCATATCTATGAGCCGTTTGCCCCCGGTTATGGTTTTTAAAATCACCTTACCTGAATTATCGTCCATCATTTCACCAATTATTGCCGCATCTTTTCCATATTCATCGGTTTGTAAAGTTTGTAATACTGCAGAAGCTTTTTCTGCCGGGGAAACTATCAAAAGTTTGCCTTCATTTGCAAGGAATAATGGGTCGAACCCGAACAACTCACAAATAGCCCTAACATTTTCTTTAACAGGAATATCGGTTTCATTTATTATGATACTTCTGCCTGTTTTTGTTGCCAATTCAGAGGCAACGGTTGCAAGGCCTCCACGGGTAATATCGCGCATAAAACATATTTCCGGGCAAGTATTAAGAACTTTTTGAACCATATGGTTTAATGATGAACAATCGGAATGCAAATTAGTTTCAAATTTGAGCGATTCCCGCGATGCAAGAATTGCAATGGAATGATCGCCCAATGTTCCATTAACGATAAGCTTGTCGCCGGGTTTTACCTTTGATGCCGATCCTATTGCAGCAAATTCTTTTCTTATAAATCCGATACCTGAAGTTGTTATGAAAATTTTGTCGCACTTTCCCTTCGGGACAACTTTTGTATCGCCGGTTACAATTAAAACTCCTGCTCGATTTGCTTCATTTGCCATTGATTTTACAATTTCTTCCAATTCATTAAGCGAAAACCCTTCTTCAATGATAAATGAAACGCTGATATATTTAGGAATTGCGCCGGAAACAGCCAAATCGTTTACTGTTCCGCAAACAGCAAGCTTGCCAATGTTGCCATTTGGGAAAAAAACGGGTTCAACAACATAGCCGTCCGTTGTAAAGGCCAATTGATCCGGCGAAGTTTCAAGAATTGCGGAATCAGTTAACTTGTTAAGATTTTCATTTCCGAAATATTTTAAAAACAAATTTGAAATCAGTTCATGTGTAATTCGCCCTCCGCTACCATGATTAAGTGTGATGAAATTATCCATTCTCCTGAAATATCTGTAAATAATAATTTGTAACTATTCAGGTTATTTAGACTGAAGGCTGAAGGCTATTAGGTAACATCCTTCAACTATGTCCGAAGGGACGGAAGCCCCTATCCTTCTCATTTGCGAAGGTAATCCATATATTTCATCTTTAGGAAAATCTTTGGTTATCTTATAAATTAAAACAGCCATTTCATCGGCAAGTTCAAATGCCCTGAGTTTAACATAATCCCGCATGTTTTTCTCCTAAAGTCTGATAGTCTATAGTCTTTCTACCTGAATAATTTTAGTAATTTTAATTTTTTTGACAATATAGTAAAATTTAACTTGCTCATTTTAGTTTTAATTTACCGGCGCTGAAAACCTGTAAAATACATTGCAAGCGCCTTCGGAAGATACCATACATGCACCCACCGGGTTTTCAGGCGTACAGGTTTTTTTGTAAAGTTTGCACTCCGAAGGTTTCCTGAGCCCTTTAAGAACAAGTCCGCAAATACAGCCGGCTGGCTCTATCGGATTTGCAATATTTATGTTGAAAACTTTTTCGGCATCGAATTCTGAAAAACCATTTCTAACTTTCAATGCGCTTTCTGAAATATATCCTAAACCCCTCCACGAAGCGCCCGCAGGTTCAAAGACCTCTTCTATTGCAGCTTTGGCTTTCGGGTTCCCTTCGGGTTTAACCAACCTCGAATACTGAATATCAACACGCGGGCTGTTTTCCTCAAACTGCTTCACAAGCATATAAACCGACTGTAAAATATCTGTTGGTTCAAAACCTGAAACCACAACGCCTTTCCTGAACTTTTCGGATATAAACCCATACATTTCAATACCGGTAATTACGCTAACATGCCCGGGAGCAAGAAAACCGTCAACTTTAATGCCTTCTTCAATAATGGCTTGCATTGGAGGCGGCATAATCTTGTGGGCACTTAAAACAGAAAAATTCTTCAGCCCCAGTTCTTTTGCCTTTATAATTCCCGCCGCAGTAGCGGGAGCAGTTGTTTCAAAGCCGATAGCAAGAAAAATAATTTTTTTGGCCGGATTTGAAACAGCAATATCAATTGATTCGAGGATAGAATAAACAATCCGAACATCCGATCCCTTTGCTTTTTCCTTTTCAAGAGTTGAATATGAACCGGGAACTTTTATTAAATCGCCGAAGGTTGTTATTATTGTGCCGGGAATTTTGGCAATTGCAATTGCTTTATCGATATAATCGATTGCTGTAACACAAACAGGGCAGCCAGGGCCGGAAATCAATGTGATGTTTCCGGGCAATAAGTCCTTTATTCCAAAGCGATGGATAGCCATAGTGTGGCTTCCGCATACTTCCATAATACAAATATTTTTTTTCGATACTTTTTTAATTAACTGCGCCAGGTTTTTTATTTTTTCAACATCGCGGAATTCATCAATAAATTTCATACAATCGTGAGTTTGACATAATGCGGTTTTTGAAATGTTTTATATCTTTCAGTTAAAAGGAAAAATATTTTAGAAATAAACAATAATATTTTCAGCTTATTAGAATTTTCAGAAAGTCCGGGAAAAAAGCAAAATAAAGCTACGGGTTGTTTTCAATCAATCCTATTTCTTTCAATAATTCCAATGTTTTCCCGGCTTCTTCCTCGTCAACTTTTTGTAAAGCAAAGCCGGCATGCACAAGCACATAATCGCCGATTTTAACATCATCGAGGAGTTTTATGGAAATCCGCAAAGTATTCCCGGAAAGGCTAACTTTTGCTTCTTCCCCTTCAATTGATTCTATTCTGGCTGGTATTCCTAAACACATAATTAATTTAAATTAGTAAGTTTTTTTGCAGCAATATAAATCTGTCCCAGGGCCATTCCACCGTCGTTTGCAGGAACAAGCCTGTTTGTATAAACTTTAAACAAACTTTGTTTTAAAATGTTTTCAACCGATTCGAGAATAAACCTGTTCTGAAAAGTTCCGCCCGAAAGCGCTACTTTCTCTATCCCGTTTATTTCCCTTAAAATAATACAAACTTTAACTATTACCTCAACAATGGTATTATGAAACTTTGCAGCTATCATTCCCGCCGGCTGATTATTTTCAAGATCGGCAACAATTTCATGCCACATTTCATCGAAACTGATAATACTTTTATTATAATTAAAAGGATAATTGCTTTTGACAGACTTATCAATTGCAGCTTCGAGGCGCATGGGCGCTTCGGCATGAAAAGTAGGCCTTCCACATATTCCTGTTATTGCGGCAACTGCATCGAATAAACGGCCGGCGCTGCACGAAAACGGCATGTTAATTGACTTATTGATGCCTTCGAGCAATAATGCAGTTTTTTGTTTGTCAATATTCCTAACAAAAGGGATATTCAGGTTTACAAAATTTTCCCCATACATCTTATTTAAATAAGCTATGGCTGAACGCCAGGGCTCAAGCACAGCTTTATCCCCTCCAGGCAAAGGAATATATTCGAAATGGGCAACGCGCCCGAAACCGGATGCGGTGGAAATTAAAAATTCGCTTCCCCATATATTTCCATCAGGTCCATAACCTGTGCCGTCAAAAGCTATGCCTATGACAGGTTCGTCAAGCCCATGCTCGGCCATAACCGAAGCTATGTGCGCATGATGATGCTGTACATTGATTAATTGAATGCCCATTTCTTGTGCAAACCGTGTTGTTACATAATCGGGATGCATATCGGCTGCAATCAAATTTTCCTTAAAACGGAACAAGTCCTTAAAGCGGTGAAATGATTCGACGTAAAAATTAAAATTCTCATAGTTTTGAAGATCGCCAAAATATTGGCTGATGATAGCCTGGTTGTTTTTGCCAATACAAAAAGTCCCTGTCATTTCAGCGCCGGCTGCAAATATGCCGTCAACATTAACCGGTAAATTTATTGGCGCCGGAACGTACCCGCGCGAGCGCCTGACAATATTCACGTTTTCGTTTGTTACAAATACTACAGAGTCATCGGTGCGGTTGTAAATGTCGCGGTTGTATGTAAGAATTCCATCGGTGTTATTGGCAAAAGTTTCGATAGCAAGTTTGTTTTCAATAATTATGGGTTCATCGGAAATATTACCGCTGGTCATTACCAGGACATCGCATGGAATATTTTCGAAAAGCAAATAATGAAATGGCATGTAAGGTAACATAGCTCCGATTGTACCCAATCCATGCGTTACAGAAGGCGCAAGGGCATTAATTTCATTTAAAATAACAATGGGTTTGCGAAACGATAACAACTCATCCTCTTCAGCTTCCGATACTTTTACATATTTTTTTAAAATTGAAATATTTTTAAACATTACCGCAAAAGGTTTTGTATCGCGATGTTTTAATTGTCGAAGCCGCTTCACCGCTTCTTCATTGATGGCATCGCATGCCAGGTGAAAACCTCCTGTGCCTTTAAAAGCAAATATCCCGTCGCTTATCAGCTTTACCGACAGAAATGAAAGTATTTCCTTAATATCGGTAATAATTTTATTTTTTGTGTATAATGTATAAACAGGGCCACATTCATTGCACGACACAGGTTGAGCATGAAAACGCCGGTCGAAAGGGTTTTCATATTCAGCCCTGCAATTTTCGCACATTTCAAATTGCTGCATTGTTGTGCTTTTGCGATCGTATGGCAAATTTTTAATAATTGTGAAACGAGGCCCGCAATGGCAACAGTTTACTAACGGGTAATGCAAACGCCTGGGTTGATGCGCCATGTCTTCAAGACATTCGTCACAAACAGCTATATCGGGACTTACAAGGGTTACCTCGTCCGATATATTTTCACTTTCAGATATTGTAAAGCTTTCAAATGCTTTTCCCCTGGACTGGTTCTTTAATAATCTCATCTATTCTTGAAGCTTGGGGCTTTTGTTCTTTCAGCCGATATAAAAATTCATCCAAATTCTTTTCCGAGCCTTGAATATGCGCTATAACTGCAAAATTGGTGTTTTTAATCCACCCTTTAATATTTAATAACCCGGCAAGCCTGAAAACAAAAGGCCGAAAACCGACTCCCTGCACCAAACCTTTAATGGTTAGCTGATAAGCTTTTTCACTATTGCTTTTGTTATCGTGCATTGCTTAAAAATAAACCGGCAAAGTTATCATATTTAACTGAAAATATGTTTTTATGATTATTAGCTTATATCGTCTTATTATGTTTCTTCAAAAGTAAATTAGATATTTTTTACAGAAATTTATTTTTCATCCAAGCATTACTTCTTCCCATAAAGTAACTCGATTTAAAAGCATGAGATTAGTTTTATAAGTTTTTTAACTGCATTATTGATAATTTTAACACTTCTATGTTGAATTTTTTTAATATCTTACCGTTTTGGATTATAGCCAGACTTTCTTAATTATGAACACTTTGCATTACATACTTAGAGGTTGTTTGAATTTTCAGGCAGGCCGATCCTGACCAAATTGCCGCAGTATTAAACCAAATTGCCGCAGTACCGGACGAAATTCACGCAAAGACGCAAAGATCGCAAAGTATTATAAATCATAATTATTTTTCTTTACGACTCCGCGTCTTTGCGAGAAATTTTGACTTTTTAGACAGCCTCATATATCAATACAGGCCTTAAGCCTGTAACAATAGAAACAGCTTAGGCACAGCCTGAACTGAACAAAGGGGGAATTTAATTAATTAAATATTTTTTTATATTTGTTTATAATTTTTATACATTTGAAAACCGGTTAATTAACGAAATAAACATAATATTTCCCCTGCCATATTAAAACAGGTAATTTATAAACAACACTGGCATTAACTAACCCGGGAAAATATATTTTAATATTGCTATAATAAAATTAAAAAAAATAACTATGTGAAAATTTACATAACATAAAATATACGAAGCGTTAAGCTTTTATTCTGGATCTGAAATCTCGCAAATTTCTTGCATGCTTTGAATAACAAGTGAAACGCCTGCGCTGTGGCGCGGGCTTTCCTTATTAGGCATGCGGGTTTGCGAGAACCTCAGATTCAAGTAAGGAATAAGTTCGCGCTTTTCTTTTATAGCCGGGCTTATCCTAAAATAATGGCCAACGCTGCACAAGCGAAAGCCGAAAAGCTTGCCGAAGGATTGGCTTTAAAAGAGTAGGCGGAATTTTAAACTAAAACTCTTATGAAAAAACTATTATTTTTCAGCGCATATATTTTTATATGCTTCTCATCGCAAGCCCAAACATGTGTATCAGGAACATCTCAACCAGGGAAGCAATGGATATATATCGGGCGCAACCGTCTCAGGTAACACTGGCGGAAATGTAACAACTAATCCCGGAACTTCCGGAGGAGCTGGAGGTGGTGTTAGTGTAACCGGGGGAAACGGATATCTATCAAGTGGTGCATCATTGACAGTTGGTGGAGGCGGACTTTCATCTGAGGTTGGAGGTAGTGCTAATCTTATAGCAGGTTCTGGATCAAATGGAGTTGGCAGTATAACATTACAAATTCCTAGTACATCCGCAAACAACGGATATATAAACTTTGTAGTGCCAACTGCAACCGGTACAATAAGATTTGGCTCCAGTACAAGTTCTTACCCGTTAACTATTTCCGGAAATGGAAGTCTTACAACAACCGGGGCTATTTCGGCAGGAGCCCTTACAATAGCAAATTCAATTTCAACAGGAACCTTAACAACAAGTGGAGTCTTAACAACAAGCGGTTTGCTCACGGCTAATGGCGGGTTTACAACAAGCAAATCCATTTTAGTTGGCGGGCTTTTAACCACCGGTGTAATCACGGCAGGAGGCTTTTCGGCAGGAAACGGCGGATACATTTCAACTACCGGGGCTGTTTCGGCAGGAACTTTAACCACAAGCGGCCTGTTAACAGCTAATGGCGGGCTTACAACAAGCGGGACTATTACGGCAGGAAGTTTAACTTCAAATGGGAATATTACAATATCAACATCTGCTGTCGAAGCCCTGACATTGAACTGTACAAATTCAAACTCTTTGAAAGATATTGCATTTAGGTCAGCTTACTTTCCTTCGTCAGCATCATTAGATCCAGATGGCACAATGGGCACGATTGGTTTTACTGACGATCTAAATATGCGTATTACTAATAACGTGCCAGGTGGAAATATTACTATTTGGTCAAATATTAATGTTAATATTGAATCAATGGCTGATGTTAAAATACTTAGTGCTAATTTCCAGGTAATAAAAGGAAACTTATATGCGCGACAGGTTGTAGTGCAAACAGGTACATTTCCCGATTATGTGTTTAAACCCGGTTACAAGTTAAAATCCCTTGCCGAAACCGAAGCTTACATAAAAGCCAACGGGCATTTGGAAGATATGCCTGACGAGGCAATGGTAAAAGAAAAAGGCATTAACGTGGCCGAAATGAACGCTGCCCTGCTAAAGAAAATTGAAGAAATTACTTTGCTAATGATCGAACAAAACAAACGCGTTGAAGCCCTTGAAAAAGAAAACGGCGCTTTGAAAACCAAAGTAGAGGAAATTTCGAATAAATAAGTTATTTTAGAAACTTGAAAATTTAAACAAATGAAAAAAATAATAATATATGCCATTTTGCTGCTTTGCATAATGCCATACACGGCTTACGGCCAGAAAATCCAGAAACTCCCAGAATACAAAATAAAAGAAAAAGAAAGGATTTTAAAAAACTGCCCTTATATATTTGAAGGCATAAGCCTTTATTGTGAAACCTATTTGAACAATGCCGACGGCAAAATGTGGCGTTCCGAATATGTATTGGTAACCAGGATATTCAGGGGCCAGGATAAAATTGTGCCCGGGATGTTAGAAATCGTGCGTAAAGAAAAAGGTGTTATTCAATTTCATAAAGACAGGCAATATGCAAAGTACGATCATACCCAGCCTAATATTTACTTTTGCAACGATATTTCTATTGCAACCCCCGGTTCCGATACCATTAAAACCGGCAATAAAATAAAAGTAGAGGTTTGCCGTGGGTTTATCGTGCCTGAGCTCGGAATAGAACAAGGTTTTTATGATGAAAGATTTAAAAACAAAAAGGATGTTTACGACTTTTTGGGCAAAGTAGAAAATATTGACAAAGCGGCCCTTATAGGGATACCCGATACCATGAAAGCATTCAGGGCGTATTATAGACAAGGTAATAAATTAAGAAGCGATTATGATCAAACATTAAGGGACGAAAGAGAGATAAAAGGGGATACTTTAAAAAAAAAAGTAACGTTAAATAAACCGGAAAAAGTTACTCTCAAATCGACTACATATTCGAACGATCTTAACATAAGTTTCGAAAACGCACATCAATTTTGTGATCAAAGTACTGGTAAATCATACTTTGAATTCGACATTATGGTGCAATCTGATGCTGATCCTGAATTAGCTGATGATTATCTTAATGAAATTTCAATAAATCTGAAATTTGATGCAAATACTACATTCGATATAAAACAAACTGATGATATTACAAATGATGATATTACGGCCACTTTTAATAACTTTTGGTCCGAATACAATACAAGTGTAACAGTTTCTGATGATAATGAAATAGATATAGATGCAAACATTGAACTTGATTTTCCCGATTGCACAACAAGCGGTTGTTCAAATTCTGATGCTATTCCTTCGGCCATCCCTTATACTAAAATACAATTGATAAACTTGATTATCCCTATTGATCAACAAAATCCGTCTGCTATAATTACACCAACCATTTCTATCGCCAATTATGGTAATTGGTCGAATTGGTATTATTATATATATGATTATGACCCAGCTCAATTTACTGATTTGGTTAACGGCAATTACACAGCTAATCTTTTTTGGCAACCAAAATTTACCTTCAGTTTTTCTTCTGTATCTGCCGGTACGAACGATGCATTATCAACTTTAGATATTTACGGCACAGGCTTTGGCAATGTATGTGGTAAAATAGATTTAACGGCCAATGACGGGGGAGAAAGTCAATTTGCACTTGATGATGTTGATATTACTAGTTGGTCTGATGAACTAGTAACTGTGACTGTACCTTCAACAAATTCGCTAATAAATGGTAATACAGGTGATCCATTTTGTGCCGGGAGTGGCAATTTGACTATAACAAATGGAGGCAGCTTATCTGCAAGCCAGTCACTCACTGTTTCAACTGCATATTCAAATGCAATTGACATAAATACCAAAGACAAATACACAGATTACCTTACTGATATGGGCGGGCGCAATGGTATTAAATTTAAGCTCGACCCCAATACCAGTGCTTCATTCACAAGCAATGATATTTCAACAATAAAACAGGCTATGAGCGATTGGACATATGCTGTTAATCCCAATATACAAATTAAATTAGTAGATGCAAGCGACCCTGATTATCCTGCTGTAACCAACACTATTGGCATAGACAATTCTTTAACCGTTTCCATGCAAACTCAACCGTTTGTTGCCAAGGATACAAAGCAAGGTAATTATTATTACTCAAATATTACAATTTACATAAATAAAGTATGCTCATACTTAAGCTCAAATTTCATATGGGATTATAATCATAAAGGTGGAAATAACGATTTTTACCAGGCTTTTATACACGAACTTGGGCATGTATTTATGCTCGAACATGTAAATGATGACGATCAATTGATGAATTATCAAGAAAAGTGACAATGTGTTATCATTAAAAACTGACCCCGCACCTTTGGATGCCAATTACATTATTAATAATAGCTTAGGAATGACATGGAGCCAGCCACCCTATCCATTATCCACATTTAAACAGAATTTACCTCAAATACCTCAGAATTTAGCTGTGGATCCTAATACTATAACTGCTGGAGAAATTGACTTAACATGGGTTGATAATTTTGGCGACCAAGCAAGCTTTAATATTAAACAATCCTGCACTAGTTGCGGTCAAACACCGATTACAACAATAGTTTCGATAAATGGCAGTGCCAGGAGTTTTTCGGCTACAACAGCTACAACAGGCATAGGCCCTGATAATACTTATAAATTTTATATTGAAGCTGTAAATAATAGTGGCGGTGAATCTGGTTATAGTGATTATGTGTTAGCCCAAACTCCAGATTTATCTACACCTGGTAATTCTTCAGGTTCAACTTCCAGCTCAGGCAATACTATTAGCATACCTATTGTACCCGGCGCAACCAATTATGTTGTTCAACGGTCAACATCGCCAAATTTTACAAGTAATGTAACCACAACAACCTTACCTGCAGGCACTACCAGCTATACTGATAATAGCGTAAAATCAGGAGTAACTTATTATTACAGGGTTCAAGCAACAAATGGAACGCATAGCTCATCATATGGCCCGGTAATTACTGTTACAGCTTGTTTAAAAAACCCGGCCGCAACAAATAGTATTTGCGGTTCCTATAATTCAGGTTACGATAATACAACCAGCCCTATTTATGCAATAAATTTGATTTCGTGTACAACATCCACCATAGTAGCAAGCGGCGCTACCTTATTTCTTGCAGCTTCAAACAGTATTACATTTAATCCCGGCTTCACAGCAGCCGCTAAATCATATATGAAAGCATACATAGTAACCGCATGTGGTTCCAAGAAATCGGAAGAGGTGGATAGCGCCGGCGAAAAATCAGTAACCGCTATACCCGAAGAGAATACTGTTTATACAATAAAAATTTACCCGAACCCCACAACAGGTATGCTTACCATTGAAACCGGGGCCGATAAGGCTACCGTTGGAATTTACAATATTTATGGCAGCCTGTTAAAACTGCAAAAACTTGTAGGCAGTATAAACCAAACCGATATTAGTAACCTTAAACCGGGAACATACATAGTAAAAGTAGTTACCGATACCGGCCAGCAAAAAGCGTTAATAGAAATTAAAAGGTAATATTTCTTTGGCTTGGTTTTGTGTATAATGTTTTATAAATGCACGGTTGTAGTTGTTGCTAAAGCCAATGGCTATTCTAAAAGTTTGTTTTTATTTTTTCACGCAAAGACGCAGAGAACGCAAACTATTATAAATCAGAATTATTTTTCTTTGCGACTTAGCGTCTTTGCGTGATATTTTATTTTTTTAGACAACCTCTTAAATTCTGTCAAACTTTACGTGAATCATTAATAAAAATCTTTTCAGACATTTTAACCTATCGCTTAACATTTTAACGTATGAATATTTATTTTAATTTTATTTTAACTAACTTTATTCCAACAATAAATAAAAATTAAAGTCATGTCAAAATCTAAAGACGAAAAGAAAACAAAAAAGGAACCGGAGAAAATACAAAAAGAAAATAAACACGGCAAACTTACAAATGAGTTCTATCTCAATGAGCTTGGAAAGCTTCAGATTGAACTTGTGAAATTACAGGAATGGATTAAAAACAAAGGGTTAAAGATTGTAGTTATTTTTGAAGGAAGGGATGCAGCCGGAAAAGGTGGCGTTATAAAGAGAATAACCGAATGTTTAAATCCTCGTTATTGCCGTGTTATAGCGTTGGGAGTGCCTACAGAAAGGGAAAAAACCCAATGGTATTTTCAACGTTATATTACGCATTTACCAGCAGCAGGGGAAATAGTTTTGTTCGACAGGAGCTGGTATAACCGAGCCGGAGTTGAAAAGGTAATGGGATTTTGTACCGAAACAGAATATGAAGAATTTCTCCTCTCCTGCCCCGAGTTTGAAAGCATGATTATTAGATCGAATATTATTTTAGTTAAATATTGGTTCTCTGTTAGCGATGAAGAGCAGGAAAACAGGTTTCAGGAAAGGATCAATAATCCTACCAAGCATTGGAAAATCAGTCCTATGGATGTTGAATCGAGGAAACATTACACAGATTACAGCATAGCCAAGGATAAAATGTTTTCACACACCGATACAAAGCAATCGCCCTGGTATGTTGTGGAAGCCGATGATAAGAAAAGAGCGAGGCTGAATTGCATAAGCCATTTGCTTTCACTTATTCAATATAAAGAATTACCTTATCAGAAAATTAAAGTGCCGAAACGGCAGGATGACAGCAACTATGTGCGACCACCCAAGGATACTCAAACTTACGTGCCCGCGATTTATTAATCAAAAGTCAATAATATCAAGGCTAAAACAAGCAAAGTATTTTTGCTTATACATGCGCGATAAATTATTGCCGCTTATAAAATCGAAATTGTAATATATTTTACCGGTGGCTGACTATCAGTTTATAGGTATTACTGCTTTTCCCACCAATCACCTGCAACAGGTATAAACCATTTTTTAATGACTTTACCGGCACTTGTAAAATATTTGAATTTGTTTTTTCCTCAAAAAGTACTTCACCTGAAGTACTGAATAGTTTCATTGAATTTATTGTTTTGCCGGACATAATACAAAACAACTCTGATGCCGGGTTGGGAAAGATAATATCTGGTATTTGTTTAGATTTATAAAAACTATCCGTTAGAAAAGTAATGGTTACAAAATTATCTTTTTCATTAATACTTACAGTTCCATAATCAATATATTCATTTCCTTTTAATACTGAATAAATATATGTTCCACCTTCTGAAAGATTTGAAAATTTTACTTTTCCTGAAAAATCGGTATTCTTTATAGAGTCATTGAAAAAAATAGAAATTCCTTCTACCGGGTTGTTGAAAAGGTTTATTACATTAAATGTTACCCTGCTTAGCGATTTCATGGTAATTGAAATGACTGTGTCATTTTCTGCCATAAAATTTCCGTACGTTGTTTCATAGCTATTGCTTTGGAGTGTATAAGAAACAAATTTTCCAATATTACCAATTTTAATAATTGCCCTGCCGGATTTATCAGTTGTATAAAAACTATTATTCATGTAAATTATAATGCCTGATAATGGATTATCGTTTTCATCAACAATATTAAATGTCACATTTATCATTTTCATTGAAGAAAATGAACCAATCCAATTATATATAGGAGCGCCTCCCAATGTTTGGGAATAATAGCCGCCAGCCCAACCTTTGGATTGTGAATAAAATTTCAATGAGCTAACATCTGTATTATTGTCAATTCTAAAAAAAGACTTGCCATCATCGAGACTGGCATAAGTTAAGCCTGAATAATTTATCCATGTTGAATCAGTTCCCGGAACAAATTCAAGGTTTTCGCAATTGATATTGCTATATGTTTTTTCCCATGTTTTCCCGGCATCATTGGTTCTGTATATTGCATTAGAAGACCTTCCGTCGATATGGCCAATTATATGGGCACTATCCTTAAACCTTATGTAATAACGATTAACTGAGCTAAAAATGCTGTCGGAAACAGACCAATGTAAACCATTATCAAATGATTTGAACAATCTTCCCCTGCTTGTTCCAAACCAAATCATATTGTGGTAAGCGTCATAATTGTTTTCAGTTCCCGTTTCTCCGTTTAATGCAGAAGGGACATCGGATGACGGAACCCTGTTCCAGTTCATTCCTCCATCGTTGGTAGTATAAATAACAAATTCATTTTGATAAGGGTCGCCCATACAAACTCCATTGTTCTCATCAAAGAAATACACCCAGTTAGCCCAACTGTTTGAAAAATCCGCAGAAGCCTGGTATGTCCAGTTCTTACCGCCATCGGCAGTGTATAAAATTGCCCCGCCATGTTTTGGTTGAGGGTTAAAACAAGCATAAGCCTTTTGATTACTGATACCGCATATATCCGACAAGTTGAGGCTATCGCAGACAGGATTGGTGATATGGCCGGTGTCCCATGTGGTGCCACCATTTGAAGTCACTGCAAAAAGATTGGCCTTGCCCCAAAGCGTTGCCCAAACAGCATTTGAATCGGCAATTGAAATAAAGTGAACACTTTCGGAAATAGTCGATGGAATAACCGCTTGAAGTTGCCAGAACCCGGAACTTATTATAAAATATTTTGAATCACTTAAAGAAGTTTTTCCATCGGTGCCAATAACTTCTAAAAAATGTTGACCAGAAACAAGGTGCTTTGAGTAAATTGTAAATACATAAGGCGCTGATGAAACAGAGTCAACTTTATTACCATCGATATAAAGATAAAATATTTTTGGATTTCCCTGAAGCACATTTAAAGCAACATTAATTATAGTATCTGCTGAAAATAACTGGTTGTTATCAGGGGTGATGATATTGAAACTAAGCGAAGACGTTCCATTAGGTTTGATATTTGTTAGAATGTAATTATAATTATTAAAAAAATAATCGCTGTCACTATTTAATGGGTCTAATGCGCCTATGGCGAAATAGCCATTGCAATCGCCACCCCAACCCCAATTAAAGTGAAATTTTGTTGGAAAAGAATTGTCATAGCCATCGCAAACAAACGCATGTCCATATTTTAAACTATAGCCTGTATAATATATCGGCCTTTTGGCATCAATTTCAATCTTCAGCCTTGCAATCCATAACTCCTCGCCAGCGCTGTCATTTTCCCTAAAATAAGATTCCATTGAGTCAGAAAAACCAAAATTATATATTAGGGCAAACGCGGGGCTGCCTGCACCAGATCCGGTTGAATCATAAATCATATTAACAGAAACCCCGCAATGATAAACAAGCTGGGCTATATACTTGTTGGGACTATATAAAGAGTCCGGCATATCGTCCCAATTGTATGTTGTATTTCCAAAATTAGCCGATAACTGACCATATTTGGGAAGGTAATATGAATTGGAACCTATTCCTTTTGGCGGATATGAATAATATTTCATTATTTGTGCCATAGCAATGGCAACACAACCTGCCGGCACATGGCCATTAAAACCGTAAGGAGCTCCCTTATCGGCCGGACAGGAATCGTTATAGAATTGGGTTTGGTTCCATTCACAAGTTAAGAGGGGACCAACTTCCTTATTGTATATTTTAAAATTATTATTTAACGCATTTTGCCATTCCTCAATAGCTGAAGTATTCCTGATATTATTTTTAATGGCATATAAAATCTGGTTATTGTAATCTTCCAACCACTCTTTTGCTGAAGAGTTGATTTTATTTTCATCAATTGAACCTTCCTGGGAATAAGCAAGAATGGGAGTTGCCGCATCATCAGCAGAAATAATCGCCCAACCGCCGCCTTCAAAATTAAAAGTATAATAAGTAATGATGCTGTCTTTCGTTGATTTAAAATAGCTCTTTAATGCCAAATTTGGTTGCTTTAGTAATAATTTATTTTTGAAATAATTCATTGCAACTTGTTCAGCTGAATCTTTCGAAATTGGGTTTGAATATAAGTTTACACTTAAAAGAAACACAGTTAAAATAAAAATATATTTATTCATTGGAAGTCTGATAAATGTTTGCCAAAACTTGTATTATCAATATTATACGATATTATGTTTGAATCGCAAATGTAGCAAAAAGATTATATGTTTCGGCTGCCAAAAAGTTATAAGAATTATAGCTAATTCTGGCGAAAAACAACCAATCTGAATACATCCATTTGTCAGGCAATTAAACTAATTTATTTTACTTTTTCCGTTTTGTTAGTTTGCAATTTTGTATAACTTTCAATTTTTAACTATATTCAGTTGAAAATATTTTTTAGTTGTTTAACTTGGTCATTTTGAATATGGCGTTAACAGATATGATAAGCTTATTGAAAATCAGTTTTCTAAAAAAATCCTTACTACTTATTTTCTCATTTTTTCTCATTTTTTCTATCCCTGTTTACAATCAAACAACTGAAATTTCAATACAACATTCCAACGAAAAAGTTCTTATTAACGGGAAAATATATTTCATTCATATTGTAAAAAAAGGTCAAACATTATATTCAATTGCAAAGGCATACAGTGTAACCGTTAACGACATTACTTCCGTTAATCCCAATGCAGTGATTGAAATTGTGCCGGGCCAGGTTTTACGTATTCCGGAAGCTTCGAAAAAAGCAAGCACAGTAGATTTTGAAAAAAGCAGCAGCCGCATTACACATATAGTGTCGGCAGGCCAGACACTTTATTCAATAGCCAGGATTTACGGGGTAAGCGTGGATGATATTAAAAAGCTGAACCCTGAAATTAAGTCCGACAGCCTTAAGGTTGACCAAGTAATTAAAATTCCGTCCCCTGCATTGCCTGAGGCCAAAATAAAGCAAGACACATTGTTGTCAGGGTTTGTTATTCATATAGTCAGGGAAAAGGAAACCATTTATTCACTTGCAAGGCAGTACGGTGTTACGCAGGATACTTTGTTATATTGTAATGCAACTGTTTCCAAAGAAGGGCTAAAAATTGGCCAGGAGCTTAAAATCCCTGTTATACGAAAGCAAATTGCCATAAACCGGGCCGATACAATTTCAAAAGTCATTTCAAATAATATTCCATTTAATGCTTCGATAAACTGCGACAGCATTCAAAACCTGCACAAAGAGAAAAATCTGACAATATCCCTTCTTCTGCCTTTTTTCTCATCGGGCACACCTGTAACCGATTCTGAAACCGGCGATGAAAACCGGGTTGAAGAAAGGGCACAGCCAAAGCAAACTGATGAAATCAGCCATGTTGCTGATAATTTCATTGAATTTTACCAGGGCGTATTATTAGCGCTCGAAAATTTGAAAAACACCGGGCTAAAAATTAACCTTCATGTTTTCGATACTGAAAAAAGCACCGGCAGGCTCGATGCTATTTTAAACAACACCGGTTTCAAGGAAAGCGATATTATCATTGGCCCGGTATTTCCCGATCAAGTAAAAATAGTTTCCGATTTTGCACAAAAAAATAAAATCTTTCTAATCTCGCCTTTTTCGTCAAACGACGAGGCGCTTAAAACCAATCCTTTTATGTTCCAGGTTAATCCCGGAAAACGCTATGAAATGAAAACCAATGCCGAAATTTTAAATCCCGATACTTCAAAAAATATAATAATCGTTTATAATTCCAATGACACAAAAACCCAACAGGGTGCAGATTTTAATGCACTATTAAACAAAAAACAAACTGAAGTTAAGCTAAGGATTAAAGAAGTATCTATAGAAGGCAACAATTTTGGTATTTTAAAAGATGCGCTTGATTCGTTGCACGAGAATATTGTTATCTCCACGGTAACCGATGAAATATTCGTGTCGAAAATGCTTGGAATATTAGAATCGAAGCTTATTGAAAACAATATTTCTATAACAGGTATGCGTGAATGGGATTTTTACACCGGCTTAGACCTGAATTATTTTTTCGACCTACAGCTTTCTTATCTTTCACCTTTTTATACCGATTACGAATGCAGCGATGTAAAAGAATTTTTAAGCAAATATCGTTTGTTTTATGGCGCAGAACCTGTAAAAACTTCAAAATTCGGGTTTAATTATTCCATGCTGGGTTACGATGTTACTACATTTTTTGCAAATGCATATTCGAAATACGGCAGGGAATTTAATCAATGCCTTTCATGTATTAAATATAAAGCGCTGGTTGCGCCTTTCGAATTTATCAGGCCTGCACCGGAAGGAGGTTACCTGAATTCGCATTTTCTAAAAGTTCAATACAATAAAGATTATTCTGTTGAAAGAGTTAAAGTCCCGGAAAAATAAATCACAGGAATGAATGGCGATTTATATTAAATGTTATTTATAAATTTTATTTCTGCCAAAAATCGCGACCTTCTATAAATTATTCCACGAACATTAAAATATTTTTTTCAATGAATCAAAAATCTACAACGCTGAACTTAATATAAAAAACCACTTCCGTAATTTTAATTATCTTAACATAAGAATAAATTAAAACAAATTTTCTTCAAATGTTTTGATTAAAATTTCGTAAATTTAAATTATGTATTCATAACGTATTTGAATATTATTTGAGAAAATTGGAAAATATGGCAGATCATTTTTCCAATATTTATATCAGACATCAAACAATTTGAAAAATTAACTCTGTACAATTATCAATTATGCACAAAGAAAAAGATACAATTTTATATGTTGACGATGAAATTCTGAACCTCGAACTTTTCAAGGAATCTTTTGAAGATAAATATGATGTTATCACGGAAACATCCACAAAAAAGGCATTCAATTTAATTAATCAGCATCCTGTAAAAGTAATTATTTCAGATTTACGCATGCCTGAAGAAACAGGGCTGATGTTTCTTGAAAGGGTAAATAAAAATTACCCCGATATTATAAAAATTGTATTTACAGCTTATCTTGACTATGATGCTGCTTTGAACGCAATTAACCAGGGAGGTATTTACAGGTATTTGATGAAACCCTGGAATGAACGGGAAATAATTGATACATTAAATACAGCAATACGGGAATATAATTTAAACTTCGAAAATAAAAAGTTGTTATCGGAATTGAAACAAAAGAACAATGAATTGGAAATTGCCATAAAGCAAATACAGGAAAATGAACAAAAATTTTACAATATATTTTCAAATAGCAATGATGGTATCATTATTATAAATGATGATAAACTGCTTGAAGCAAATCCGGCATTTTATAAAATTATTTGCCTTGAAGATGGCAATTATACTGCCGAAGCGATGCAAAAACACTTAAAAATCAGGTATAATAATTTCTTCGAAAGAAGTAACATTATTGTTAAAAATAACAACCCTGCAATAAAAGAAATGAATATTACCACAGTGAACAATGAAAATAAATACATTGAACTCAACAGCAGGATTATTGATTACAAAGGGCAAAAAGCTGTTTTGTCTATAGTAAGGGATATTACTGAGCGCAAGGTGTTGGAACAAAAAATTATGGAAGCTATAATCCAAACACAGGAAGAAGATCAGAGCCGGTACGCCCGTGAGTTACACGACGGTTTGGGCCCTATTTTATCAACGCTTAAAATGTATATCGAATGGATGGTAAATGAACAAAACACCATCAACAGGGAAAAAATAATGCAGCAATCGATTTATAATATCGATGAGGCCATAAGCAGGTTAAAAGAAATTGCAAACAATTTAAGTCCCCATGTTTTACAAAGGTTCGGACTGATAAATGCGTTGCAAACATATACCGACCAGGTAAAATCGGCTATAAACATAGATATAGTCATATCATCAAACATATTGGAAAGGTTGCCTGTAAATATTGAAATTACTTTATACAGGATAATGTTGGAGTGCATAAATAATTCCCTTAAACATGCACAGGCTAAAAAAATTTTAATAAAATTCAGAATAAATGAAAATATTTTGGCAATAAATTATTCTGATAATGGAAAAGGCTTTAATGTTGAAAAAACTATGAAAGAAGGAAAAGGAATGGGTTTATATAACATTGAAAACAGGGTAAAGCTCATTGGAGGGGAACTCAGGTTAAAGTCGAACATCAATATAGGAACTGATATTGAAATAATCATTAAAATATAAAATGGGAAAGATAAGAATTTTATTAGTCGATGACCACGATATGTTTCGAGATGGATTGAAGTTGTTACTTTCCAGCGGCAGCCTTGCAGAAGTTATAGCTGAAGCAAGAAATGGAAAGGAATTTTTGGAAATAGCAGAAAAAGTAAAAGCCGATATTGTGCTTTTAGATATTTCAATGCCCGTAATGGATGGGGTTGAAGCGTCAAGAATATCCAAAGATAAATTTCCCGGTTTGAAAATCCTTGCCCTTACAATGTTTGGCGATGAAAAGTATTATTATCAAATGATCCAATACGGAATTAAAGGTTTTGTTTTGAAATCATCGGGGATCAGTGAACTGATGAAAGCCATTAAAGAAGTTGCCGATGGAAACAATTATTTTTCTAATGAATTATTATATAAACTCATCGCCAATATACAAACAAGCAGGGCTGCAACCGAAAATAAAGACACCGCCGGAGAAAAACTTTCTAAAAAGGGAAATAGAAGTTTTACAAAAAATTTCAGAAGGACTTTCAAATGAAGATATTGCAAATAAACTACACATCAGCGCTACTACGGTTCGTACCCACCGTTCAAATTTACTTGCAAAAACAGCATCGAATAATACTGCAAGCCTGATAATGTATGCAATAAAAAACAAAGTTATTGAAGTCAATTAATCCGCAGGGTTCAATTAATACCGAACCGCTAACATGATAATCAAAACAATTCGCTTCGCTTTTGTTTTGAAACAGTTAGCAGGTCGGCATTAACTAAACCAGCTAACAATATGCATTATCAATATCTTGTTAGCGGTTTAGTATAATTTTCCAATACAATCATCTGTTACGTACATAATTTATAACCAAAATGCCTTATCATAATTAAGCGATACCCATCGTATTTTTGTACTATAAGCTATAAGGCAGGTTAATTAGAGCATTCCGGTTTGTTGTCATCGGCAATCCTTAAATTACCTGCATAATTCCATATCCTATTTTATGAGGATTGAAAAATCATAGAATATATGTAAAAAATCAACAATTTGATGAGGTTTTAGCATAGCGCTCTAAAGTACCTTTAACTCAATATCCAAATTCAAAATAATATGGATCCAATACTTCAAAAATTCCGCGAAAAATTCTACGAAGAGGCGGTTAAACTTTTAGACCAAATGGAGAAAGACATCCTGGAACTTGAAAAGAACCCGGAGAACTTTTCATTGGTCGACTCGGCTTTTCGTTCAATGCACACAATAAAAGGTGTAAGCGGCATGTATTCGTATAACTTTATTAGCGAGTTTACGCATTGCATGGAAAGTGTATACCAGCTAATCCGTGAAAACAAATTAATTTTTAACAAAGGGATTTTCGATATTACATTTTATTCCTTTGACCATATTAGAAAATTATTAAACGATGAGAAACTCGAAAACACGGATAATCAAAATAACCATAACCGTTTAATCAAAGAACTAAATTCAATAATTGCCAAAGCTAATACTGAGGATGTAAAAAATATACCGGTTAAAAATAATGTTGTAGATGAAAATAAAACCCACAATATGGCTACATGGCATATTATGCTGCGTACCGATGAAATGATATATTTTAGGGGAATTAGTCTGGTCAACCTGTTTCGTGAATTATCGCAATTAGGCCAATATCAAATAAGCAGGTTGGATTACCTGAGCAGCGATAATTCTGATGCATGGAGCATCTTGCTTTGCTCAGACTCCGGCTTTGATGAAATTTATGATATTTTTCTTTTCATTGAAGATAATATTCAAATAACAAAAATATCGGATGGCAACTTATTTGAAAATAATTCTAATCAAAATGAAAAAGCAAATATTTCTTTGGACGAACAATCAATTATAGAATATATAGAAGGTTCCAACAAACAAGAAATAAAAGGAAATGAAAATATAAAAAGCAAAACGTTTGTGCCGGGTGAAAAACAAGATTCCAAAAACCAGGCAAGCGAAAAATTAAATATTAAGCGAATTTCTGTCGATTCCACTAAATTGGATAACCTCATGTATCTTGTAAGTGAATTGATTACCGTTAATTCACAATTAATGCTGAATACCAACGAAAGACAGTTCGATCCCATCAGGCCATTTATTGAAAAGGTCGATAATTTATCGAAACAATTCCGTAACACGGCGCTCGAAATCAGGCTGGTGCCGCTGAGCGATATTATTCTCAGGTTCCAAAGGTTAATCCGCGATTTATCAAGGCACCTTAAGAAAAAAGTGGAGCTTGTAACCCAGGGCATTGATACGGAACTCGACAAAAATACCATCGACCAGCTCTCCGATCCGTTAATGCATATTATCCGAAATTGCATCGATCATGGTATCGAAACCCCTGAACAAAGGCTAAAGAAAGGAAAACCCGAAACAGGGATTATAAAAATTTCAGCCTATCATTCGGGAAATTATATTATTATAAAAGTTGAAGACGACGGCACTGGGATTAATTGCGAAAAAATCCGGTTAAAGGCCATAGACAAAGGCATTTTGAAAGCTACCAACAAACCAACAAAAAAAGAGTTGTTCGACCTTATCTTCCTTCCGGGTTTTTCTACCGCTCAAAGTCTAACTGAAGTTTCCGGGCGTGGTGTTGGGATGGACGTAGTAAGAAAGAAAATTATCGATCTCAGGGGCGATGTTGTTGTTGAATCGGAGGAAGAAAAAGGCACTGCTTTCACACTCAAACTTCAGCAATCGATTACCATAATCGACACCTTGTTGTTTAAAGTTGAGGACTGCAACTTTATCGTGCCCCTTTCCGAAATACGCATTTGCAGCCAGGTAAGCGCTGACGAGATTGAAAACAGGCGCCATACCGCCACCCTGCCCTTCGACGACAGGCTTATCCCTTTTATCGACCTACGCAGAAAACTTAACATCGGCGGCCATTATAATAAAAAAGTTAAGGTAATTGTACTTAACAATAATGAAAATCTTATCGCCCTGTTAACGGATAAAATCGTAGGCGAGCACCAGGCTGTGTTAAAACCATTGGGCAAATCGTTCCGCAACCAGGATTTCCTTACCTCTGCAAGCCAGCTTGGCGACGGTGGATTAGCGCTGATGATAGATACCAACAATATTTTTAAAACATCGGAAGCAAAGACGAAAAAAGCAGATGTTAGAATAAATTAAATTTATAAACCATGACAAGCACTTATCTTTCATTCACTGTTTGCAACGAATTGTTTGCCATTAATGTAGTAAACGTACTTGAAGTATTGCAAAAACAGTATGTTACTCATGTGCCGAATGCGCCTACGTTCATAAAAGGGATAATAAATTTTAGGGGCGAAGTGGTGCCGGTTTTCGAATCGCGCATTAAATTCAACTTCCCGGAAAGGCCTGATGAGGCATCATTTGTTATTATTGTTTTAGACTTCTCTTCAGGCAACGACATTTACCGTATCGGAGCAATTGTTGATAAAGTAAGGGATGTAATCAATATCGATGATAACGATATTAAATCGGTGCCTAAAATGAGCAAAGAGTTCAATACCGATTTTCTATACGGCATTTTTAAGCTTCACGACGATTTTATCATGCTGCTTAATGTGGAAAAGGTTTTTACAGGCGAAGAACAATTCGCAATTAAAGAAGCAAAACAATTAAATGAATCATTAGTAAGTTAAACCTATAAAAACAAAAGCTATGTTTAAAAAATTTTCTATCCGCTCAAAGCTTTTAGCAAGCTTTACAGCAGTTGCAATAATTGCAGCAATAATCGGCTATATCGGTATTTCGCAAATAAATAAAATTAGCAATGCCGATACATTTATGTATAAAAAAACAACTGCCCCTATGGCCGATGTTATAAAAATGACGAATGAATTTCTAAAAATCAGTGTTGATATCAGGGACGCTGTTTTGGCAAAACAATCTGATAAAATAAAAAAATATTTGGACAATACAGATATATCAATTAAAAATTTTTCAGATGCCGGCGCAAGATATTCTGCCAATTTTATTGATGAAACTGATAAGAAAAATTATGAATCGGTAACAGCATCGTTTAATACTTTCATATCACTGTTAAATGAAATAAGCCCGCTTGCTTTAGACAATCAGTGCGCAAAATGTGCCGAGTTGTTGCATGGACAAATAGGAAAAGCGGCAGATGATGTAAAAACTGCCTTAGATGTTTTGGTTGATTATGATATTAAAACTGCTAAAACAATTTCGGATTCAAATACAAAAATTGCGAAATCGGCCTCTTTATTTATGCTATTTATATTTGTACTCGGCGCTATTGTTGCCATTGGCCTTGGCTATTTTATAGCCTCGAATATCAAGGGCATTTTAAATAAACTGGTTGGCGAAACCAATAAACTTGTTGAAGCAGCCGTAGCAGGGAAATTATCGACCCGCGCCGATGTGGATAAAATTAATTTCGAATTCCGCTCAATACCCGAAGGTGTAAATCAAACGCTCGATGCTTTAATAATTCCTTTAAATGTTTCTGCCGAATATGTTGACAATTTATCGAAAGGAATTATGCCGCCGATTATAAAAGATAATTATAATGGCGATTTTAATTTGATTAAAAACAATTTGAACAGCCTTATTGCTTCTACAAAAGAAATTATAGAAAAAACAAAAGCTGTTGCCAAAGGCGATTTAACAGTTACCCTTGTCAAACGTTCCGAAAATGATGAATTAATGGCAGCCATGGATGAAATGGTTAAAGCCAACTCCTATATGATTAGCGAATTTAAAACA
Organism: uncultured Bacteroidota bacterium; assembly: GCA_963808135.1. Taxonomy (GTDB): domain Bacteria; phylum Bacteroidota; class Bacteroidia; order Bacteroidales; family DTGW01; genus CAWEFA01. The sequence goes on from CAWEFA010000036.1 coordinate 26,882, forward strand.
GCAATAGAAAATATTGTAGATGCCAGCCAGGCGCTTCAAAATGTTGCCGTTCAAATATCGGAAGGTTCTACCGAGCAGGCTTCATCAACCGAAGAAGTTTCTTCGTCAATGGAGGAGATGGTTTCCAACATTAACCAAAATACAGACAATGCAAAGCAAACAGAAAAAATAGCATTGCAGGCTTCAAATGATATTAATGAAGGAAATAAATCGGTTACAATTACTGTTGAGGCCATGAAAAAAATTGCCGATAAAATTTCAGTAGTCGGGGAGATTGCCGAAAAAACCGATTTGTTGGCTATAAACGCTGCAATAGAAGCCGCCCGTGCAGGGGATCAGGGAAAAGGGTTTGCAGTTGTTGCCGCCGAGGTTCGTAAACTTGCTGAAAACAGCCAGGTTGCAGCAAAAGAAATTAATGAATTATCAAAATCGAGTGTAAAAACGGCTGATGAATCCGGCAAAGGCATCCGGCTCGACTCGGGGGACTGGCCTGGCTATCCATGGAGGCGCGAAGCTGCTCGACGAGGCCGGTTTCCAGAGGGCGGCCATCTACGCCTCCAACGAGCTCGACGAGACCATCATCCGCAGCCTCAAGGAGGAAGGGGCGCGGATCGCGGTATGGGGGGTGGGGACGAAGCTCGTCACCGGCCAGGCCGACGGTGCGCTGGGCGGGGTGTACAAGCTGGGGGCGGTCCGGGAGGGGCCGGGAGCGCCGTGGACGCGGCGGGTGAAGATTCGGAGCAGGCCGCCAAGATCAACATCCCCGGGATCCTGCAGGTCCGCCGGGTGGAAGATGGCGCGGGCAGGGCGGTGGCCGACGTGATCTATGACGAGGAGCTGGGGTTGCCCGCGGGCGCGGTGATGGTGGACCCCGAGGATCCCACCCGCCGCCGGGAGGTACCGGCGGGGGCCGGGGCCGAAGACCTCCTCGTGCCGGTCTTCCGGCGTGGAGTGCAGGTGTACCGGTCTCCTCCGCTTTCGGAGATCCGGGCCCGCACCCTTTCCCAGCTTGGTCTCTTCCACGGCGGAGTGAAGCGATTCGTGAATCCGCACCGCTTTCCGGTGGGGCTCGAGCGCGGGCTCCATGACGCCCGCACGCAGCTCGTGCTCGAGGCGCGGCGGGCGCCGCGCTAGGCCGGGGGAGGCCCGCGAGAGGGCTTGGGCCTGCGCAAGGCCGCCAAGCGGCTCGCGACGCTCGGCCTGCGGGGGGCGACGGGGTGCGCTACGCCGCCACTCCGACCGGAGCGCCGGCGAGGGGCAGCGAGCCGTCGCCCTCGACCTCGATCCAGCCCGCGGTACCGGGACGCCCGGCCCGGCTCGAGATGACGCGGAAGCGGCCCAGCTCGGGGGTGCTGCCCGCGTTCAAGACCCGCAGGGGCCGTTCGGTGTCGGCGCCCAGCAAGAGCTCCGAGGGAGCGTGGCGGTGGCCGTGGAGCACGAGGTCGCAGCGTCCCGCGATGCGCTGGAGCAGCTCGCCACCCAGCCTCAGCTCGGTCGCGAAGGGCCAGCCAAACAGGTCGAGAGATCCGCTCGGAGAGGGCATCGGCGGGCAGGGGCAACAGGTGGTGGTGCAGTGCGAGGACGGTGAGAGAGCCCTCCGGAGCGGAGTCGAGCGCGGAGTCGACCGCGCCCAGATCCGCCTGGGAGAGCATGCCATGGGAGGCGAGGAGCCGGCGGTTGTGCGGGCCGGTGGAGTCGAGCCGGATGACGTACAGGCCGGGGCGGCTCTCTACGTCGACACGGGCGCAGGGCATGAAACGCCGGCCGGCGTCCTCGGTGAGGCGGTCGTGATTGCCGGGCACGACGACGAGGCGACGGTGGCCTCGAACGCGCCGGAAGGCGGCCTCGAAGCGGGCCATCTCGGACTCCCGCCCACGATGGGTGACGTCGCCGGTGACGATGGCGGTGGAGACGCCTGCGTCCTCCAGGGACACCGCGAGGAGCTGCGCCGCCCGGTCGGTGGCGGCGTCGCGGCCGATATGGAGGTCCGACACGTGAGCGATGAGCATGTGCGTTCGCCTCCCGCCACTGACCCCTGCCTGAACGGTTGGGATCTCACCTCAACTCGGTGACGAGACCGGGTCTTCGGAGGGAATCCTGGGTGAAGGAAGCAAGAGCGCTGTGCGGCGGTTTGCCGATTCGTTTCCGGTCCGCGACCTCCCGGCCACGAAGGCCCCCTAGCCTCGCTACCCACAGGAGGCCGCATGTCCGAGAAGACCGTTTGCCCGCTCCGCCCCGAGGACTACGAGGCCCTGATGCACCTGGAGGAGGAGGTCTTCGGCAAGGAGGGGGAGGCCGTGCTGGGGCCCTACTACGTCCGGCTCTGCTGCGAGTTCTTCCAGGAATCCTGCTTCGTGGCCCATGACGGGCACGCACCGGTGGGGTACGTGCTCTGCTTCGTGCGCGGGCGCGAGGCCTACTGCACGACGCTGGCGGTTGCCCCCTCGCACCAGGGGAGCCGGGTGGCCTTCCTGCTGATCCGCGAGCTGGTGGCTTCGCTCTTGCCGCGTTGCGATTCCTGCTGGTTCACGGTGAAGGAGGACAACCTCCAGGCCCGCTCGCTTCACTCCGCGCTGGGGGCCAAAGAGGTCGGGACCCGGGAGGCCTTTTACGGTCCGGGCGATAGGCGGCTGGTCTCTCGGATTGACCGGGAGGGGTTCGAGCGGCTCCGGGCGCGCTTCGAGCGGATGGGCGCTCGTGGCGAAGAGCCGGCCAGCGCTCTCGACGGTCATGGCCGAGGAGGCGGGGCGGTGGTCATGGGGGCGGCGTGAACCTCTTCCCCGGGTCGCTCTGCTCGCCTTGGCCCGGATAGGCCGGATCGCGGTCCTGGCGGCGCGCACGCTCCATTCCGCGCGCCGAGTGAAAGGGAGGCCGGCCGAGGCGGCCCTCGAGGGAGCGAGGTCCTCTCCCTCGCGGCGGCGAGAGCGCTCGAGGTGCACGGGCTCACGGTCCGCGCGCGCGGACCGCTTCCCAGGGGCCCGGCCCTTCTCGTCGCGAACCACCTCTCCTACCTCGATCCGCTCTGCGTGGCCTCGCAGGTGGGGTGCGTGCCGGTAGCCAAGGCCGAGCTCGCCTCC
>CAWEFA010000037.1:0-14603 GCA_963808135.1 uncultured Bacteroidota bacterium
GTTAATAATTAAAAGTTCCATATTTTAACTTTTTATTTGAGTCAAAATTAATAATTGGTAAATAACTTTATTTATAAGATATCCAATTGCAAAATACTTGCTAATATTATACAAAAAAGCCCATCTATCTGTTAAATGGGGCAGAATAAGTCAATAGTATTTTAAAAATTGATTTTAAATGCGAAAATGAAAATCGGGGAAATTATAAAAAAATTATTTTACCCTTTCAGAGTATGCGTTGTTGCGTGTATCGATTTTAATTTTATCGCCCTGGTTACAAACAGAGGCACATATACCTTTGTTCCGGTTTCAACTGTTGCCGGTTTCGAAGCAGTAGATGAAGCTGTATCGCCTTTTAAGCCGGGTTCGGTATATGTTACTTCAAGTACAACAAACGGTGGCAGTTCGCAACTTAATGGAGTTTCAGTATCGGCATGAACGACTATTTCAACATATTGTCCTTCTTTTAATAATTGAGGGGCATTTATAATTTCTTTCTGGACAGTAATTTGTTCGTATGTTTCGGTATGCATAAAATGATAACCCGACTCGTCGTTGTAAAGAAACTGGTGCGGCCTTCGTTCTACTCTTGCTAAATTAACTTTTTCGCCGGCGCTGAATGTGTTGTCTATTACTTTCCCGGTAGTAAGGCTTTTAAGTTTGGTACGTACAAACGCTCCGCCTTTACCTGGTTTTACATGCTGAAATTGCACAATTGTAAATAAATCGTTGTTAAATTCAATACAAAGCCCATTCTTGAAATCTGCCGTATTAGCCATAATTACACTTATAATTGTTTTAAAATTTTTGCAAAAATAATCTAAAACTGCAAAATGCCTAACTTATATGAAATTTTTTAAGTTATTTTTAAAAGTATTGGCAAAATACAGTATTTCATTATTATTTTTAAAGCGAAGCAAATTAAAATAAATGAATGTCCGTAATCATACCTACTGATAATTAAATTTAAGATAATTTTTAAGGCTGTAGGTATTTAGACTATAGGAAAAACTTATCTAAAATTTGTTTTAAGAACCTAATAGTCTAAAACTAAACGCCTAAAACCTTTCTGAAAAGAACAATCAGGTATAAATGCGGATAATCAATTTAAAATAATAATGAAAGCAAATTGTTATTACATTAAAGTATAAGCTAAAGTAACCGCGCTCACTTTTACGCTGGGAACTTTAAGGACAGATGCGGCACATGCTTCAATTGTTGCCCCTGTTGTTAGTACATCGTCAACCAGCAAAATATGTTTGCCTTCAATGGATAGGGGTTTTTCAACATCGAAAATGTTCATTACGTTTTCCCATCTTTCATATCGCGATTTTTTGGTTTGGCTTTCACCGGAAATTATTCTTCTTACAGCCTCTGTTTCAACCGGTTTATTTAAGATTCCCGAAAGACCCTTTGCAATATATTCACTTTGATTATAGCCTCTTTTCTTAAGTTTCGATTTATGCAAAGGCACCGGTACAATTGCATCGACAGAATTATATGTTGTACCTAAAAGCTCCTTGCCAAGCATTTCTCCTAACAAAAATCCAATTTCTTTTTGATTTTGATATTTCATATTATGCAGGATGTTTTGTAAACGGCCTCCTTTATGAAAATGCATATATGATGAGGCATTATGCAAATAAACCCTGCCCCAGAATAGTTTTGCCACCGGGTTATTTTCTTCTTTCCAATAACCTGTGTAAGGCAAATTATATAAACAATCTGTGCAAATGAATTTTTCCCCTGCAGTTAAAACATTGTTGCATCCGGCGCATAATCTGGGAAATAGAATGTCAAGAAAATTGTTTATTAAAGACATTGATATTTGGTTTTATGTTTTGGGTATAAAGCTTTTAATTAAAAAACATGAAGTTTTATTTTTTAACCTGTTTCATATTTTATACCCAACAACTTCTTAATATGCATAATATTTATGGCCTGAAAATACTTTAAAAATATTACTTTTGCAAGGGTAGTAATGAATTGAAATAATAAGAAAAATGGCTTTAAAAAGAATTAAGATAAAAGATTTGCTCAATACTTCAGAATATGGTAAGGAAGCGCTTGTAAAAGGATGGGTGCGTACCCGCCGCGGAAATAAAAATGTGCAGTTTATTGCGCTTAATGATGGGTCAACTGTAAACAGCATTCAAATTGTAGTTGATTTAAATGAAATTTCTGAGGAATCTCTTAAAAATGTAACAACCGGCTCATGCATTGCTGTTTCGGGAGTTCTGGCCGAATCTCCGGCACAAGGGCAAAAAGTAGAAATAAAAGCCGATGATGTAATAATTTATGGCACGGCTGACGCAGAAACTTATCCTTTGCAAAAGAAAGGCCATACGCTGGAGTTCTTGCGCGAAATTGCGCATTTGCGCCCGCGCACAAACACTTTTGGTTGTATTTTACGTATCAGGCATGCTATGTCGTTTGCAATTCATAAATACTTTAACGATCATGGTTTTTATTATTTACATACACCTATAATTACTGGCTCTGACTGCGAAGGCGCCGGGGCTATGTTCAAAGTAACAACTTTAAATTTAGGCGATTTGCCCAAAGATGAAAAAGGGAAAATAGATTATAGCCAGGATTTTTTCGGAAAAGAAACAAGCCTTACTGTATCGGGCCAGCTCGAAGGCGAATTGGGTGCAATGGCGCTTGGGGCCATTTATACTTTCGGGCCAACATTCAGGGCGGAAAATTCTAATACGCCCCGCCATCTTTCAGAATTCTGGATGATAGAACCCGAAATGGCCTTTTATGAAATTGTCGATAACATGGATCTTGCTGAAGATTTTCTGAAATATCTTATTAATTATGTCCTGGAAAATTGCAGGGACGATATAGATTTTCTGAACAATATGTACGATAAGGAACTAAAAGACAGATTGAAATTTATTATTGACAATAAATTTGAAAGATTAACTTACACGGAAGGAATAAAGATTTTAATATCATCAAAACAGAATTTTGAATTTCCTGTAAATTGGGGAGTTGACCTTCAGGCCGAACACGAGCGTTATTTGGTTGAAAAGCATTTTAAAAAGCCAGTAATACTTACCGATTACCCAAAAGAAATCAAGGCTTTTTATATGAAACAAAATGATGACGGAAAAACAGTTCGCGCCATGGATGTTTTGTTTCCAAAAATAGGTGAAATTATTGGGGGTTCGCAACGTGAAGAAGATTACGATAAACTGAAAAAACGTGTTGAAGAGCTTAATTTGCCAATGAAAGATTTGTGGTGGTACCTCGATACCCGTAAATTCGGTTCAGCTCCGCACAGCGGTTTCGGGCTTGGTTTTGAAAGGCTTATTTTATTTGTTACCGGAATGTCGAACATAAGGGACGTTATTCCTTTCCCAAGAACGCCAAAAAATGCGGAATTTTAAATTTCTGCGCTTGGCTTTTTCTTTAAATAAGGTTCAGGTTTTTCAATTATGCTTAAACAAAAACTACAGCAGAAACTTCAGCAAAAGCTATCGCCACAGCAGATACAAATGATTAAACTGTTGGAAATACCTGCTATGCAACTTGAAAACCGTATTAAAGAAGAACTCGAAAATAACCCGATGCTTGAAGATAACTCAACTGAAGATAAAAATGCTGACGAGGCTGAAACTCCTGAGCAGGGAAACGAAGAAGAAAACAATGATGAATTTTCATTTGACGATTATATGAATGACAATGAAAATGTTCCTTCCTACAAACTTTCAACCGGAAATTATTCTTTAAGCGATAGAAGGGAAGAAATTCCGTTTTCAGTCGGTTCAACTTTTCATGAATATCTTGAGCAACAATTGGGCGAGCTACAACTCGACGAACGGCAAATTGCCCTTGCAATATTTTTACTTGGTAACATTGACGAAGATGGCTATTTACGCCGAAAATTAGATTCAATAGTTGACGATATAGCTTTTCTGCAAAATATTAAAACTACAGAAGTTGAGCTTACGGAATTATTACATATTATCCAGGAGTTTGAACCATGCGGTGTAGGCGCCCGTGATTTACAGGAGTGCCTTCTCCTTCAAATTGAATTAAAAGATTTACACCTTCCGCAAGTTAAACTGGCATGGGAAATATTAAAAAATCACTTTGAAGAATTTACGCGAAAACATTACGATAAAATAATAAATAAGTTAAATATTTCGGAAGAGCAGCTAAAATCTGCCATTGAAGAAATACGGAAACTGAACCCAAAACCTGGCAGCGCTTTCAGCGATCCGATGAACAAAGCTTCGGAACAAATTACACCGGATTTCAATCTTGAATTTAAAGAAGATATTCCTATCCTTTCACTGAATTCGAAAAACGCACCGGAATTGCACATTAGTAGGTCATATGCCGACTTAATAGATACATACAAACAAAATAAAGAACACAATACAAAACAACAAAAGGAACTATTGAATTTTGTAAGGCAAAAAATTGATTCTGCAAAATGGTTCATCAATGCAATCAAACAACGGCAAAATACACTTATGAGCACTATGCAGGCTATTTTAAAATACCAGTTCGAATATTTTAAAAACGGCGATGAAAAAAAACTTAGACCGATGATCCTTAAAGATATTGCCGATGCAACCGGTTTCGACATATCAACAATTTCAAGGGTGGCAAATAGTAAATATATTCAAACAAATTTTGGGATAATACCTTTAAAGTTTTTCTTTTCCGAGGGCATGCAAAATGAAGCTGGGGAAGAAGTGTCGACGCGTGAGATAAAAAAAATACTTGAGGAATGTATTGAAAGCGAAGAAAAAAGAAAACCATTAACCGACGACCATCTCGCTGAAATATTAAAAGAAAAAGGCTACCTGATTGCACGTCGCACTGTGGCCAAGTACAGGGAACAGCTCGGAATACCCGTAGCGCGGCTGAGAAAAGAATTAAATTGAATTGTTCTTATGGATAAATTTTCAGAACAAATTGCAAAAATAATTTCAGTAATTTTTCATCCCTTATTAATGCCAACAATTGGCTTATTAATGATATTTAAGTCCGGCACATATATTTCATTTATATCGCCTGAAGGGAAACTTGTAATCTTCTATATAGTATTTGCCGGTACTTTCATAATGCCATTATGTTTTATCCCGTTTTTTTATTACCTGAATATTATTAACAATGTTGAAATGGATAATCCCAATCAGCGGATTATACCCTTAGCCGTAACTTCTTTGTTGTATTTATCAACTTTTTATATTCTTCATAAATATCCCATTCCATTTATTAACAAATATATTTTTGCTGCATTAACTTGCGTTGTTTTGAATACGCTTATCAGCCCATTTTGGAAAATAAGCTCCCACCTGATTGGGGTTGGAGGTCTAACCGGTTTGATAATTTGCTTAATTCTCAGGCTTGGTTCCGATAGTCTCGGCTTTTTATTTTTCTCAATACTTATTTCAGGAATTATTGGTTTTGCAAGGCTTCAGCTTAATAAACATACACCTGCCCAGGTTTATTTGGGCTTTATTTTAGGATTTGTCGTTACATGCGGGTTATTATTTAAATAGAAAGCTTAAATAAAATCATTGTAGGGGTATGACTTTTTTAATCTATAAAAATGTTATAATTTTAATTTTTTAAATACTTATAATTAAAATCAATGGATAAAGATAGCCGTAAGATAATTGTTCCCTGGGATTTCTCAGAAAAAGCCGAATTTGCTTTAGAACATGCCGAACGCATTGCCCGTACGCTCGATAAAAATGTCGAACTTTTACATATTGTTCAAAAAGAGGAAATGCTTTCGGAGAAGGAAAATGAATTGGGAAAAATTGCAGGCGAAGTTTATAAAAAATTTGGCATCAAGCCTTCGGTTAAGGTTATGGAGGGGAATATTTTTAATACCATTTCAAATTACGCTTCCGACACAAAAGCGAATATGGTAATTATGGGAACTCACGGCATTAAAGGCATTCAGAAGTTTACGGGCAGTTATGCCCTGAAAGTGTTGTTAGGCTCCAAAGTGCCTTTTATTATTGTCCAGGATAAACCGCGAACTGAAGAAAAGTTATCGAATATCGTTTTTCCTATTGATTTCAGAAGCGAAAATAAAGAAAAGCTTTATTGGGCTATTTACCTGGGAAAATATTTCAATTCAAAAGTGCATTTATTTATATATCCTGTTACAGACCCTTCGTTACAGAAAAAAATTAATATGAACCTGAATTTTGCGGTACGGTTTCTTATCCAAAACAGCCTCGACTATGAAAAACATACCGCGCCAAAAGGCGAATTCGGTAAAGAAACCATAAAATTTGCGCAGGATATGAATGCCGATCTTATACTCATCGTAACTACAAAAAATATAAATTTCCTCGATTTCATTTTTGGCTCCCGCGAACAATACATTATTGCCAACGTAGCAAAAATACCTGTAATGGTAGTTAATCCACGTTCGAGTTTTACTTCCGTGGGGCAGTTTATGTACGGGGCAACTTAGGCTGTTATGGTTTAATATTTGTTGTTGGGCATTTATAAAATACATTTTGGCAACTACAAACTAAATTGATTAAATTTTCAACAATGAAAGCGATAGAGATTAATTCAAAAACTGATAAGTGTGGACATTTGAAAATTGACTATCCTTTAGATAAAAAAGATAGTAATGTTCGGGTTTTAATTTTATTGGATGATAATTCATTCGAGCAAGATGATGAAAAATTATGGATGCAATCAATATCAAAAAACCCCGCATTTTATTTTTTAAATGATCCAAGCGAAGATATTTATTCAATAAAAGACGGAGAACCATTCAATGATTAAGAACACAATTGTATTGGTCCCATTCCCTTTCGATGATCTCTCAGCTTCGAAGGTTAGGCCTGCACTTTGTTTGACATCAGAGATTGGGAAATACAATCATGTTATTATTGCATTTATTTCCAGTAAAATACCAGAGGACTTAATTGATAGTGATTTGATAATAACAAAACAATCCGAAAACTGTATAGGTACAGGATTAACTGTTGATTCGGTAATCAGGTTGCACAAAATGGTAACGATACCAAAAAACCTGATTAGTAGAAAACTGGGCGAAATAAACCAATCCGTGGCAATTGAAATTAACAGAAAAATAAGGCAATTATTTGAAGGTGTATAAAAAATCCTTAAAAGTAATAAATATCTAAGGCGTAATAACCTAAACCTACTACCATGAAAACAAAAATATTACTCCTGATTATTTTTGGTTTCTTTTCACTGAATGCTTTTCCACAACAGATTATTGAATTTAATTTTGATAACGTAGAGGACTTTTCAGGTATGTGGATGAATGGGGATTGTGCAGCTGGCGGCGCTCAGTTTTCACAAAATTTTGATTCAGCTCAACAGCCTTCTGTTTCTTCTAAAGGTTTTTTAAATTTTCTCTGGAATGAAGCATACAATGAAACTAATCCTCATTATTGGATGTTTGATTTTACAATAGATACTTTTGCCAAAGGCGCTGATTGGACTCCTTATGCACATGGTGCGTATTTAACTTTTATGTTAAACACTAACGATGGCGATTCAGTATTGATTGGAACAGAATGGGACAACATTGCTGGAACTAAATTTGGAGATTTTCAGCCTCGATCATTTAAAACAGGTGGAAAATGGCAAATGTTTAATATCAGTCTTGCCGATGTTAATTGGCAAAATTGGACTGGAAATGGTGATAAGCTTAATTTGACAATATCACCAGAAAGAATAAAATTAGGTTTATGTACTTCAAACTATAAACCGGTAGGAAAAATCAATCTTAGCATAGACAATATTGGAATAAGAGGGCCGGATTCTTTATTAGTAGATGCAGGCGCTAATAAAACCATTGTTTGCGGAGGAAACGTGCAGTTATTGGCTTCAGTTGTTTATTTAGGTTCGGGAAAATTAACCTATTTATGGACTCCGGCAGAAGGTTTAAGCGCAACCGATATTCCTGACCCGATTGCTAATCTAACTTCAACCAAAACCTACACGGTTACTGTAACATCGCCTGATTTAGGCGTGGTAAAGGATTCGGTTAAAGTAACGGTAAACCCGTTAACTGTAAATGCAGGCGCAGATAAGTCAATAATTTGCGGGGGAAAAGTACGCTTTGGCAAACCGGTAACAAATTACACAGGAACAGGGATATTGGGCTATTCATGGCTGCCCGCAGAAGGCTTAGACAATGCAAACATAGCGCAACCGACAGCCGAAATAACAACAGATAAAACTTATACATTAACACTATCAACGCCGAATGGCTGCATTGCAACGGACACGGTTAAAGTTACGGTAAACCCGCTGACAGCAACAGCAAATGATCTCTTTGAACCTTGCGGCAATAGTTTCCAACTGAATGTTACAACAAATTATTCGGGAACAGGGGCATTGACCTACGAATGGAGCCCGTCAACAGGCCTGAGCGCAACGGATATTTCAAACCCTGTGGCTACCGTAAAAACCCCGACGGAATATTCCGTTGAAGTTACAACGCAAAACGGGTGCCCGGCCACAGATAATGCTACAGTAACCCCTACCGTTGTAAATTTTACCCCTTCCATTTGCATGGTTACTGTTAATGATTCCGATAAAAATGTTGTTATTTGGCAAAAGGGACAAAGTACAGCTATTGATTCGTTTTATATTTACCGCGAATCATTATTTCAAACCGATGTTTACGATTTATTAGGTAAAACTACTTTTTCAGAGCCGTCAGCTTTTACCGATACGCTTTCTAACGCGCTTATCCAGTCGAATAAATATCGGATTGCCGTAAAAGATTCCTGCGGTTTTTTCACCGTACAAAGCGATCCGCATAAAACCATGCACTTAACTATTAACAAAGGACAGGGAAATTCATGGAACCTTATTTGGGAGACATATGAAGGTTTTAATGTAAGCAGCTATAAGATTTACCGCGGCGGTTCCCGTTCAACCATGTCTATTATAGGTTCAACTGCCGGAAACGCCAATACCTATTCCGATTTTAACGCGCCTGATGGAGATGTTTATTATCAAATTGAAGTATTGGCGCCATATTCATGCAACACCCTGAAATCGGATGTTTATTCAAGTTCCCGTTCCAATATTGCAACCAACGCTGCTACTCCATCAAAAGCCAATAATAACTTTTTAAAACTTTACCCGGTCCCGGTAAAAGATGACCTGTATTTCAATAGTAACTTAAGCGAAAATAATGTAATAAATATTTTTTCCATTGATGGACGGAAAATAATGTCGGTGAAACAAACAAACACGGAAAACAAAATAAATGTAAGCAGCTTATCGGAAGGCATTTATATTTTGAAACTAAGCGGCGACAATGGAACTGTAATGCAAAAATTTATAAAAGAATAACATTTATGACGTTTAGCTGGTTAAATTTGCGCTGAATTATTTCAATAAAGCAAATGTCAATAAAAGTAAAAGACGTAACCAAACTATACGGAAAGCAAACTGCCCTTAATAAAGTATCATTTGAGGTTAATTCAGGTGAAATAGTAGGATTTATCGGGCCTAACGGGGCCGGAAAATCTACTATGATGAAAATTATTACCGGTTATATCCCGCAAACTGAGGGCATAGTTACCGTTAACGGGATTAATGTAATTGAAAACCCTTTGGATGTGAAGCGTTGCATCGGTTATTTACCTGAAAATAACCCGTTATATCCTAACATGTATGTAAAGGAATATTTAAAATTTGTTGCAGGGCTTTATAAACTTGGAAAAGGTACTGATGAACGCATAAATGAAATGATCCGCCTGACAGGCTTAACACAGGAAAAACACAAAAAAATCGGGGCGTTATCAAAAGGTTACCGTCAACGCGTAGGGCTTGCCCAGGCGCTTATACACGATCCTGCTGTGCTTATTTTCGATGAGCCTACTTCAGGGCTCGACCCAAACCAAATTGTTGAAATCCGCGATTTAATCAAGGATGCGGGGCTTAATAAAACCATTTTGCTTTCTACGCATATAATGCAGGAAGTAGAAGCAATTTGCCACCGCATTATTATTATAAACAATGGCGAAATAGTTGCTGACGACAAAACTAAAAATATATACTCCAAAATTCAGCAGGCACAAACAATAATTGTTGAATTCGACAATGAAACCGATGAAATTTTGTTAAAAAGTATCCCGGGAATTGAAAAGACCGCTAAAATAAAGGAATGCCAATGGCTTATTGAAACCTTCGCCGGAAATGATATTAGAAAGACATTATTTGATTTTGCTGTAAAAAACAAGCTGGCTATTCTTTCAATGCAGCAAAAAGAAAAACGGCTTGAGGAGGTTTTTAGGGAATTAACAAAATAATATCAGTTCTATATTACAATGTTAATGATATATTGATTTCATTTGGAACTAAAAAGTGAGAAAACATTTGCCAAAATTTAGCTTTTCTCATTTTCAAGCTTTCTATAAACCTGTTATGGTTATTGATTTTCTCATAAACCACCAAGCTCTTTCAATGGGATTTAAATCTGGCGAGTAAGGCGGTAAATAAAGCACTTCTAACCTTTTGTTTTCTGTCAAAAACTTGCTTAAAAGCTTTGCATGATGATACCTCACATTATCCAGTACCAATATAATCTCCGGCGCATCGCTAAAAGTATATAATATTTTCTTCAAATGTTTTTTGAAGCTCTTATAATTTCCTTTCTCTGAAAAGTTGATTACCATCTGACCTGTCCTTATGTTTATGCTTCCAAATGTTGTTTGACGTTCTCTTTTATTTTGTTTGCAAATTACCCTGGGCTGCTTCCCACATGGCGACCAACTATATGATATGGTTGCTGTGTTGCTCAAACTGAACTCGTCCTCAAACAAGATTACTGTTTCATTTGGTTCTTCTTTTAGTTTTTTTTATTGTTGTTTTAAATTCCGTTCTTTTCTGTTCATCGGCTTCGGGGTACTGAGCTTTTCCTTTTTGGTACGTAAAGCCGAGTTGCTTGAGTAAATTATATATCTGGGCTTTTTTGTATATTACATGATAATGCTTTTGTATATATTCTTTAAGTATTGGCCCGTTCCATGTGGCTGTATTATAACCAAACTCATCAGGCCTGTTATTTTTCAACAAATTGCTTAATTCCTTCATTTCTTTTTCACTCAACTTCGGCTTACGACCACTTTTGGGCTTATCTTTCAAGCCTTCTATCCCAAACTCTTCAAACCGATGTACCCAATTACATATCTGTTTAAAACTTGTATTATACAAGCTTTCCAACTTTCGGGTTGATTGACCTATCGAAACTTGAAATACTGCATATAACCTAATGCCTATTGTATATTTCTCGTCCCTGTTAAACAGGGCTCGTATCTGTTCAGGACTATAGCCTTGTATTTGTAATGTTTTTCTTCCCATAATTTTAGCAGTTTTGTTTCTCAAAATTACTAATAATTATGTGTAATTACAAATTAGACTTTATTTAAAAGAAATGGAAAAGAAAATATCTACAAATGATATTTCTGAGAAAGATTCTATAAAATATTATTTGGCGATTTTTATAATATCTTCAATTTATGCAATGATTGTGACTCTTACAACCACTATGAGTGGTCAACCTAATAACATAGCGTGGTCGTGAGCGGAGCTCACGCTGACCCCGGAATGGGAGCTCAACCTGTCCGTCAGATGGGGTCTATGGGCACCCGTGCGCAACTGTCGGACAGGCTGTCATAAGACGAGCCGGGGTATCGGTCAACAAAGTACTTACAACCAAGCTGACTGTTGAGATCGACAGGCTGGTCTTCGTCGTCGACGCCAAGAAAGCCCTGAAAAGATATGGTGGATATAAGCATGCCCCTCAGCGGTGCTCCGCGATACTGTCCTGTCGGCTCGATTCATTACGGTGACGCTTGAACCGCGTACGAAATTCTCAAACCGGTCCGGGGCGGGTGCTTTTAGGGCTTAGACCCACCGACCAGGCGCCCCATATGCCCGTAGGCGCGAGGTGATCTGACTTCGCTCGTTTGACATTGCCTAACGATGCGAGTAGAAGTTCCAACTGCGAGGGAAGCATTGATTGCCAGTTCTTCATGTGGTCGCTTGGGCTGGTTGGAGCTAGTAGCGAAACCGTCCTCGCTCGGCAGTTGAGGTAACTACGAGCGGAGAGGAAGCGAATCGGGTGACAAGACTCCAGCCGCAGGCGAAAGCCGAGAAAGGCGGCGAGTTGTCCACGCCCACGGCCTCCAATCTTCCCGGAACTCCTCCGCGAGCACAGCCATGATCTTCGCCCGGTCTCACCCACGCCCTCGGAGTTGCCAGTTCAACTGCCATAAAGCGACTCTTCAACGCGACTCAGGTTCTGCCTGCTCGCGCCCTTCGGCGCGCACGTTTCGATCAACGAAGTGCCTGGTGGCGGCCCTTCCTGCCCGAACGCACTTCGGATCACCCGCTGGGGAGAGTGTCACGGGGTGCGAGGACCTGGCACTCTCCCCTGCGGAGGCTCTAGCTGGTCTTTTGTCGCTGTCAACGGAAGCGATTCGCTGAGCGAGCTGCCTGGTGTGTGTTCCGGCCACTACGAGTTCCCGTGGCTCGCGGTGGGGGGTGTTCGGGTGCGGGGACTCATGGACTGAACGCTCCCCACTGCGGAGTCTCAACTTTTCACGCCTTTGGCGCACACGATCTGGTGGGTGATTTGCCTGGTGGCGGCGGGTGTCACCACATTGTCCCACCACACGCAGTGGGGGGTGCCCCGATATGCCCACCCATGGACTGGGCACCTCCCACTGCGGCAACACCGCTCACGCTCTGGCGCTGACGGTTCGGTGCGTGAAATGCCTGGCGGAGGCGGTTCCCCCCACCACGCAGTTGGCACCACTTGCAGGGAGGGCTGCCGCGCGCTCAGGGGTGGGGAATTCCAGTGATCGAGTCTGGGGAGTTTCCCGTGATCGTTCCCAGGGCGGCCGGGTTATGACCCGAGGACCGGTCGCCCTTTCCTGCGGCTTCGACGACTCGATTGGTGAAGTGCCTGGTAGCAGCCTGTCATTCGGCTCCCACGCACTCTCCGACCACAAGGTGTTGCGGTTCTGGCAGGCGGGGCATCTGTAGCCGCCCCGTCTGGCCCGCGACAACAGGGATTTGCCCCGAGGGCACTCCCTGGCAGTAAGGGGTGACGTGATGATCCACAGGCCGTGCCTGGTCGCCGGGCGTGTGGGGAGCGAGTGGCGAACCCGACGCCCTGATTGACCCATTACCTATTGCGAGGAGAAATAAATGAAGCGCATTGAGTACAAGAAGGCGGTGGCTGTCGGTCTGGCCCTGGGACTTACCCTCGGTGTTGCCGGTGCAGCCTTCGCTTACTGGACAATCAGTCGGGAACCGGCAATGGCACGGCTACTACAGGTAAAGCGGCCAGCACGCTCCAGATCACCGACACGACCAGCATCAATGACATGGCTCCGGGCGTTGCACCCGAGGGGATCAGCGGCACGATCGAGAACACTCAGGGCACCAACGGGCAGAACGAGTACGGCACCTCGGTCATCGTGAGCATCGGCAGTGTGACCGAGAACACGCCAGGCAGCGGATTCTCCGAGCACCTGCTCGGCGAGTGACTACACCCTGAGCAACGACCACACCATGACCGTTGGTCAGGACTGACCCCCAGAGCGAGACGGTCACCTTCTCGGGCGCCACGATCGGGTTCAACGACAAGGCGGGTACGAACCAGGACAACTGCCAAGGTGCCACTGTCAACCTGGTCTACACGAGCAACTAGCACGAGAAGCAGGGGCTGAGCCTTGGCTCAGTCTCCTACTCATCAAGGTCGGAAGGCCGGGTCACAGTTCCACCAACTTGTGGCCCGGCCGACTAGCCAGATCAGAAACCGGTATTTAATCCCCACCCCTAGCGAGGAGGCGGTGTAGGTGAAGAAGTTCAGACGGACGAAGGCAGTAGCACAGGGCAGTGTTGTGGCGCTTGCTGTCGCCGCTCTCGTCTTCGGGCTTGCCACGCTCATCTTCCCCAAGCACTCGCCCGAGCTCCTCCTTGCGTCCAACTCGGGCTCGGGCTTCTCGATCACCAGCACGATCAGCGGCTCGTCCACCGCCCGGATTCGCAGCCAACCTCGTCCCTGGGCCTCAGTTCTACCTGTGGTACACGGCGCACAACCCGCTGAACGTTCCCCATCACCGTCACTTCTATGAGCATCACCGCCGTGAATCCACCGGCCGGATGCCCTGCCAGCAATCTCAACTACAGCGGGACGGCCTCTCCGGCTCGCTCCTCGTCCCGGCAGCGAGCACCACGGCTGTTGCCGAGCCGATCTCTCTTGCTACCAATAGCCCGAACACCTGTGAGAACGTCTCTTTTGGGCTAACTTACGCGGGCACCACGACATACACGGAGGTCTTTACGGGACCTCGACAGTCCTCGTGTCCTCGCAGAACCCGTCCAGCGTTGACCAGCAAGTGACCTACACGGCCACGGTGACCGCTACAGCCACCTCCGGTCGAGACCCTGTGCCGAACAGCCCAACCAGCACGGTCACCTTCAAGGACGGCTCGACCGCCATCTGCACAGGTGTCGCGGTGATGAGCACGGGCACGACTACTGCCATGGTCACCTGCCCGCAGACCTACACGAGCACGTCCGGCAGCCCGCACTCG
>CAWEFA010000038.1:0-45415 GCA_963808135.1 uncultured Bacteroidota bacterium
CGGCTATAAAATCGTTGGGGACTGCGTGATTGCTAACTTATCCACCGTTGCAAACCTTGCAAGCGGGCTAAAATGTTAGCAAACCACTTAAACCCCAATGTTTTATGAGCCGTTGTTAGCGGTTCGGGCTTTTTTGTTTCTCATTATGGTATAGCAAGTAATTGACCATGAAATTTTTCTCTAACGAATTTTTCAATTGTCTCTTCAATACTGTCAATTTCATTGTATGGGATTATTAATAACTCTATCTTTTTGCTTTGAGCGTATTTTTCTTTTATACTGTCTCGCATTTGTCCTTCTTTATGTTGCTTGTCTGTATTGCCGAAATAAACTCTATCATAATGCTGCTGCCCATGAAATTCTATTAGCCCAATTTTGTTGTTGATAAATATTGCAAAGTCGAAAGGCAACTTTCGTTTGTCAATACAATCGTCAAATGTAAACTGTGTTTCAAATTCGATTTGTAGTTTTTTCAAAACTGTTTCTATTTCAGCTTCTCCTCTTGGTGTTTTACATCTTGTACAACCTTGTCCTTGTATATGATTGTTTGGTGCTTGTTTAAAATCGCCATGGAAAGGACAAGTTATAACTACTCTTGTTTTACCGTTAACATAATTCACTTTGTCATACTGGTATTTTTTGCCATGAATTTGTTTTGCTTCTTCAATAAACTCTTCGGTGTTTTTTTTCTTTTTCCCACTGCAAGAAGAACAACCTTGCCCTTGTAAATGATTGTTGGGCGTTTGTTCAAAATCACCATGAATGGGACAGGTAATAAATACTTTGGTTTTAGTATTTACAAAATTTACATCATTATAACTATACTTACCAGGGTGAATTTGTTTTGCTGTTTCAATAAATTCTTCACCAGTTATTTTATATGTTCCACCGCATTTGTCACAGCCTTTTCCATTTAAATGATTTTTAGGAGACTGTTCAAAATCCCCATGAGTTTCGCAAGTGATAACAACTTTTGTGTTGTTATTAATGTAAATTACCTTGTCATAGGAATATTTTTTATCGTGAACTTTTCTAGCCTCTTGAATAAATTCTTCGGTAGTTTTTTTCTTTTTCCCACTGCAAGAAGAACAACCTTGCCCTTGTTGTAAGTGTCCTGTTGGTGATTGTTCAAAGTTGCCATGAATAGGGCAGGTTATAATTACTTTCGTTCTGTAATTTATGTAATTTACTTTGTCATAAGCGTATTTGTCTCCATGAATTATTTTTGCCTTTTCAACAAACTCTTCTTTCGTCATTTTTTTAGCACCACTACATTTTAAACATCCATTTCCATCTAAGTGACTGTTCGGTGATTGTTCAAAGTCGCCATGAGTGGGGCAAGTTATAATCACCTTTATTCTGTTATTTATGTACTTTACTTTGTCATAAATGTATTTGTCACCATGAATTTGTTTTGCTTTTTCAATAAATTCTTCACTTGTAAATTTTGATGTCCCACCGCATTTGCCACAGCCCTGTTTTAATCCGATGTGGTTACTTGGGGTTTGTTCAAAGTCCCCATGTGTTTTGCATGTAATAACAACTTTTGTCTTGTTATTAATGTAATTTACCCTGTCATAGGAGTATTTGTCTCCATGAATATCTCTGGCAGCTCGAATAAAATCTTCAGCATTTTTTTTCATTTTCCCACTGCAAATAGGACAACCACTACCTCTTAAATGGTCATGTGGTCTTTGCGAAAATTCATGATTGTGCTCTCTACATACAATAGGCACTGTTTTTTCGGAATACACATATTTGATTTTTGAATAGTCATATTTGTCGCCATGAATAGCAGTTGCTTTTTCTATGAAATCAAATGGCGTTAATCTTTTCATGACTTTTTACTTCTCTGTTGTTTCAGGATTCTTGGTCGTCATAGCCTGACCGCCAACGGTTTGCGCTATGAGCATGTGGCGGGTTTCGGAGCGCTTCACTATCAAAATACACCAAAACTTGATGCGAGATTGAAAGTTAAATAACCGTATAAACCCCGCCATTGCTTATGAGCGCGTGTTAGTTGCCGTAATTTTTTCTTATTCATTTTTTAATCATTTTTCTTGTAATAATTCCATTTTGTATTGGTATCTGGATAAAATATAACCCCGCTTTTAAATTACTGATGTTATATGAATTATTATCAGGAACTAAATAGATTGATTTTATCATTTGCCCATTGGAGTTATAAATCTGGCAAAGGTTTATTGAATTATCGCTAATTTCAATGTTGATAAATTCATTTGCTGGGTTTGGGTAAATCTTAACCACTTTAAGGTTAATTGGATTAATGCTACTGTTTATATCGTGAACCGAATAATAGTAATAATAGCAATAAGCAGGAGTACACATTGATGTTTGGTTTCCATTTGCATCGTAGGTAAATTTAAATTCATAACTGAACACCCAATTATTATCCATCCAATTATACATGATATTTGCTGTATCATTTCCATTTGCATCACAAAAACAATCCCATTTATTTTGATAAACCCATTTGTTATTGGAAGTGTTCCAAACAGAGCTGATATCAATTGTTTGAGATAATGTTTGGTTTCCATTTGTAAAATTAGTATATTCATCTTCACTGGAGTAAATCCATTTCTTTAGAGTATTGTCCCAATTATAACCTATTTTTGCAGTATCAATTCCATTTGCATCATAGTAAAATTTATTTTTACCAGCAGTATCCCATTGGTTGGTGCTTATATCCCAGTTAAAGCTGAAATCCGATGTGTCTCTTCCTTTAATATCATAATACGATTCATTTTTGAAACCCCCTGTTAAAGAACCATCAGACCAATACCAATTGATATTAATATTCAACGTATTCTTTCCGTTTGCATCATAGAAAGATTCAGATTTATAGGAGACAAACCATTGATTATTTTCCCAATCGGAATATATATCTGATGTATCTTTACCATTCGAATTATAGAAAGATTCTAATTTAGAAGAATTAAACCATTTAGATGAAGCTATATCATAATTATAGCTGAAAACCAATATTTTATTTCCGCTTGCATCATAGGAATATTCATCTTTACTGGAAGGAAACCATTGTTCGGGGTTATTGTTCCAACTCTCCCACTCCCATGTTATATCCAATATTTCTTTCTCATTTGCGTTATAACTGTAATACTCTTTTGAATTGCGTGAATAAACAGAATCTAATAAATATTTATCTTTTGTAGCTGTTTTTAAATTCGAACCGAAAATAGGTTTTTTGTAGTAACTATCAGGGGTGTTAAGAACCTGCATTTTTAACTGTTTATCAACTAATCCCTTATCACCAAGTTGAGTGTAACGTGATTTTTGATAAATTATTCCTGTTTGGGCAAAGCCAATTAATGGAACAAATGCAAGTAATAATAATTTTTTTTTCATGGCGTTGTTTTTTAATTTTTTTAAGATGCAAATATTATTGTGTGATTATGGCAACTAACGCTATGCGGCTATGAAACGAAGCGGAGCTCGTGGTTGCGAATTTATCCCCCGGCACAAAAGTTGCAAGCGAGCTATAAACTTGCCAAACCACTTAAACCGCTTTGTTTTATGAGCCGATGTTAGCAAACGTTTTTTGTCAACGGTATAAATACAATGATTCATCAAGTTTTAAACTATTAACCAATAATTCTATCTTTAAAGAATTTGATTTCGTACCAAAAGCTAATGTATGCAAAATTGGCTCGTTATTGGTAAACTCAATATTAAAAACAAAATTTTTTGGTTTTTCTGTAGAATCAACAAAACCATTAGAGATGACAGAAATTACACCTTTACAATTATTATTACTATTAAAAGTAAAAATAAAAGTTAGGTTACCACTAGCATTATGCCATAAACCATTTAGCAATTCTTTTAAATTTGCCATAATTGAATTTATTTAAAATAAATTACCAATTTTTAGATTTCAAAGAAAATTGAAATCAAATTTACAATCTTTAACTATGCAAAGGTAATAATAAAAACGAATTAATCAAAACATTTAATTAACTATGAATTTGTTTGAAACCCCATTATATTCATAATAATAAATACCCGATGGATAGGATTGCACATTTAATAAAATTCTATCAAAGGCAGAATTAATTTGTTTTTGTTCAAACAACTGCCCATTTGAATTATAAATTCTCATTAGAGTTGATTGATTGCCATCTAACTTATAGGTTAAATTTATTACTGTTTCTGCTGGATTAGGATAGGGTGAAGCTAATTCAGTTGACTTTAAAGACCCATAATTTACAGGAACTGTTCCACCTAAGGAATAAATATCCATTTTGTAACTATAATTATAATCTGTCGGGTATTTTGTATAAACAACAGAGAATAGACTAGCCCTCAATTTAAATTTACTATCCGAAGTAACAACCACATAAGCAGAAGTATAGTTTCCAAAATCTTTAACAATGGTAAGATCTTCATCATATAGTTTCATGATAGTAGTATCACTATTATTTGTTCTTTTCATTGTGTAACAGATAATAAATTCAACTTTATCATCATTATTGAACAACTTCGTTGAAGCAAGAACCATTGAACTATACATATAACCAGAAGGAGGAGTAATTGTCAATGATTTATATAGACTATAATCCAAATTAAATATCTTTAATGAATTATCTCTTGAATCAAATAAGATATATTTTACGACTTTAGAAGAATAAATAGTTTCATATACATCAAACAAAGAATATGTTAAACTCGTTTTATTTCCACTCATTGCACTGTACGATTTTTCAAGTTCAATCTGAGAAGATATACTATTGTATGTAAAAATCGCAAAAAATAAAAAAATAATCTTTTTCATATTGTAATATTTTAATTTTACTAAATGTGATGTCTATTGGTACATTGAATATTTTATATAAAATTAAGTTTATTTTTATAAGTACTAAGTAAATTCCCAAAAGATTGAATATTTATCTCTATAAAATAGTAAAAAATACTACAATAAAAAACAACTTATTAAAAAGAAATGCTGCTATCTTTAAAAATGTTTGCTAACGTTTGGCGCTATGAGCATGTGGCGGGTTTCGGAGAGCTTCTCTATCAAACTACACCAAAATTTGATGCGAGATTGAAAGCTAAATAACCGTATAACGCCCGCCATTGCTTATGAGCGCGTGTTAGTGGCTGGCCGTTTATTTTTTTATTATTTTCTTTGTAATAATATAATTATCAGCCGTTACAATTTTAACGAAATATAGACCTGAAACATATTTACTCATATCTATTTCAGTATTATTGCCAGTAAATTTGGTAGAGAAAAGTTGTACCCCACTAATAGAGTAAATAGCAATATTCGATTGAGAAAGTGATTTTGATAATAAAATATACATATTGTCAATAACTGGTATTGGGTAGAGTTGAATATCAGAATTTAAATTAACCGTTACACCTGTGGTGGCTGCTGCTTGTGTTATCGTCACAGTATCTGTTTTTACTCCACTTCCAGTAATTGTTAATATTGCTGTTCTCAAACTTGTATTAGTATTATCTAATGCTGTTACAGTTATTTTAGCACTATCAGAACCTGATGTTTTGTTCACTGTTAACCAAGTTTGATTACTACTTACATTCCAGCTAGTATTTGAATTTATATCAAATGTTGCTGTTTTATTTACTGAGGACAAAATATTTAAATTATTAGGCGAAACTGATAATGAGGCTGCTTCAAATTCTAACACCCCGTTTCCATCAGTTCCTATCCATTTATTACCCTGAGCATCGATGGCAATGCACAAAACATAATCATTGGTCAAACCACTATTTGACGTATCATAGAGTGTCCAAGTTTTGCCGTCATATTTTGACACCCCACTGGCTGTTCCAAACCATTCATTCCCCTGTTCATCTATGGCAATTGCATTGACTATATTATCAATTAAACCGCTATTGCTTGTAGTGTAATTTGTCCAAGTCTTACCATCAAATTTTGAGACTCCACTTCGATTACCACAACCAAACCATTTATTATCTTGGGCATCTATGGCAATTGCAAAGACAACATCATCAGCCAAACCGTCTGTTTGTGAATAAGTAGTCCAATGGGTTCCATCAAATTCCGATACTCCGCCACAAAATACATTATTCGCCCCCGTTCCAAACCATTTATTCCCTTGTGCATCAATTGCAATAGCATTGACAATATTACACGCCAAACCATCAAATATCAGTATAGTTTGTCCACGTAGTTCCATCAAATTTCGAAACACCACCATTAGTCCCAAACCATTTATTTCCCTGCGCATCAACAGCAATAGAAGTTACATTGTTATTAACTAAACTACTATTCTTTGTAGTGTAAGTTGTCCAATTCGTGCCATCAAATTTTGATAGCCCGTTCCAAGTTCCAATCCATTTATTCCCCTGTGCATCTATGGCAATAGAATTAACGTCATTATCAACTAAACCATTTGCTGTTGTATAACTAGTCCAATGAGTTCCATCAAATTCCGATATACCACCATTAATTGTAAACCCAGTCCCAAACCATTTATTTCCTTGTTTATCAAAAGCAATTGAATAGACTTGATTATCAGTTAAACCATTTGTTCTGTCATAGTTTATCCATTTCTGAGCCTTTGAGGTAAAGGAAAATACAATTGCTAAAATTAAAATTAGTTTTGTTTTCATAGTTATATTGTTTTATGTTTATAATCAAAGTCTCAATTTTTTATCAAAACTGGCAGTTGAACTAAAGGCTTGCCACTAACGTTCACGGCTACTGCCAGTGCGGGATTGCGTGCTTGCGTCCCTGTCCGCTGGCACAAATGCCTACATGCGGGCGCTGATGCTTGTGAACCTTCTGAAACCCGCATTGGCTGTGAGCCGTTGTTAGCCACCGTATTTTTTTAATTTTGTTATTATCTCGTTTAAATAATCATTCACTTTTGAATCATCCAATTTCGATTTTATTTCTGAATTATCATACCAATCAATTATATTTTTTGCAACACTATCATTTTTAAGAGGATAATAATAGTCTGGTTTAGAATATATTTTGTCTTTTTCATCAACAGTGAAATCAAACCATTCAGCAGAATAGTCAATCAAAAATTGCCTATTTTTTAAATCAAGACCACGTTTAAAATCCCAAAGTGCAAAAGCCTTTTGTCTTTTCGGCCTTTCACCGGGACATTGTGTTAAGTCATAACAATGCTCTATTATTTTTTCAATTGGAATAACAAAAATCCAACCTATACTGCCAATCTCTGAATCGGAAGAAAAATTAGCTATTACATTTAAATCAGAACTTAAATCAATGAAAGAAGTATCAAATCCATAATGTTGTAATAATCCAACAATATAAGTCTCAACTAAAGCATTATCATGACTGTTATCAACAACCGGTATATTCCAAAACTCCTCTCTTAAAAATAAATACAAGTGATAAGTTGCATATTGAATCTGACTCCACTGTGCTGAATTGAAAATATCACAATGTAATTTTCTAAAATATGTTGTTTCTGTCTTTAAATAAGACTTTGATTCTCCTCGAAATAAATATTTAGGTTGGGTAATCTTTCTTATTCTTTTAGTTTCAAAATCAAAAGACTCAATTTCTATATTAGATTGAGGGTATTTTGAATTCAAAATATTTATCGTATCAGCAAGTGTCATATCAAGAATTTTACATTTTTTTTGAAGAATGAAATTAATAATAGAATTATTGTTTTTTAATTTTAGTAGTCTGATTGTTTAGATACAATTTATCATAATAAATCTTGTCTAAAGATTCATTTACTATCAATAATCTAACTGAATCAGCTTTTAAAATATTTGCCTCTTCAATTATTGAACGCCCTTCCACAAAACATTTATATGAAAATGAGGTTTTACCGACTACTTTGAAAGCAAAAATAATACTTACTTGGGGTTTATTATTTTCAATTTCTAAACCAGTTTTGTTATCTATAGGAATAAAAAGTTTTTCATAAGTCGGAAAATTAGATTCTTTAATCGGCAAAGTGCTTAGAAACACCTTCCAACCATAACTCTCTATTGTTTTGGGTGGATAAGGAATGCCTTGTATTTGAACCATATCACTATAATTGGAACGCACAAAAATCTCAAATCCATTTTTTGCTAATATATAATCAGATAATATTTTTGAATTTTTAATAAAGTAATAATCTTTAGATATATCAGGCTTTAATTGTTTCAATTGATTAACTTTATCAATATAATCAGATGATTGTTCAAACATTTTCCTTTTTAAATCAGTGTTATATAAATCTGATAGTTCAAAATAAGAATATACATTTAAGTCAACGATGGAATTTAATTTGTGTCCTACTTCGGAATCAAATTCTTTCATACTTGATAAAATAGCATTTGCAGACTTTTCCTGAGAAAATATTGATTCAAAAATCATTAAAAGGAATATAACCTTTGAAAATCTTAATACTATTGTTCTCATAATTTTAAATTTATTTATTTGGGATATCCTCTCAATATGGTGGCTAACTACCGGATACACACACCTGGTACTGATAACAGCCTTATAATTTTGATGTCTTTCCTTAATCATAACTTATTGTTTATCAAAAAAGTCATGTTTTTTATTGGTTAATATATGCACCTAAAAAAGTGCGTATATCCGTTTTAATTTTTTTTATAAACTTATATTATTTTATTATAAATTCAAATTATCTGCCGGGCTTTTTATTCTCGATATGTCACTTTTCGAAACATGTGTATATATTTCTGTTGTTTTGCTCGAGTTATGTCCAAGCAGTTCTTGTATATATCTCAGGTCAGTACCATGTTCTAACAGGTGGGTTGCAAAACTGTGCCTCAATGTATGAACGGAAGCTCTTTGATTTATCCCGGCCTTAAGTTTGGCACTTTTTAATATTTTACGAATGCTTGCATCAGAGTATCTGAATCCGTACTGGCCTTCAAACAGGTATTCTTTTGGCCTGTATTCTTTATAATATTCTCTCAATATAAATAAAGCTTTTTCCGACAACAACGAAAATCTGTCTTTCCTGCCTTTGGCTCCTCTTATTAAAAGCGTCTGTCTGCCGGATTGAATGTCGCTGATTTTAAGGTTTATTAATTCGCTTATCCGCAATCCGGCTGAATATATCAATAATATTATAGCTTTGTGTTTCAGATTATTTATGCTAAGTAAAATATTCCTAACATCGCCTTCACACAAAACATTGGGCAATATATGTCCCTTTTTTGGCCTTATAACAGGTTCTGTGAAAATATCTCTTTGTAAAACTTCATGAAAATATAGCTTAATGGCATTAACTGAAATATTTATTGATGAAGCCGATTTGCCATATTTCTGCTGAAGCATTACATGATATTTGTTTATTTCAGAACCATCAATTCCACTCATTTCCTGAATATTTATGCTTTTATATGTATTCAGAAACCTTAATAAGGCAAAATGATAAACCTGAATGGTTTTATCGCTATAGTTCTTAAGTTTCATTTTATCGGTAAATTCATCCGGGCAGCTTTTAAATCCTTCAGATGACATGAAATTTTGTTCCCAAAGCCATTTTCTTACCCTCATACTTTGAATGTCGCTTTCACGGTTAACTTTTATTACGGCCATTGGTTCAAGCAATTTGAATAATTTTAAAATATCATCTTCATTATCGGGCAATACCCAGCCTCTTGTAATCCTCGACCATTGGGCCAAACCAGTGTTGCCTATAGCTTTAAATATATTTTTATTATAATTATGTTGTAACTGGATACAACGCCTGTCATTAATTTTTACAGGAAAAATGTACAATGAAATTTTGTTATGGTTTTTATTAGCGGTTTTCTGAATTGTTGTTTGTCCCTGTTCCTTCAATTTACTCTGAATAACCAAATTTGCATAACCTGCAAGTTCCTTTTCCAATTGTTCCAGGTTAAATACATTGTTTATCATATAAAAACATTTATACTGATAACTATATCTGACAATGCTTATTTGTTTGAGTTTATCGACCAATTCCATATCGGGCTTAAAATAAAGCTTGAAAAGCTTATGTCTATTATAATCCCAATGGTTCAGCCAAATTTTATGTTTTGTAAACACAATTTAAGAAATTATTAAATACAAATTACCAAATAATTTATATCTTAGCCATGTTATTACCCGGATATATACGGATGTATCCGGGTAATAATTCGATTAATTCTTTATTTATGGAAAAGCAATGTTCCGAATGTGGAAACACATACACTGGACGGACTGATAAAAAGTTTTGTTCCGAATCAATGCAGGACCATCTATAACAACAAATCAAAAACCGAAAGGGAAAAAGAAGTTACAAGAATCAATTCTATATTGCGCAAAAACAGGACAATTTTGAAAAAATACAGCCCTGTTGGCAAAACAACCATTCGCAGGGAAGTTTTAACGAACGAAAATTTCGATTTCAGGTATTTCACTCATGTTTACCCTGCAAAGAATGGAAATATTTACAGGTTTATTTACGAATATGGTTATTTGCCTTTAGAAGAAAATAAGTTGATGATTGTTTCATGGCAGGATTATATGGCCTCGGTTGTTAATCAATCAAGCGGGCTTAAGTTTAAAGTTATATAATATAAAACATCCGTGATTTATAAATTGCAAACTCGAATGAAAATAAAATGGATATTATCCCGCAATTTCGGGACGAGCTATACAACCTTTTAAAATTAAATTATAAGATGAAAAAATTAACATTACTATTTTTATTGCTTGCAATTTATTTTGGTTCATTCGAATCGAAAGCACAGCTTATAAAAGATGCACAGAAAATTATCGGGCAAAACACTGGTGGCTTATCTGAAAAGGATGCTGCAGATGGTATAAAGGAAGCGCTTGTTAACGGCACCGATAAAGGGGTAAAAACCGTATCGAAAACCGACGGCTATTTTGGAAACCCTGAAATTAAAATCCCTTTTCCTCCCGAAGAAAAGGAAATGGAATCGAAGCTCAGGTCAATAGGCCTTGGCAATAAAGTTGACGAGGTTACATTGTCAATTAACCGTGCCGCTGAAGATGCTGCAAATGAGGCTGGGCCTATATTTGTGTCGGCTATTAAAAGCATGAGTATTACCGATGCCGTAAATATTGTTAAAGGAAAAGACGATGCAGCTACAATGTACCTTAAAAAAACAACATCAGGTGAGCTGAAAATAAAATTCCAGCCTAAGATTAAAGCTTCACTGGACAAGGTCGACGCCACAAAAGAATGGGAAGCTTTAATTAAGGAATATAACAAAATCCCTTTCGTTAAGAAGAAAAACCCAAACCTTTCAGAATATGTTACGCGCAAAGCCATTGATGGCTTGTTTGTAATGATAGCCAAAGAAGAGCTGAGCATACGCAAAGATCCTATGGCACGAACATCGGACTTGCTTAAGAAAGTTTTTGGCAATTGATTTTTGAGATACTATTTAGCAGGGTTATGCAAAAACTCTTTATGTAACCCTGCAAAATAGTTTAAACCATGCTCAATGCGTTCTATCAATTTTATTTCCCATCGAGTATTATCGGGGTATTTTTATTTCCGCCCATAATAATCAGCTTGGCATTCGGAGAGTTTGAAATGGCTTTTATCATTTCATATTGTAATTGTTTATCGGTAAGCGCCAGGCTTATTATTTTCTGATAATCGGCTATACCTTGGGCTTCAACCCTTTTTCTTTCGGCTTCCTGTCTTTCCTTTTGAAGTACGAAGGTCATTTTCTGGGCTTCCTGTTCCGCATTTATTTTCGATTCGATAGTTGTTTTTACCGAAGCTGGGAGCGTAATATTTCTTACCAATAGCTGTTCAAGCATCAAGCCTCTTCCTTTAAAATTTTCTTCTATTGTTTTAAATATACGCGCCTGAAATTCATCACGCTTGCTGGAATATAAAGCTACGGCATCGTAATAAACGGCGTTGTCCCTTATTTTTGTCCGGCAAACAGGACGTACAATTACGTTTTTATAATCAGTCCCTATTTCCTTAAGTATCCGTGGCGCTTCATTGGGCAATACTTTATAAAGTACCGTCAAATCAAGGATTACTTCAAGCCCATCTGCCGACAACACCCTTATGGCATCATCGCCCAGGACGTCGCCTTCGTTATGCACACCGGACATTGTGTAATTCTGCGTCCTAATGTCGAATTTTACAACTTCAACAAGCGGGTTTACAAAATTTAAGCCGCTTTCAAGCGTCCTGTCGTTAACTTTACCAAACAGCTTTTGCACGCCAACTTCGCCCGGATCAATTTGAACTACAGATGCAACAATTGAACCTACAATAATAATTGCAACGCCAATGAAAATTATTGTATTTACATAGTTGCGGGCAGGGGAATCGGACCTTGCAATAACAATTCCAATAACTACGGCAATTAAGCCAATTATAACTAAAATCATAACTTTAAATTTTAAATTGATTAATTGAGAATTTCATAAAGAAATTAAATTTCAATAAAGTTAAGCATAATCTTTAATCCGGCTTCAACCAAACCTATTTCTTTGTTGTTTAATTTTCATTTCTGTAGATAATTTTTAAATACCCAAAATATTATACTTTTAGCAAGAAATTATTAGAATGAATGCTGCCATTATAGACAAATTGAATGAAAAGTTTTCGGGAAGCCAACCTGAAAAGATAATCGGGTATTTTTTAAAAGAAAATAAAGCAAAAATAGCATTGGCATTAAGCTTAAGCGCCGAAGACCAGGCGCTGACACATATGGTTTGCAATGCCGATATAACAACCCGGATATTTACGCTCGATACCGGCCGTCTTTTTCCGGAAACTTACAATTTAATCGTTGAAACAAATAAAAAATACGGAATTGCAATTGAAGTATATTTTCCTGATTATAGGGCAGTACAGGAAATGGTAAAAAAGAAAGGCATTAACCTGTTTTACGAGAGTGTGGAAAACAGGAAAGAATGTTGCCATATCCGCAAGGTTGAACCATTGAAAAGGGCTATGAAAGGCCTCGAAGTATGGATTTGCGGCCTTAGAAAAGACCAATCGGTTACACGTTTTTATTCAAAGCTTGTGGAGTGGGACGATGTAAATGGCCTCATAAAACTGAACCCTTTAATAAACTGGACAGAAAAACAGGTTTGGGATTATATCCGCAAAAATGAAATACCTTATAACGCCCTTCACGAAAAAGGTTTTAACAGTATAGGTTGTCAGCCATGCACAAGGGCTATAAAAGCTGATGAGGAACCGCGTGCGGGCCGTTGGTGGTGGGAGCAACCGGATCAAAAGGAATGCGGTATCCATAAATAACTTTCATCAACCTACAATTAAAATTTATTGCAACATTATTCCTGCAAGAAATCTACCTGTGTTTCCTTTTCCTGCGCGGGATGAAAAAAACATTTCGTTGTTGCATTTGGTACAAATGCCTGCATCTTCGATATTATTTTCTTTTATGCCTGCTTGTAACAATTGAATTTTGTTGGCTTGCCGGAGATCGAAATAAATTTTATTGTTCGCATGGTTGAATAATTCGGAAGAACTTTTATCTTTTTCAACAAACTTTTGCATCACCTCAGTTCCGGTTTCATAACAGCATGGGCCGATTGAAGGGCCAATACAAGCTATAATATCGCCCGCATTTGTATTAAATTCCCGCTTCATTTTTTCAATCGTGTGAAGGGCAATTTCCTGCAATGTTCCGCGCCAGCCGGCATGAACTGCTGCAATTACTATATTGGAGCTGTCGAAAAATAGCAATGGCACACAATCAGCAACCTGTACCACAATGCAAATGTTTTTGCCTGATGTAATTAAAGCATCGGTGTTTAAAATTGCATTATCTCGGGCGAATGCGCCTGAACCCCTTTGCGAATGGTTTACAACAGCAATATTGAAACTGTGTGTTTGGTTGGCAAATACAAACCAGTCGAGGGGAATGCCTGACAATTCAGAAAGCTTATAACGGTTTTTTAAAACAGTCTCCGGATTGTCATCTGTGCCAAAACCGAGGTTAAGAGATTCAAATGTCCCAATGCTAAAGCCTCCCGTCCTGCTTGTCACAAATTGCCTAATTTCGTGAAATGGTTCAAGAATTTTAAACTTAAAAATAGAAGTATCTTTTATTTTATATTCATTCATAATTTAAAGAATGACCACTCGCGATCCCGCTATTTATCTATTACTCCTGAACCAATCAATTCATCGCCGTTGTACCAAGCAGCAAATTGGCCGGGAGTTATTCCGCGTTGTTTTTTATCAAATAATATGCACATGCCGTTTTCTAACTTATAGATTGTTGCATGTTGTAATGGCTGCCTGTATCTTA
This sequence comes from uncultured Bacteroidota bacterium, assembly GCA_963808135.1. GTDB lineage: Bacteria > Bacteroidota > Bacteroidia > Bacteroidales > DTGW01 > CAWEFA01. The sequence continues at coordinate 14,275 of CAWEFA010000038.1, forward strand.
TCCTGACTTTAAATCGCTCCGTATCTCCTGGGTCAAGCGCTAAATCCGGCCTGATCCAATGAATTTCATCTTCGCGGATATACAATGCCTGCCGAAATAATCCGGGATGTTTTTCGCCCTGCCCCACATAAACGATGTTCTGTTCCACATCGGTTGCAATTACAAACAAAGGTTCCTTTTTTCCGCCTACGTTTAAACCTTTTCGTTGTCCGATTGTAAAAAAATGCGCCCCTTTATGTTTACCTGAAAATTCTCCTAAATCAGGAGTGTAATAATAAGGTTTGGTAAGGCTTACCAGGTTCTCTTCCGAAGCGGTGTATTTTTTTTTATTGAATATTTTAGAATTTGCAGGTATTTCGATAATATCGCCTTCAATTTCCTTAAGTTTTTGCTGTAAAAAAACAGGCAGGTTAACTTTCCCGACAAAACAAATACCTTGTGAATCCTTACGCTTGGCTGTTGCCATACCTACAGCATCGGCAATTTTCCTAACATCAGTTTTCAACATATTGCCAATTGGGAAAAGGGCAGTTGAAAGTTGCTTTTGTGAAAGCTGGCATAAAAAATAACTCTGGTCTTTGTTTGGATCAATACCCGCCAGCAATTTATAAACTTTGCCTTCGTCAGTTTCTATTTCTTCCTTTCTTGTATAATGGCCTGTGGCTATGTAATCAGCCCCGTATTTATTAGCAGCTTCGACAAAAAGATCGAATTTAATTTCGCGGTTACATAAAATATCGGGATTTGGCGTACGGCCTTTTTCATACTCCGAAAACATATAATCGACAACGCGTTTTTTATATTGTTCGCTTAAATCGATTGTGTGAAAAGGTATATCAATTTTGCGCGCAACCAGTTCGGCAAATACAAGATCGTCTTTCCAGGGACAATCGCCATAAAGCGTACCTGTTTTGTCGTGCCAGTTAATCATAAAGAGGCCGGTAACATCATAACCACTTTTTTTTAGCATATATGCTGCAACACTCGAATCAACCCCTCCTGATAAACCTACAACTACTTTTTTCTTCATTTAAATACAATATTTATTTTCAAAGAAGTAACTAAAATTAAAAAAATAAAAATGAAAACACATAATTATATTCCTTAATTTACAATATTTTGGTACATAAGGGTTAACATTTTTTAACACAAAATAAGTTTTTTTTGCTTGTCGCAAAATGCCAAATAATCGACTTTTGCACACAAAAGTATAAAGTAATTAATAATATCGTTCACTTTAAAAACTTTGGTTATGAGTTTTTCAGTAAATGTAAAAGAATTAAACGATCGTATTCAACAGGAAAGCGCTTTTGTCGATATTCTTTCAATGGAAATTAATAAAGTTATAGTCGGGCAAAAGCATCTTATCGAAAGCCTTATGATTGGGCTCTTATCAGATGGCCATATTTTGCTGGAAGGTGTTCCGGGTTTGGCAAAAACTTTAGCGGTTAATACATTGGCTCATTCAATTGATGCGAAATTCAACCGCATACAATTTACTCCCGATTTGTTACCGGCCGATTTAATTGGTACACTAATTTACAGTCAAAAGAATGAAGATTTTGTAGTAAGGCGCGGTCCCATTTTTGCCAATTTTATTCTTGCCGATGAAATTAACCGTTCACCGGCAAAAGTTCAAAGCGCATTACTCGAAGCAATGCAGGAAAGACAGGTTACTATTGGCACTGAGACTTATAAATTGCCCCAGCCTTTTCTGGTACTGGCTACGCAAAACCCAATTGAACAGGAAGGTACTTATCCGCTTCCCGAAGCTCAAATGGACAGGTTTATGCTGAAAGTTGTAATCACATATCCGCGCAAGGAAGAAGAACGCATTGTTATGAGGCAAAACCTGGCGCATACTTTTCCAAGCGCAAGCCAGGTGCTTAAACCCGAAGACATTATTAAAGCCAAAGAAGTTGTTAAAGATGTTTATATGGATGAAAAAATTGAAAAATATATTTTAGACATCGTTTTTGCAACACGTTTCCCGGCTGAATATAAACTCGACAAATTTTCAATAATGATATCTTATGGCGCTTCGCCCCGTGCAAGTATAAACTTGTCGTTAGCTTCAAAAGCATATGCTTTTATAAAACGCCGCGGCTACGTTATCCCTGAAGACGTAAGGGCAGTTTGCCATGATGTTTTGAGGCACAGGATTGGTTTAACGTATGAAGCCGAAGCAGAAAATATTACTTCTGAAGATATTATTACTGAAATATTAAATACCGTAGAAGTACCTTAATAAGGCGGTTTTCTTTCAGCTTTAATCGTTCAGAAAATAAATGGATTTTTGTTTCCGGCTATTGAGAACGAGCAAAACTTTACTAAAAAACCTAATTAATAATGAAACAAATTTCTTTGATATTAATATGGTTGGTTATTTCAGCCCAGGCGCAAACAACTAATTATATCGGGAAATCGAAAGAAGAGATTATAAAAAAAATGAATGAGGACAACCCTGCGTTTGTCCTTGATGATGGAATGGTTAATGAAACATATAAGTACCTTAAGTTTTTTGACAAGAATAATGAAGAAACAATGTTGTTTTTTCTCTCAGATAATGATATTTGTACATACACTAAACTTTTAAGCGATTATGCAAACATTAATGCCCGAACAGATGAGCTTAATAAAAATTACAAAAATGCAGGGGAACTTAAATGGGTTTTTGTGGATAGGGGAGAAGTTTATTTTGTTGAACTCAAAAAAGAGAAATGGTATTTCACTGTTATAACAAAAAAGAAAAAATAATTTAATTGTGGAAGCGGCTGAATTATTAAAACGCGTTAGAAAAATTGAGATAAAATCAAGAAAGCTCACCAAGAACATATTCGCCGGCGAATATCACAGTGCATTTAAAGGCAAAGGAATGGCTTTTGCCGAAGTACGTGAATACCAGTATGGCGATGATATCAGGAACATCGATTGGAATGTTACCGCAAGGTTTAACCACCCGTATATTAAAATTTTTGAAGAAGAACGCGAATTAACGGTTATGTTGCTCGTTGACGTGAGCGGATCAAGGTTTTTTGGTACACACAAACAGCTTAAAATGGAACTTATTGCTGAAGTTGCCGCCGTTGTTGCGTTCTCAGCCATTCAAAATAATGACAAGATTGGGATGATAATGTTCAGCGATAAAATTGAAATATTTATCCCGCCTAAAAAAGGCCGCCAGCATACGCTTCGGATTGTAAGGGAATTGCTGGAATATTCGCCGGAAAACCAGAAAACAAATATTTCCGAATCGTTGCGTTACCTTACCAATGCAATAAAGAAAAAATGTATTGCCTTTGTTATTTCCGATTTTTTTGATCTTGCTACAAATTCAAAATTCAATTTTGAAGATGCTTTAAAAATAGCCAACCGCAAACATGATGTTGTGGCTTTGCAGATAACGGATAAACGCGAATCGTCTTTGCCGCCTGTGGGACTTCTAAAACTAAGGGATGCAGAATCGGAAAATGAAATTTGGGTCGACACTTCCGATAGAAAATTGCGCGAAGGATATGCTTCATGGTGGATGCAATTTCAGGACAGGCTAAAAAGTTTGCTTTCGAAATGCGGAGTTGACCATGCATTGCTTAATACCGGCGAGGATTATGTTAAACCGCTTATGCAAATGTTCGAGCACAGATAGTTTTAATATCAGGTTAACATTAGAGAATAACGAATTTTAATGTATTAAATGAAAGGGATAGTAAATAAATTGAACGAAAAAATAATTAAAAAGCCAATCCTAAAGTTATTTTGTGTTTTTCTATTTATATCATTTGCATTTTTAAATATCCAGGCCCAGAATATCCAGGTAAAAGCATATTTGGATACTACAACTATTCTCATAGGCGATCAAATCCATATAAACTTATTTGTCGACCAACCGCAAGGGGCAAAAATCATTTTCCCAGTCCTTAATGATTCAATAGCCGGTAAAATAGAAGTTTTGACCAAAGCCAAAATTGATACAATGTTTGTCGGCAATGGCCGTTTAAGACTTTTACAGCGGAACACAATAACCTGCTTCGACAGCGGCGTTTACCAGGTGCCGCCTTTAAAATTTGCCTTTAACTTAGGCGCAATAAACGATACAATTACTACTGTTCCATTGGTTTTAAGGGTAAACACCATTCCAATAAAAGACGCAAAGAAAATTTTCGACATTAAAGGTATTATTAACATTCCGTTTACGTTTGCCGAAATATTGCCATATATCCTTGTCTCCCTTGGTGCTCTCTTGATTATTGCGTTGGCCGTTTATATTTATATTAGGCTAAAACAAAACAAACCGATATTCTTATTTCAAAAACCGGCTGAACCTGCTTATGTGATTGCTTTCCGTGAATTGAAAAAATTAAAATCGGAAAAATTGTGGCAAAAAGGACAGATTAAGCAATATTATACCGGCCTTACAGATATTATCAGGACTTATATTGAAGGCAGGTTTAAAATCCTGGCAATGGAAAGTACTTCGGATGAAATTATTGCCGAAATAAAAAATATTGAAGCAATAGATAAAAAATCAATCGTCGAATTAATGCAGTTACTTGAAACGGCTGATCTTGTAAAATTTGCCAAAGCTGAGCCATTGCCCGATGAAAACGATAATTTATGGCAGGTTGCTTATAATTTCGTTTTAAACACTTACAAAGAGCCTGAAACATTAATTGAACAAAACAATTTGCAAAATACAGGCTATGAAGCATCGGAAAAGGATAACTCCGATATTTCATCGTTTGGAACAGAGTTGAAAAACATTAATTAAAAGAAATAGTAGTTAAAAATGACCCATATAATATTTGCAAAACCGGGAGCCTTATTGTTGCTGTTGTTGCTTATTCCTGCAATTGTATGGTACATTTTAAAATATAAAAAGTCCAATGCATCAATTACTTTTTCAAATATTCAGGCTTTTGGTCAAATTAATCAATCGTACAAAAAAAACCTGAGACATGTTATGTTCGCATTGCGGATGCTGGCGCTTACGCTTATTGTCATTGTTATTGCCCGCCCGCAAACGACAAATAAATGGAAAAATGTAATATCCGAAGGCATTGACATAATGATAACCCTCGATATTTCCGGAAGTATGATTGCTGAAGATTTCAAGCCCAACCGAATTGAAGCTGCCAAAAATATTGCCACCGAGTTTATAAATAACAGGCCAAATGATCGGATCGGGCTGGTAATATTTTCTTCAGAAAGTTTTACTCAATGTCCGTTAACCACCGACCATGCCGTTTTAATAAATCTTTTCAGGGATATTCATAGCGGAATGATTGCCGACGGAACAGCTATCGGGTTGGGTTTGGCAACTGCAGTGAACAGGCTTAGGAACAGCAAAGCTGTGAGCAAAGTAATTATTTTGCTTACTGATGGTGTAAACAACCAGGGTTCTATCTCACCATTGACCGCTGCCGAAATTGCAAAGGTTTACGGAATCAGGGTTTACACTATCGGTATTGGCACAAATGGCGTAGCGCCGTACCCGGTGCAAACTGCTTTTGGCATTCAATACCAGGATATGGAAGTTGATATTGACGAGCCTATGTTGAAACAAATAGCACAAATGACTGATGGAAAATATTTCAGGGCAATTAATAACCAGAGATTGAGAGATATTTACAAAGGAATCGACCATCTTGAAAAATCGCGCATTGAAGTTAAGGAATATAAAAAATATGAAGATGAATTTTTTAAATATGGTTTAGCAGCTTTGATAATTTTATTGTTAGAAATTTTAATCAGGAACACTATTTTAAAAAGCATTCCATGATGTGTATTATTAATTGTTTGTAATATTTTCAAATTTTAATAAGAAATTATGTTTCGGTTTGCCAATTCATATATGCTATATTGCCTTATAATTATACCATTTTTAATGTTGTTGTTTCATCTTGTATTAAAAATAAAAAAGAGGGATATAAACATATTTGGCGATTCCGGTCTGATGAAACTGCTGATGCCTGAGTTATCAATCAGCAGGAGCATTTGGAAATTTTATATTTATCTGGCAGCGCTTACATTTATTATTTTCGGATTGGCACGTCCGCAGTTCGGCTCAAAATTGCAGGAAGTTAAGCGTAAGGGGCTTGAGATAATGATTACACTCGATGTGTCAAATAGCATGAACGCTAGGGATATTCAACCAAGCAGATTGGAAAGGGCGAAACAGGTGCTTACCAAACTTGTCGACAGGCTTGTTGACGATAAAATCGGGCTTATTGTTTTCGCCGGAGATGCATATACCCAAATTCCCATTACAACAGATTATGTTTCGGCAAAAATGTATATTTCAGGAATTACAACAGGCATGGTGCCGGTTCAGGGAACTGCCATTGGAAAAGCTATTGACGTGGCTACCGCTTCATTTCCTACAAACAGCGATTTGCAAAAGGTTATAATTGTTATTACCGATGGCGAAAACCATGAAGATAACCCCGAGGAATCAGCTAAAAACGCCAACGAAAAAGGTATCCTTGTTTATACATTGGGCATGGGTTCGCCTGAAGGTGCGCCTATTCCTGAAGACGCTTCCGGCTCACAAAATTTTTTAAAAGATAATATCGGAACTGTGGTTATAAGCAAATTAGATGAACTGACTCTTCAAAAAACTGCAATTGCCGGCGGCGGGGAATATATTTCTGCGAATATGACGCAGGAAGGGCTGGATAGGCTGTTTAGCAAAATTGACAAGTTGAATAAAAAAGAATATGAATCGAGAATGTTTTCAGAATACGACGATCAGTTTCAATATTTATTTGGTTTTGCATTGTTTTTGCTTCTTATCGAATTTGTTTTAGTAGAAAAGAAAAGCAAAATTTTGGATAAACTTAAACTTTTTGAAGTTAAAAGTATTTTAAAATGAGTAGAGTTATTGCCATATTATCGCTTATGATGTTTTCATTATTTGTTTCGGCTCAAAACGATAAAAAGCTGGTTAGGAAAGGAAATAACCTATATGCAAATAAAAAATATCCTGACGCTGAAATTTTTTACAGGAAAGCATTGGAAAAAAAAGCCGACTTCCCGACAGCTTCTTATAATCTTGGAAATTCACTTTTTAAACAAAACAAACTTAACGATGCAGCCGATCAATACAACAAGCTTGCTGGTGAAAACAAATTAACCAAAAACCAATTGGCAATGGTTTATCATAATTTGGGAAACACTTTGTTGCAATCGCAGAAAATCGAGGAGAGTATTGATGCTTATAAGAAATCCTTAAGAAACAATTCGCGGGATATGGAAACAAAATATAACCTGGCTTTTGCCCAGCGATTGTTGAAAAATCCGCCGAAACAAAATAAGCAGAATCAAAAAAACAATAAAGACCAGCAGAATAAGGATCAGAAAAAAGAAAAAAGTAAACAGGATCAGGATAAAAACAAGGAAAAACAAAACCAATCACAGCAGCCACAGGAAGGAAAACTTTCAAAAGAAGATGCAAAGCGCATGCTTGAAGCTGTTCAGAATGATGAAAACAACTTGCAAAAAAAGCTTGAGAAAGAAAAAGAACAGGGTAAAAAAATAAACCCGGAGAAAAATTGGTAGATATTAATTATATGATTTTTAAATGTCCGAAGTATTTGAAATAAAGTTTATGAGATACATTAAAGTCATATTCCTTTTTTTATTGACGCCGTTGGGCAATATAAATGCCGATAATATCCAATTTACGGCGTCATCGCCAAAAGTTGTAGAGGTAGGTGAACAATTTGAAGTTGTTTATACAATTTCAGCCCAGCCATCGGGCTTTAAACCTCCCGAATTTAAAAATTTCAATTTACTTGGAGGGCCAAGCACATCAAGTAGCAGCAATGTTCAAATAATTAATGGTAAAATCACGCAAAGTTCTTCATATAGTTACACATATTATTTCAGCGCCGACAATCCCGGTAAATTTAATATCGAACCGGCAAAAGCTACAGTAAATGGAAAAGCATATACATCAAATGCATTAACCATTGAAGTTGTTGGAACAAGTAAAACTGGTAGCACACAAAAGGGAAATACCAATGCTGGCGCAAATACAAATGCTGAAAAAGAAGATAATTCGGTTGATGTAGGCAATGAAGATGTTTTTGTGCGGTTGCTTGTCGATAGAAATACGGTTTATCAGGGCGAAGGTATAATTGCTACTATAAAATTATTTTCAAAACTGAGTGTCTCCAACCTCAGCGGCCCGGAGGGCCTTGCACTTACTGATTTTTTCACACAAGATATTAATATTCCCCAAATTCACCTCGAAAGGGAAAACGTTAAAGGGCAGATTTATTTAACTGCCATAGTTCAAAAATTTATTTTATTTCCACAAAAAAGCGGCGATTTAACTATTAGTTCATTTTCTATGCCCGTAGTTGTGCAGGTACAGGCTCGAAACCGGCCGCGTGGTTTTTTTGATGATTTCTTTGGGCCGCAGGTACAAGAAGTTCAAAAGAAACTTAAAAGCCTTCCTGTAAAAATTTATGTTAAAGCCCTTCCTGCAAACAATCCGGCATCATTTAAGGGAGCAGTGGGCAATTTCAATTTCATCGCCAGCATTGACAAAAACAATGTCAAAACCAACGATGCAATTACGCTTAAATTAGCTATATCGGGAAATGGCAACCTGAAAACAATAGAACCTTTGGTTATTAAGTTTCCTCCCGATTTTGAAACATACGATCCGAAAATAAATATCAACACTACAGCATCCATAGCGGGACTTTCCGGAAGCAAAACTTTTGAATACCTTGTAATACCAAGACATTCCGGAAATTTTAAAATTTCTCCTATAGAGTTTACCTATTTCAACCCGCAAACAAAATCGTATAAAACATTGTCATCCGGCGAATTTGAGATTAATGTTGAAAAAGGCGCAACAGAAGGTACAACTGTAGTTACGGGAGTTAGTAAAGAAGATGTCAAATTTCTGGGCAAGGATATCCAGTTTATTAAAACCTATGTGCCTGTATTTCGGGTAAAAGATGATTTAATTTTTGGTAGCCTGCGTTTTTGGTTATGTTATATTATCTCTTTTTTGCTTTTCATTATATTAATCCTTATTTGGCGCAAGCGCATCCGCGACAATACCAATATTATTTTGATGCGAAATAAAAGGGCTAATAAAATCGCGCATAAACGTTTGAAAGATGCCAACTTGTATTTGAAAAATGAAAAGAAGGAAGAATTTTATGAATATATTTTAAAAGCTTTATGGGGCTACATGAGCGATAAATTAAGCATTCCGCTGGCCGAGCTTTCACAGGAAAAAATAATTGAAGCTACAGGCAAACGGAATATAAAACCTGAGGTTGTAAACAGATTTATTGAAATTTTAAACACATGCGAATACGCGCGTTATGCCCCTGTTGAGGACAATTCGCAAATGGATATTGTTTATGCCGATTCAATTTCCGTTATCAGCCAAATAGAACAAAATATTAAATAATATAAGGTTTTGTAATATGCCGAATACGAATATTAAAATAAAAAAATTGATTTTGCAATTTGTTCTGCTTTTATTTACAGCACATTTATATGCTGTTGATAATTCCAGTATTTTTGCTAAAGCTAATGATGCTTATAAAAAAGAACAATATGATACGGCAATTATTCTTTATAAAAATATTTTAAAATCGGGCTTTGAATCGTCCGAACTGTATTTCAACCTTGGAAATGCTTATTATAAAAAGAAAGATATCTCAAATGCCATTTTGAACTACGAAAGGGCACATAAGCTAAATCCTAATGACGAAGATATTAATTTCAACCTGCAATTAACCCAAACTATGGTTGTTGATAAAATAAATGTGCTTCCTGAATTTTTCCTGATTACCTGGTGGCGAAATTTCAGAGAAATTTATTCTGCAAATTTATGGGCTGAATTAAGTATAACCTTTTTTATTATTGTTCTTATCATCTCAGGAATATATTTATTCACTAATCGGATATGGCTTAAAAAAACATCATTCTGGCTTGGAATAATTTTTATAATGTTCACATTATTGGCTTTATATAATGGTTATCGCACAAAACAAAATATATTGTCGCACTCAGCGGCAATTGTTATGAATCCGACAGTTACAGTAAAAAGTTCACCCGATGAAGAAGGTACGGATTTATTTGTAATTCATGAAGGGACAAAAGTTAGCATAATTGACAAAGTCGGAGATTGGATGAAAATTAAAATTGCCGACGGAAATAACGGCTGGCTCAGAAAAGCAGACATAGAAGCGATTTGATTAAACCAAAACAGCTATTTTCCAACTCACGTAAGTTTAAAAGTTAACATATTTTTTACATAAAAAAAATTTAGAAGTTTAGGCTTTTATATAATTTATCTTCTTACAAAATCATTAATAATATTTTTTTCATTCATAACTTTGAAGTTAAGTGTTTAAATTGCTTAATGATTTTCAGTTAAAAAATATCTAATTCAGAGTTCCATAATCGGTATCATTTCAAAAATTATAAAAAAAACAATCAGGGTAAAATATAAAATGGTTGTATTATATAAAAGTTAAATTGAACTTTTATTATAATTTGTAGTGAATTCAAATCGATTTGGTTTTAAACAATTGGAATTATAAAATTAATAACGTTTATAAAATATTTTGCGTCATGAAAACACTTGTAGGAACAATAAATAACGAACCCGGCAGAATGCTGGTTTTGTTTGCGGCAATATTGTTTATTGCTTTGAGCCAATCGACCGTAATGGCTAATTCTAAACAAATTGGCGACAATGAACCTTATATTACTATAACCGGAAAAGTTATAGATAATACTTCTCATACTCCTGTAACTTATGCCAACATTTATATAGTAGGGACAAGCATAGGCACAGTAGCCAATTCCGAAGGCGAATTTATTTTAAAAGTACCGAAAAATAAAAGCGCTGAATCAATCGGAATTACCCATCTTGGTTATAAAAAATATGTTGTTGCAATTGAAAAAATGAATAATGGCAACAATGATATTCTTCTTGAACCCGAAATAGTACCGTTAAAAGAAATCGTTATCAGAAGCGAAGATCCAATTATTTTATTGAAAGGGGCTATTCACAATATCAGTAAGAATTATAGGACACAGCCTTCAATGCTTACAGGATTTTACAGGGAAACAGTTCAACAGAATAAAAAATATGTTTCGGTAGCCGAAGCTGTATTGGAAGCCTACAAAGCTTCATATACAGGTTTTTCAAATGATAAGGTAAAAATAATTATTGGCCGCAAGGGACAGGATGTAAAAAGAATGGACACCCTTGTTGTAAAGCTTCAGGGAGGGCCGATAACACCTTTTTACCTCGATGTTGTTAAAAACCCGCAGGCTATTCTTTCAGAAGATTATTTCCAATATTATAATTACAGGCTTACAGGCCAGGTTTCTTTGGATAATGTTCGCTGCTATGTAATTGAGTTTGATCAAAAAGAAAACGTTGACCAGCCTTTGTATAAAGGTAAAATTTATCTTGATGTTGATAAACTTGCAGTTGCCGGGCTCGAGTTCAGCTTAAGCGAATATGCATTGCCCAAAGCAAACAGCCTTTTTTTAATGAAGAAACCCTTAACATTAAAATTTGAAACGCTGGGTGCAGATTATTATGTAAGATATGCGGAATTGAATGGAAAATGGAATTTAAATTATGTAAGGTCGGAATTAAGGTTCAAATGCAAATGGCATAAAAAGCTTTTCAGTTCAAACTACATTGCAATGGTAGAAATGGCAGTTACCGATATTGATACAACCGATATTACAAAATTTAAATCAGCTGAAACAACCAAATTTACCGATATATTTTCAGATAAGGCCGAAGATTTTAAAAATGCGGAATTCTGGGGAGACTATAACATTATTAAGCCTGAAGAATCGATACAATCAGCTATAGCAAAAATAAGCAAACGAATGAAAAAGCATTAAAACTCTTAATCAATATTTCTTAAAAACAAAAATAGTAAAAGGGCCATCTAAATTTAGATGGCTTTTGCTTTATGTTTTTTTCAAAGTATGTTATCCATGCAAAGGAGAATTCCTAACGCTTAACTAACAATTAATAATTAGTAATTCGTAATTCGTAATTAGTAATTATTTCCCTAATTTCGTAACATAAAAATAGAAGCATGCTTGCAAAACGTATTATCCCATGCCTCGATGTTAGGGACGGACAAACCGTAAAGGGTATTAATTTTATAAATATTAAAAATGTTGGCGACCCTGTGGAACTGGGCGCCGAATATAGCCGTCAGGGCGCCGATGAACTGGTTTATCTCGATATTACTGCTTCGCATGAAAAACGCAAACTGTTTGCAGATTTGGTTAAACGCATTGCAAAAAATATAAACATACCTTTTACTATTGGTGGCGGTATTAACGAAATTGCCGATGCAGAAAGGCTTTTGAATGCCGGAGCCGATAAAATTTCAATTAACTCCGCTGCTGTAAAAAATCCTGAAATAATTAACGAAATGGCAAGGCTTTTTGGCAGCCAGTTTGTAGTTGTTGCTATTGATGCAAAATTTGAAACAGATAAATGGACTGTTTACATCAATGGAGGCCGCATTCCAACTGACAAAGAATTATTTTCGTGGGCAAAAGAATCACAGGACAGGGGTTGTGGTGAAATTCTTTTTACCTCTATGAACCACGACGGGGTAAAAGAAGGATTTGCCTGTGAAGCCCTCGCTACCCTTTCCGAAAGCCTAAATATTCCAATCATTGCTTCTGGAGGGGCCGGCAAGATGGAACATTTTGTTGATGTTTTTACAGACGGAAAAGCCGATGCTGCTTTGGCGGCAAGTATATTTCATTATAAAGAAATCAGCATTCCCGACTTGAAAAATTATTTGAGAACACATAATATTAATGTTCGATAATTAAAATAATGAAGAAAATTTTTCTGCCGATAATTATTTTAATCATATCAATTTCCGCCCGTTCAATTGAGTTATCCGATAGTTTGAAAGCCTCTGTGATAACAGTTTTGCCGGGAAAGGAACTTTACTCAACTTTTGGGCATACAGCTATCAGGATTAAAGATTTGAAAAATGGCAATGATTTGGTTTTTAATTACGGCACTTTCGATTTTCAAACGCATAATTTCTACCTTAAATTTGTTTTAGGCAAACTCGATTACATGCTTTCGGTTGATTATTACAATGATTTTGTAGCCGACTATGAATATGAACAGCGTACAATTATTGAGCAGGAATTAAATTTCGATAAAATTAAAACCATTAGGTTGGCAAACTTATTGGTAAATAATTACCGGCCACAAAACAGATACTATCGCTACAAATTTTTTACCGATAATTGTTCAACCCGCATCAGGGATGTTCTTGCACAAGCTTCAGGTGATATATTGTTGCTTAAAAAAGCAAAATCAGGGGCCGATAAAACATTTCGTGAACTTTATACCCAATATTTAATAACAATGCCCTGGAGCAAGTTCGGCATTGATTTGCTAATGGGCAAATTTGCTGATAAAAAAGCAGGATATGATGCACTTTTTTTACCCGATTACCTTAAAGAAGCAATTGAACTTGCCTCATTAGACAACAAACTTTTGGTTGCTGAAGAATGTATTGTTTTTAAAAGCAACCTTCACAATAACAAGAAAAATATTTTTTCCCCTGCCTTATTTGTGCTATGCTTATTGTTATCAACTTTTTTTGTTCAATTAAAAAAGAAGTTTTCTATTTTTTTTGATAAGATATATTTCTTGATTATGGGGTTGCTGGGTGCTTTTATACTATTTGTTTGCATATTTTCCGCACATGTTGAATTGCAAAAAAATTTATTGGTTTTATTTTTTCTTCCGTCAAATATAATTTTGCCTTTTTTGCCAAAAACCTTGTTTCGTAAGTATTATTGTGTTTGCGCTTTAGGCTTAATGATTCTTGGTTTGATGTTCCTGCCTTTTCAAACTCAATTGTTAAGTTTCAATATTATCATCTTAATAATTTCATTAATGATCCGATTATTTTTTAATATTAAATAGCTATGGCTCGGTTTACAAGAATCCAGGTAGTTTTGAAAATGATGGAAACCGGTATGATTCCGATTTTTTATAATTCCGAAATTTCAGTATGTAAAAAAATTGTAGGTGCTTGTTATGAAGGCGATGTAAGGGTTATAGAGTTGACAAACCGTGGCGATTATGCCAATGAAATTTTCACCGAGCTTAATAAATACGTGGCAAAAGAATTTCCCGACATGGTTTTGGGCATTGGAACTATCATCGACAGTGCCACTGCAGCATTATATATTCAATTGGGGGCTAATTTCATTGTTTCTCCTGTTCTTAAAGAAGATATAGCTGTTGTTTGCAACCGCAAAAAAATCCTATGGATACCCGGCTGTGCTACACTGACTGAAATTTCAAAAGCAGAAGAACTTGGCGCTGAAATAATAAAAATTTTTCCTGCGCAGGAAGTTGGCGGACCAAAATTTATTGCCAACATAAAAGCCCCTTGCCCCTGGACATCTGTTATGGCAACCGGCGGCATTGATTTATCCGACGATAGCTTCAAGGAATGGTTCAATGCCGGTGTAACCTGTGTTGGGATGGGCTCGAAGCTGATTACAAAAGAAATATTGGAAAATGCAAACTATTCCCAGCTTACTGCAAATTGTAAAGAAGCGCTTAGGATAATTAGCAAGTATAAAAAAGTATAAGGATTAGAAACTTTTACAAAGGAATATTCCCATGCTTTTTAGGCGGGGCATTTTTTACTTTGTTTTGTGTCATTTCCAATGCCTGGATAATTTTCATCCTCGTATACTTTGGTAAAATAATTTCATCCAAATATCCTAATTCTGCCGCTTTATAAGGGTTGGCAAAAGTATTTTGATATTCTTCAATTATCTTTGCCCTTTCAGTTTCTCCTTTTATTTTTCCTTTATAAATGATATTTACAGCCCCGTCGGAACCCATTACAGCAATCTCGGCGCTGGGATATGCAAAGTTTATATCGCCACCCAGGTGCTTGCTCGACATTACAATATACGCCCCGCCATATGCCTTGCGGGTAATGATGGTAATTTTTGGTACTGTTGCTTCGGCATATGCATAAAGAAGTTTTGCACCGTGCTTTATAATTCCACCGAATTCCTGTATTGTTCCAGGCAAAAAGCCCGGTACATCGGCAAAAGTAATAATTGGAATATTGAACGTGTCGCAAAACCTTACAAAACGCGCTGCTTTTAATGATGAATCAATATCGAGCACGCCTGCAAGACAAGCCGGTTCGTTTGCTACAATTCCTACAGCGCGACCGCCAAAGCGAGCAAATCCCACAATAACATTTTTCGCATAATGTGGCTGGACTTCGAAAAAGATATGATTGTCAACAATAGTTTTAATAAGCTCTTTCATTTCATAGGGCTTATTAGGATCATCAGGAATGAGGGTTTGAAGTTTTTCATCAACCCGGCTGATGTCATCAAGGCATGGATGGATTGGCGGATCGGCAAGGTTATTGGATGGAAGGTAACTTAACAACTCACGTATCATCATCATTGCCTGCTCGTCGTCATCGGCCATGAAATGAGCTACTCCGCTTTTTGAGTTATGCGTTGCCGCGCCTCCAAGTTCATCCTTTGTAACTTCCTCATGTGTTACTGCTTTAATAACATCGGGGCCTGTAACGAACATATAGCTGGTTTTATCGGTCATAAAAACAAAGTCGGTCAAAGCCGGCGAATATACTGCACCGCCAGCGCAAGGGCCTAAAATAGCGGATATTTGAGGAATAACGCCTGAAGAAAGCACATTTAAATAAAATATATCGGCATAACCAGCCAAACTTTGTACGCCTTCCTGTATGCGGGCGCCGCCCGAATCGTTTAATCCAATTAAAGGTGCGCCAGTTTTCATAGCCATTTTCTGGATTTTTACAATTTTATCGGCATTTGCTCGGCTAAGACTGCCGCCAAATACTGTAAAATCCTGTGCAAATACATATACCAGGCGCCCGTCTATTTTTCCATAACCACTTACAACTCCGTCACCGGGTATTCTGGTTTTTTCCATTCCAAAATCATAGCAGCGATGGGTAACAAGCTTGTCGAGTTCAACAAATGTTCCGGGATCAAGCAATGCATTTAAACGTTCACGGGCAGTTTTTTTACATGCTTCATGTTGTTTCTCAATTCTGTCGGGACCTCCTCCTGATTCGGCAGAATGCATTTTATCTTCAAATAGATTATACTTTTCTTTTAGTGTCATCGCTTTTATTTTATTTATTGTTATAAAATTCTTTTTGACTTTAATTTTTCATTTAGTTATAAACAGATTTGTAAAATATTATTTCACAGAAATACTGAAATCATAATTTATTCAACTGTAATCAAAGGTTGATTCCCATTTACAATATCACCTTCCTTTACATGAATTTGTTTTATTATTCCGTTTTTAGACGTTTTATACTCACTTTCCATTTTCATTGCTGAAACCACAATTACTGTCTGGCCTGCTGTAACTTCATCGCCTACTGAAACAGGGATTCTTACTATACGTCCAGGCATAGGCGATGAAATTGTATTCATCCCTTCAAGCTCTTTTGCCTGATCGCGACTTTCAAGATAACGGGACTCAGCGTCAATTATTTCAACATCGTAAGTTTGGTATAATGTATTAACTGTAAATTCTTTATTGTTATCCCCTTCAATTATTTCAATATTGTACGATTTATTTTTATATAAAATAGAATAAATACATTCTTCAACAGATACCATGTCAATTTCATATTCCCTTCCACCAATCTTCACCTTTATATTAGTTCCTTTTTCTTCAAGAATTTCAACTTTTGATGTAGCATCATTTATTTTTATTTCAAAATTGGTATTCATTTTTTCAGATTCATTAAATTTTATAATAATAAATTTACTTTAGTAAAAAAATCTGGATGTTATATTCTTATAGAATTTTTTCTTCGTCCATAATTTCGCCAATAGTCCTGCGATTTTTCAACAATGCTTATTTTTTTGATCTTTTCAAGATTTTTAGAGTAATGATAAAAAGCTGTAATAGCGGCAATGTCCTGAATAATTATATGTTTTTTTAATTCTTTTGGAAGCAGGGTTTCGTTATTTTTCTGGATAAAATGCGTGTCGTAATTGCCATTTACGAAATCCGGTTCTTTCATAATTCTTTCCAGAAACGGGATAGTGGTTTTTATGCCGGTTATCTTGTATTCATATAGCGCCCTTTTCATGCGGCAAATAGCATCGTGCCTTGTTCTGCCCCAAACAATAAGCTTGGAAATCATAGGATCGTAATAAATAGGAATTTCATAGCCTTTATAAACATAGCCGTCAATCCTAACCCCGAAGCCATGTGGTTGGGTAATGTGTTTAATTAAACCAGAGTCGGGCATAAAGTTATTTTCAGGATTTTCAGCATAAATCCTGCATTCAATTGCATGCCCCGATTGTTGGATATCTTTTTGTTTATAAGCCAGTTTTTGTCCGGCGGCAATTTTAATCTGTTCCTTTACAAGGTCAAGGCCAATTACACGTTCAGTAATAGGGTGCTCAACCTGTAAACGGGTATTCATTTCCAAAAAATAGAAATTACTTTTATCGTCAACAAGAAACTCAACTGTTCCTGCATTTTCATAGTCAACCGATTTAGCCAGTGCAACAGCCGCATTGCCCATTTTTTCACGTAACTCCGGGTTTACAATAGTAGAAGGGCTTTCTTCTACAACTTTTTGATGACGTCGCTGGATTGAACATTCACGCTCACACAAATGAACAACATTGCCATGTTGGTCGGCTAAAATTTGGAACTCGATATGATGAGGCGATTCAATATACTTTTCAACATAAACCGAATCATCGCCGAAAGCTGCCATAGCTTCACTTTTTGCTAAACGTAAAGCCTCTGCTAATTCGGAATCGTTTTTTACAAGCCTCATGCCTTTTCCTCCGCCACCAGCTGAAGCTTTAATAATTAATGGGTAACCAACTTCTTTTGCAACCTGCATGATTTCTTTATCGCTATTAACCGGCGCTGCAGTACCTGGCACAACAGGAATACCACTATTCATTGCTGTTTGACGGGCAACAATTTTATCTCCCATAATAGAAATAGCGTGAGAAGAAGGGCCAATAAAAATTTTCCCGGCCTAACGGACTTTTTTAGCAAATTCAGCATTCTCTGATAAAAATCCATATCCGGGATGGATTGCATCCGCGCCAGATTTTATAGCTGCAGAAATAATATTATCAATCACAAGGTAACTTTCGTTGGATGGCGATTTACCAATGTAATAAGCTTCATCGGCATAATTTACATGCATCGATTTACGATCGGCTTCAGAATACACGGCCACGCTTTTAATATCCATTTCGCGGCAGGTCCGCATTATCCGGACGGCTATTTCACCGCGATTTGCAATTAATATTTTTTTTATCATGCTTTTATCCTATGTTATATAATTAGGTTTCAAAAATTCAAAATTGCCCGAAAATATAATATAAAATTGAATTGTAAGAATTTCTTTTATGAAAGTTTAAAATTTTCCTTTATATGATGAATAGCACTTTTATTCTAATTATTTATAATTAAAATAAATACAGCTTAAATTAATTGTTTTATTTGAATAAATAAAAATTGACTAAAAAAAATAATACATTGAAAATATCACAACTTTTAAAGTAAAAATTGCGTATAAAATTATTTACATTTTACCCGATTTTTAAAAACATGGATTTTGTACACGCACACCAGGTCAATTTCGAGGAGCTTTTAAAAGAAAGCATCGATGTGTTGGTTGCTGCATGCGCAAATGATTCACGAAGCAGTCATTTGGTTCAATTATCAAATTTTAATGCCAGCAAAAAAATAGCTTTACTTTTTAAAGAAAATTCGAATTTGCCTGCCAATGCAGCCAGTGAAAATATATTTGTAGAGAAAGGTTTTGAATGTTATAAACTTCATTCCGATTCGCCGAGTGAAATTATGGCAGTTCTTGATACCATTTTCGAAGGCAGAACTTGCGAAGATGTTAAGCTTTTGGTAGATTATTCTTCGATGTCAAAAGTTTGGTATGGAACAATAATAAATTATTTTGCATTTAATGAATTGGATTATAGAAACCTGATTATATATTTTTGTTATACGCCTGAATTTTTTGTTCCCCCTGCGGCGCGTAAAAAGAAATTATCAAAGCCGGTTCCTGTGTCCCTGAACAGACCATCCGTAAATGAAAACAAACCTCTTTCTTTAATAATAGGATTAGGCCATGATGAAACACAAACTGAATTTTTGTGTAACTTTTTTAAACCCGACGATATATATTTATTTATTCCAAACCCTTCCTTTGACGAAAATTATACAGAGATAGTAAAAATTAATAATAAAAAAATAATTTCGAATGTTCATTATACCCACGTAATGCACTATCCTGCAAAAGATATCGAGGAAATTGATTCAAAACTTACGTCATTAATATTAAATTTAAGGCTTAAAGATAGGGTCATTATTTCTTCGTTAGGGCCGCAAACATTTTCACTTGCATCATTTCTGCTTAATGCGCGTTATCCTGATTTAGAAATTTGGAACCTTTCCAGTGTCGATCAAGCTTTCGACCTTCAGCCTACCGGATTACCGGTGGTTTATAAAGCAATTCTTACCAACGAGGGATAACATTTTTTAATTCCGTCTAAACCATTTGAACATAATTTTGTTTAATTTTTAACAGATATTCAACATTTACAGCTTGAATTGTGTTAAAATAGTTAAATATAATAATTTATGCAAACTGGATTTTATGTCAGAATTTGAAATAAAAATGCCCAAAATGGGTGAGAGTGTTGAAGAAGCTACTATTACAAAATGGTTTGTTAAAGAAAACGATTTGGTGGAAGAAGATCAGGTTTTGCTCGAAATTGCTACTGATAAAGTTGATTCTGAAATTCCAAGCCCTGTTAGCGGAAGAATAGCAAAAATACTTTTTAAGGAAAACGAAAAAGTTTCAGTTGGAACTGTCATAGCAATTATTGAAATAAATGATACAACAAAAAATTTAACAATTACCATTGAAGAAAAAGCTAAAACAGATTCTATTGAAGAAAAAAAGAACGAAATTAAAACAGAAACGAAAAGTGATGATTTTAAAAAATCGAATCGCTTTTACTCGCCTTTAGTAAAAAACATTGCAAAGCACGAAAACATAAGCTTATCAGAACTTGAACAAATAAAAGGAAATGGAAAAGCTGGCCGAATAAGAAAAGATGATTTGTTGCAATATATTGAAAATTTTAAAAAAGAAAATATTGGTTTGGCTAAACCAGGCCGGGTTGAATCTGAAGAAGTAATAAAACCTTTAATAAATGTGTCAGCTTGGCGATGAAATAATTGAAATGGACCGCATGCGCAAAATCATAGCCGGGCACATGATAATGTCAAAGCAGGTTTCGGCTCATGTTACAAATTTCTTAGAGGCAGATGTAACTTCTCTTGCGATTTGGAGAGATAAATTTAAAGATGTTGTTGAAAAGCGCGACAAACTCAAACTGACGTTTATGCCTGCTTTTATTGAGGCTGTATCCAAATCGCTGAAAGATTTCCCAATGATTAATGCATCTGTTGACGGAACAAAAATAATTTTAAAAAAGGCTGTAAATATTGGTATTGCCGTCGCGCTTCCTGCCGGAAACCTTATCGTTCCTGTAATAAAAAATGCCGACAAATTAAATATTTTAGGAATTGCAGGTGAACTTTACCGCTTGGCGGAAAATGCAAGAAACAATAAATTAAGCCCTGATGAAATAAAGGGTGGAACATTTACAATTACAAATTTCGGATCTTTCAAAAACTTATTTGGAACACCCATTATAAATCAACCACAGGTGGCTATATTAGGCACAGGTATGGTTCAAAAAAAGCCTGTTGTCCTTGAAACGCCTGCTGGGGATGTAATTGCTATCCGCCAAATGATGTACCTTTCGTTAACATATGATCACCGTATAATAGACGGCGCACTTGGCGGCGCTTTTTTAAAGAGTGTAGCCGGGTACTTGGAGAATTGGGATGTTAAAAGAAGAATTTAATATGAATTATGAATTAAACTTAGTAAGATTTATATTTTATATAACTCATGTTACGCAAGTATATTAATTTAGGACAAAAAATCGATGAGAACAGCTAGTCAAAGAGTCATTGAAAATTTATATACAGATTACCTGATGATCTCCACGCGTTTATGCACGGCAACCGGGCTTTCAGCATTGACAGATAAAGCAATTAGCCACGACAAAGTTACCCGTTTACTATCTTCAGGTGCCTTTTCCAGTCAAAGTATTTGGAAAGAAGTAAAGCCATTTATCAGGGAAATTGAAAATAGCCAAGGTTGTATTTCTATAGACGACTCTATACAAGAGAAGCCATATACAGATGAGAATTCACTAATATGTTGGCATTTTGACCACACTAAAAAAAGGAGTGTGAAAGGGGTAAACTTTATAACAGCACAATATTGCAGTGAACAAGCAAACCTTCCTGTGGCAGTTGATTTTATTACCAAACCAGAACAAAAAACCAATCCAAAGACAGGGAAGAAACAACGCAAAGCCAAGAAAACCAAAAATGCCTTATATCGGGAACTATTAACACAAGTGAGAAACAATCTCGTCAATTTTAGCTATGTCCTCAATGATATTTGGTTCTGTTCGTCTGAAAATATGTGTTTTGTAAAAGAATCTATAAGAGTTGATTTTGTTATGGCCATCAAAGGTAACAGGAAAGTAGCCTTGAGCCATGATGATAAACTTGAAGGCAAGTATGTTAGGATTGAGGCGTTGCCACTGGAAAACGATGCTATTATTCATGTTTGGCTGAAAAAGGTGGGTTTTCCCATCGGAATAGCCAGGCAAGTCTTCAAAAACGGAGATGGAAGCAAAGGCATCCTTTATCTGGTTACAAGCGACCTCAACTTAACATACGGGCAAATTACTTCGATCTATCAAAAACGATGGAAAGTTGAAGAGTATCACAAAAGTGTCAAAAGCAATGCATCATTTGCCAAGTCTCCAACAAAAAGAGAGAATACACAAATTAGCCATTTTTGTGCAGCCATTCTCGCTTATGTGAAATTTGAAGTTCTTAAACTTAGGCACAGCCACAATCATTTTGAATTAAAGGAAAAACTGTATCTAAATGCCCTGAAAATGGCTTACAAAAATTTAAAGCAGATTGAAACTATTCCTATTTTTCAAGCTGCGTAACATGAGTTATATAATTTAAAATTAGTGCATTCGTGGCATTTTTATTATATGACAAAGTCACTAAAAACGCTAATAATTGCAAAGCAACATAAATAGTTTACAATGGAAATTAATAAAGTTCACAGCATTTTAAAAACAGAAAAAGCGACACTCGAAAATTGGTACTATTTGTTAACATTGGGCCGTTTAATTGACGATCGTGCCCCGAATTACCTAAAGCAGGCTATTGGTTGGTCATATCATGCCCCTTATGCAGGACATGACGGTATTCAACTTGCCATAGGGCAGGTATTTGATAGAAACACAGATCATTTATTTCCCTATTACAGGGATATGCTTACAACAATTTCAGCCGGCATGACTTCCGAAGAAATTATCCTGAACGGAATTTCAAAAGCTACCGATGTAGCAAGCGGCGGACGTCATATGTCAAATCATTTTGCCAAACCCGAATGGCATATACACAATGTTTCATCTGCTACGGGTAATCAAACGCTCCATGCCGTTGGCTTAGGAAGGGCAATGAAAAAATATAACCATAAAGGCGTAGTATTTTGTTCACAGGGAGAATCGTCTTTTTCCGAAGGTTATGTTTATGAAGCTATCAATGGTGCAACGAATGAAAAACTGCCCGTTATATTTGTCATTCAGGATAATGGTTACGGCATAGCAGTCCCAAAAAAAGACCAAACAGCAAACAGGAGGGTAACTGAAAATTTTTCAGGGTTTAAGAACCTTTCAATATTATATTGCAACGGCAAAGATGTTTTCGATTCAATGAATACTATGCTGGCTGCAAAGGAAATTGCCCTTAATGAAAACCATCCCGTAATGGTACATGCGAATTGTGTGCGGATACACTCTCATTCAAACTCCGACAGGCATGAACTCTATCGCGACGATTTTGAACTAAACTATGTAAAGGAATACGATCCTTTAGCAAAATTCCGAAGGTTGTTAATCCGTTACAAACGTTTTACTGAAGATGAATTAAAGTCAGTAGAAGATAGGGCTAAGAATGAAGTCAAAGAAGCCCATAAAAAAGCGCTCGCAGCTCCTGAACCCACACCCGGATCAATTTACGATTTTGTAATTGCCGAACCATATAAATGCGAGAAATATCCTGACGGGACCCACGACTATAAAGGTGTGCCTAAAAAATTGGTTGAAGCGTTAAATGAAACATTAAAAGCTGAATTCAGGAACAACCCCGATACTTTTTTATGGGGACAGGATATTGCCAATAAAGATAAAGGAGGGGTATTTAATGTTTCAAAAGGCATGCAAAAGGAGTTTGGCGCTGAACGTGTATTTAATGCTCCGATTGCCGAAGATTTTATTGTTGGCACTGCAAACGGATTTTCGCGGTTTAATGATAAAATCCGCGTTGTTATTGAAGGCGCTGAATTTGCCGATTACTTTTGGCCTGCAATGGAGCAGTTGGTTAATACATCGCATGATTACTGGCGAACAAATGGAAAATTTTGTCCCAACATAACTATTCGTTTAGCTTCCGGCGGGTATATAGGGGGAGGGTTGTACCATTCTCAAAATATCGAAGGTACGCTGATTACATTGCCCGGCATCCGGATAGTTTATCCCTCATTTGCCGATGATGCGGCTGGACTGTTGCGCAGTGCCATTCGTTCCCGGGGTGTTACAATGTTCCTCGAACCAAAAGCTTTGTATAATTCCCCTAAAG
This sequence comes from uncultured Bacteroidota bacterium, assembly GCA_963808135.1. Lineage (GTDB taxonomy): Bacteria > Bacteroidota > Bacteroidia > Bacteroidales > DTGW01 > CAWEFA01. The sequence continues at coordinate 38,195 of CAWEFA010000038.1, forward strand.
CGGCAACACCAATACCTGGCGATTTTGAAGTGCCATTCGGAAAGGCCCGTATTCGAAGGCCGGGCAAAGATATAAGCATAATTACTTACGGCAATACAACAATTATGTGCCTTGAAGTGGCCGAACAATTTGCAAAAGAATCAGGAGTTGACATTGAAGTTCTCGATTTACGCTCGCTGTCGCCTATGGATAAAGATGCAATAAAAGCAACTGTAAAAAAAACAGGGAAAGTCCTGGTTGTCCATGAGGATAAGGTATTCGGCGGCGTAGGAGGGGAGGTGGCTTCTATTATATCATCCGAAGCATTCGAGTATCTCGATGCACCTGTTAACCGCATAGGCGCAACATACACGCCGGTAGGTTTTAACCGGGTACTTGAAAAGGCCATATTACCAAGCCATGAAAAAATTTATGATGCTATTAAGAAATTGATTGAGTATTGACAAATTAAATTAATTATGGAAAAAATTGCACTTATTTACAGCTTCAATACACAAAATACGGCACAAATAGCTAAACTTATTAAAGAAATATATGGTCAATCGGAATTGGAAGAGATTGACGCAGGGGAAATAAATGGAAATAAATTTTTATCATATAATAAATTAATATTGGGCGTACCGACCTGGTTTGACGGGGAATTGCCAGGTTACTGGGACGAATTTGTACCGGAATTGGAAACGCTGAATTTAACCGGCAAAAAAATTGCTATCTTCGGTAATGGCGACCAAATTGGCTATCCGGAAAATTTTATTGATGCTGTTGGAATTATGGCTGAAATTTTGATTAAACAAGGCGCTGAAATAGTCGGTGAAACTTCGGCTGATGGATATACATTTGAAAAATCGAGAGCGCTAAAAAATGAAAAATTTCTGGGTTTGGCCATTGATTTCGAAAATCAGGCTGCAATGAATGATAAACGGGTAAAAGAATGGGTTGATCAATTAAAAAAAGAATTTTAAAAATAATGGCTACAATTTATTTAACGTGAGTTCGACATAAGAAATAAGTAAAATCATGTAGTTGCCAGATTATCAACAACCACCCCTACCCCTCCTTTTTAAGCATGGCTATGCACACATCTTAGATAACCAGTATCCATCGCATATTTGATAGAACGCGCGTAAACCCATATTCATGGTTTTTATACCTGGTTTTGCTTCACTTGCATATCCTTTCCAACCACCTATACGTCCTATTGTCCATGCTGCCCAAGACTAGTGTGCCCTCGATATATTTGTTTTTTTGTTTTTCAGTTTTCCCTTCATATTTTTTACAAACTGCACATAATACAATTATTTCCTCTTTACTAAAGATTATGCTGGCTGAAAGCCCTGTTTGATCCTCCCTTGCTTGTTTTAATTGGTTTATCTTTAATGACACATATAGGCCAAACACGCAAAGTGCTTTTAATGCTTTTCCTTTTTCCAGTTGGCTTGACTCTATATCAATCCCGCTGGTCTTTATTGTCGAAAACAATATTTTTATCTGCCAACGAACGCAATATAAATTGATTACCTCCAATGCTCCGGCCAACCCCTCAACATTGTATGTTGTTAACAAACGCCAACATATCTTGTCCTGGGAAGCCGGTACATTTACCTCTGTTGCTGATATAGCATACAACTCTACATATTCGGGCAATGTTTTATTTTTATGTGTCTTTGGCCTGATTATTTTAACCTTGCATATCCTTATTTCTAATGTAGCTTCTCGTTTTTCGCGTTCCTTCCTGCTGTCTTTTTTTAATTTCACCTTGACTTTCCCCAATACTTCGCTTTGCCCAAGCTTTTCATACAACTTCAGGCTTTCCCCATGGATAATCCGGTTTTCTTTTGATCGTATTATTAGGTCTGTCTTGTAGTCTGGCACCCTCACAAATTCTTCATATATGTTACTCTCCCTGTCTGCTATAATTGTAATATGTTTTGCTGTCCTCAATGGTTCTTTGCTTTTTTCAGCACATTCAATCCATCGGTATGACTCTTTAGATTCTATAGGCTGCTTTTTATATTCACGTTCTTCCTTACTCATTTTGTGTATGTCCCTATTCCATATCTTGATATAGCTAAAACCTAAACCAACCTTTGTTGATTGGTCTATAACAAGCCCCGGATGCAAGAAAAAACCCATATCCATATTATTCCCTGTTGGACCTAATTCCCCGTCTTGTAAATTCAGATAATGGATATGGTCTTGATAATTAAACTCCGTTGTATCCTGAACTACTATGACTTCCCTTCCTTCTACAACATCAGGGGAAATAAGAATCTTTTCAATCAAACCATCTGCCTGTAATTTCGGGTTGTTCATCAACCTCGAAAATGCAACCATCTCCGATCGTCGCTCGGAAAGCCTGTTTAATATGCTTGTGTTCTTTTCCACCATTTTATCTATCATCTGTAGCCCCTTTTTTCCAGTCTCTTATCGCTAAAGGTACTGGTAAAGTCAAGTTCTAATTGGATATAATTTTCTTTCATGGCTTTTTTCCGCCAATCTCTTTTTTATTTATTAATTATCAAAATATTACACAATATATTTATTAACAGTATTTCGAACTTATTAACCTAACCCCCAACATATTACAACTTGTGTGCATAGCCATACCTTGAAAAGGAGGGGATTCTCCCCTATTTTAGGGGAGACACAGAGGGGGTAATAATCAATTATTTATGGATTGTGGTCTATATATCGAACTCACGTTATTTAAGGGAATTGGCTAACCCGAAATAGTTTTTTCAATGCTATTCCAAACACTTTCCGCACTTTTGTCCCAGGTAAATTGCTGTCTTCTTATCCGGCCATTTGCAATAAGTTTTTGGCGCAACAGCACATCCCTATCCATCTTCATCATTGCTTCTTTAATGGAATCAATGGAATAAGGATCGGCAAATAAAGCTGCTTCGCCTGCAATTTCAGGCATTGATGTAACATTCGAAGTAATAACCGGAACATCGGCCTGCATTGCTTCAACAATAGGAATGCCGAAACCTTCAAAATAAGAAATAAGCACGAGGGCCAATGCCGCTCCCAGTACATATTTTAATTTCTCAGGTTTTAACCGGCCGGTAAAAATAATATCGTTCGTATATAATGATTGTTTATAGGCTTTCTCAATATCTGAGGTTAAAAATAATTTATCACCAACTATCAATAATTTTGTTTTGCTGCCCGATGATTTTTTAAATTCTTCGAATGCTTTCAACATTCGTGTAATATTTTTTCGGGGCACAATCACCCCTATGTAAACAAAATAATCACAGGAATCAGTATATTCTTTTTTAGTTTTAGCTTTTTCTTCATCATTAACAGGTGAATAAAACTCGTTTGCGCCATTATATGCTACGTCAATTTTTGTCAGCGGGATATGATATGTTTCGGAAATATCTTTTTTTGAATACTCTGAAACTGTGAGAATACGTTTTGCATGCCTGGCAAATCTGGGAAAATAATAGCGATAGTATTTGCCAACTAAATATGGAACGGCATCCGGGTAATAATGATAGTTAATATCATGTATAACCGGCAATGAAGGTATATTTTTTAGTTTTAGAGATATATGACCGTCCGGTGAATAAAATATATCCGGTTGATGTTTTTTAATTGTATTGACAATAGAATGTTCAAACCATAAATACCACAATACCGGATGTCGGGTTGGCGGGAAAATTACTTCGGGTATGATGTTTGAACTGAATATAAATTTCTCTTCAAACTTTCTATCAAACAAAAATATAAATTGATGTTGCGGGTTCCATTTTACAATTCTTTTTAAAGTATGATAGGTAAACCAGCCAATACCACTCATCTTATCTGAAATTAAAAGCCTTGTATTAACCGCAATTTTCATTTAAAAACAATCTTATTTGGTAAAATTCTGATTCAATTTTCCGCATTATTTTTATTTGTTCTTGACAGATGTTCTTCTGTTAGAAACCAATAATTAACCCTTTCTTCTTCATTCATTTTTTTTAAATGGTTATGAATATTGATGTATATATTATACCCCAATGATTTTAATAAATCCAATAATTCAGAGGTGTTAGCGTCAGGCATTTTTATGTCCTGGTTTATTTCAATTAATAATACCGGTTTACAATTGGATAAAAGCAATTTGCCTTCTTTGAAAACAAACCACTCGTGCCCTTCCACATCGCATTTAATAAATGAAGGATTCAATCCGTATGACTTGTATAAATTATCAAGGGTATCTGTATTTACTTCAAAAGTTTTAAAATTTGTATTTTCTTTTTCAACAATCCGCGCTTCATAAAAATTATCCCCGGCGCCTGCAAATTTAGGCACTTCCATTTTTACTTTGCCCATATTGTCCGATATTGCTAAATTAAAAGCAATAACATTATTTAATTTTAATTTCTTGATATTATATTTAAGGTAATTATAAGTATCAGGAATCGGTTCGAAACTATATACTTTACCATTGCTGCCAACTTTTTGCGACATTATTTTTGTATAAGCGCCAAAATTTGCCCCAATGTCAATTACCTGGTCCCCTTCTTTTATAAAATCCTTCAGCATCATTAAATCTTCTTCAGCGAACTCGTTAATTTTCTTCAGCTTTTTATAGTAATGTATTTTTTTCAAATATTTTATAATAAACTCAGGAATGTATTTGTAAAACAATGATTTTAAACTAACCATACTGAAAAACATTATTTTGAAAGTGAAAATATATGACAAAAATAAATTATATTCTCTAAAAAGAGATTTTTGAAAAGGGTTAATTGGTTTATTAGATGTTTTTTTATTTATAATAACAATTACCTAAAAAACCAAAGTTATATCGCTTATTATCCCTAACATCAATCATATTCCTCGAGAAAAAAAAGTTCTTCGATTTTTTTATTCAAAACTTTTGCAATTTTTAAAGATAAGATTGTTGACGGGATATACCTGTTCAACTCGATTGAATTGATTGTTTGGCGGCTTACATTAACTGAATTGGCCAATTCTTCCTGGGTTAAATGTTTTAATTTTCGCTCTATTTTTACAGTGTTTTTCATATATTGTCAAAAATAGGATAAAAAAATATTAATCTAAAATATTTTAAATTATAATATTGTAAAGTATATTTAACATTTAATATTTTTACAATTTTTTCAAAAATATTTTTTTTATTCAAAATCAATAGTTAACTTTGTACCATTAAATATTTGAAAAATGGTGAAAGTCAATCATATTTATCTCGGTGATATTATATTAGGTCTAATTTTCGACCTAATCAGAAAAGATATGAATTGACTTTCCAAAAAAAATAATTCAAAAAAAAAGGGTGTAGGAAAGTTTTCAGACACCCTTTAATGTTTTAGTTTTTTACCATAATTGTAAACATGAACAAACATTATTAATAAAATCAGTTTTATGAAAGAACAATATTACACTTCAAAATATATGCTTCCCTTTATGGAGAAGATGACCTGTAAAATGCCAATTATCAAATAACACAAAAAGGCACAAGATAATTTTGTTAAATCAACCATGAAGATAAAAATAAGAATTTTAATATTTTAATAAATAAAATTATGTCAGATAATAAAGTATATGTATTCGATACAACGCTACGCGATGGCGAGCAAGTTCCGGGATGCCAGTTGAACACTATTGAAAAAATAGAAGTTGCAAAGGCATTGCAGGTTCTGGGCGTTGATATAATTGAAGCAGGGTTTCCAATTTCGAGCCCGGGCGATTTCAACTCGGTTGTGGAAATATCTAAAGCAGTTACAGAACCTATTATATGCGGTTTAACACGTGCTGTAAAAAAAGATATTGAAGTAGCTGCCGATGCGCTTAAATTTGCAAAAAAGCCCAGGATACATACCGGCATAGGCACTTCATTTTATCATATAAATTATAAATTGAAATCGAACCAGAACGAAATAATTGTAAGGGCTGCCGATGCTGTAAAATATGCCAAAAAATTTGTCGAAGACGTGGAGTTTTACGCTGAAGATGCCGGCAGGACAGAAAACGAGTATTTGGCTCGTGTAATAGAAGCCGTAATTGCAGCAGGCGCTACCGTTGTAAATATTCCCGATACTACGGGTTACTGCATCCCTGAAGAGTATGGCCGGAAAATAAAATTCTTAAAAGAAAATGTAAAAAATATTCATAAAGCAATTATTTCCACCCATTGCCACAACGATTTGGGGATGGCTACGGCAAATACTATTGCAGGCATTATGAATGGGGCGCGCCAGGCAGAAGTTACTATAAACGGATTAGGAGAGAGGGCAGGAAATACTTCGCTTGAAGAAGTAGTCATGATTTTAAAATGCAGGAAAGATATTAAGCTGAATACAGGTGTTAACACTAAAAAACTTATTTCTACAAGCCGATTGGTATCTGCTTTAATGCGCATGCCTGTGCAGGCAAACAAAGCTATTGTCGGGCGTAATGCATTTGCCCATTCTTCAGGCATTCACCAGGACGGTGTATTAAAAAACCGCGAAAATTATGAAATAATCGATCCGAAAGAAGTTGGATTAAGCGAATCGGCTATAAAACTTACCGCGCGCAGTGGCAGGGCTGCCCTGAAACATAGAATGGACCGTTTAGGTGTTAAAATAGAAGGGGCAAAACTTGAAAAGGTTTATGAACAGTTTTTGGCAATGGCCGATAAAAAGAAAGATATAAACGACGATGATTTGCTGATACTGCTTGGGGACGACCGCAGCCGCGAAAAGAAAATAAAATTGGACTATTTGCAGGTAGTTTGTGGTATATCGGCAATTCCTATGGCCTCGGTACGTCTTATAATTGATGGGGAAGGCCATACTGAAACATCATCAGGCGATGGCCCGGTTGATGCAGCTTTTACCGCGGTAAATAGAATAGTAAAAACCAAGGTTAAACTTGAGGAATTCTTAATCCAGGCAATTACCCGTGGAAGCGACGATGTTGGAAAAGTCCATATTCAAATTGAATATAAGGGGGAAATTTTCTATGGATTTGGCGCTAACACAGATATTGTAACCGCTTCTGTTGAAGCATACGTTGATGCCATATCAAATTGCCTGAAAGTTAACAGGAATAAATAGCCATTAGCTGTTAATAATATTGGGTAAGCTTTGTAAGGCTTTACTGATATAGAAAATCGTAAAAAAATAAATTAAATTGATGAAAAATGAATCCGAATCCAAAAACATTATTTGAAAAAGTTTGGGACACGCACGTTGTTCATAACATAGAAAATGGTCCCGA
>CAWEFA010000039.1:0-33245 GCA_963808135.1 uncultured Bacteroidota bacterium
ACTAGCTGCTTGTTGACCTGGGCGGGTGCCATGATGTGCGCGTCGCATTCGGAATGGCACTCGAACCCGAGCTACCGCCGATTTGACTTGGTTAGGAGCGCAACTGCCCGGCTGATAGGATTGTGAAATTGGCGTAGAAACTCGGGTCGAGGATGTGCGACACTGCCATTGCTGCGCCTCTCTTCGACGTGCCTGGCTGGCGTTGCGATGGCTGACTCGCATAGAGATCTGAAGCGAGACTGATTGCTGAACTTACAAAAACCAATGCCATTGTTCAGCGACGAACAATGTCTAATGACATCACGTACAAAGGTTCGAAACATATGAATATAAGAAAACGAGCTCTATTTGCGGCGGCGTTGGGACTAGCGGCCAGCGTCGTGCGATAGAGATGAATCGGAGCCCCAAGAAGGTGGATGTGTCTGGGGTTCTGACTCTTCGCTCGCGGGTGCTGGAGAATTGCAAGAAAGATGGTTTCGCCGCCCCGGTCGCTAATGGCTCAATTCGCCGGATGTCCGCGCGCAGTCGAGGCAAGGAGGCGTCCTGCCGCAACACGTCCATCAACCACGCAAACCTCGTCACAGGGGTTCGCGGTTTGTGTGACCGAGCCAGGGAGCGAGGAACTTGACCGAACCGAAATCCATTGGTGTAAACGACGTCATTGCGAATCGTTATCGCATCATTAGGGTGTTGGCAGTGGCGGCATGGCGATGGTGTACGAAGCCAGACCAGTTACGGGACGTCGCTGCGCGTTGAAGATGATCCATTCGCATCTGGCGCGTCGCACTGAGTTACTGCGCTCTTTCTCAAAGAAGCGAGGGTGGGTAGCGCGATTGGCCGGAACCCGCACATCGTTGAGGTGCTCGATGCCGACTATGATGCGGCGCGAGGTTCACCGTTCCTGGCGATGGAGCTGTTGGAGGGCGAGACTGTTGAGCAGTGGCTGATTAGGCAAGGTCCGTTTACGTACCCACAGGCAGTTGGGCTTTTCCGGCAGTTGGCCGACGCATTCACGCAAGCCCATGAGCGAGGCGTGGTTCACCGCGACTTGAAGACATCAAACCTATTTCTTGCGAGCAGTAGTAGCGTTCCGCCGACGCTTAAGGTGATGAATTTGGGATTGCGAAAGTGCTCGGTGAGGGCGCACAACATACCGCGACTCAGATGGGCACGCCTATGTATTTGGCGCCCGAGCAGATGGGGGCGGGCTTGCGTCAGTTGGCTGAGAAAGAGGGGATTCACATTGCAACCGGCGTCTCTGTCGGTACCGACATCTGGAGCTTGGGGTTGCTTGCGTACGAGATGCTGACTGGGCTCACTGCGGCCCAATACTGGAACGCGGAAGTTTCTGCAGATCTGTTCTTGCGTGTCGCGCTACACTCCCTGCAACCGCCATCCACACGCGCCGGTGAGCGAGCTTGGCGACTGCCGCAAGGCTTTGATGCCTGGTTCGATCGCTGCATGCAGAAGGATGCCGGCTCACGTTGGGGCACCTTTGCCGAGGCGGTTACTGAATTGACGCGACTCTTGGAGTCCGTGCAAGCCGAACACACCACGCCAGCCAGGACCTTGATGCAAACGGTGCTTGACACTGACATACTTGTAGCAAGTCCAGCGCAGGGGGTAACCGAAATAGCAACCAGTCCCATTGAGCCAGCTCCGGCCCGTGCCGCCTATGTCCCGTTACCCGTTCCACACCGAAGTGGGAAGACAATGTTGCTGGTCTGCTATGTTTTTCAAACCCGGAGCTTCTGAAAAAAATATAAAAATCGATTATCTCGGAATGGCAATTGAAAACCGGTTCGTTGTGGGCTATGGTTTAGACTATAACGGTTTGGGCAGAAATTATAAGGATTTGTATAAACTAACAGAGAATGAAAATTGAAAAATAACTTTAATTTAAAATTCAATAAAATAATTTATTAAAAATCAAAAAACTTAAATTGTTATGCTAAATATTGTATTATTCGGCCCTCCAGGAGCAGGTAAAGGGACTCAAAGCGATAAGCTTATTGAAAAATATCATTTGCAGCATCTTTCAACCGGCGATATTCTAAGAGCTGAAATTGCAAATAACACCAAACTCGGTTTGGAAGCAAAAAGCTTTATGGATAATGGGGCTTTAGTGCCAGACGAAGTGGTTATAAATATGATTGCATCGAAGCTTGATGTAAGCAAAAATGCAAAAGGTTTTATTTTCGACGGATTTCCAAGAACCCCGGCGCAGGCTAATGCTCTTGATAATATGCTCGAAAATAGAGAACTTTCCATAACCTGCATGTTAGCCCTCGAAGTTGAACACCAGGAACTAATAAATCGCTTGTTGAACAGGGGAAAAACCTCGGGAAGAAGTGATGACCAAAGCGCTGATATAATTGAAAACCGGATTAAAGAATATAATAATAAAACTGCGCCGGTCATTAAATTTTATGAAGCGCAGGGAAAGTTTCGTCCGGTAAAAGGTATGGGCAGCATCGACGAAATTTTCGACCGGCTATGCAAAACCATTGAAAAAATTAATTCATAAATTTTCATAGTCTCAAGGTAGTTTGAAGTAATTTTCAAATTATTGATTTTAACTTCTAATAACTTTAAGATTTTTGTAAATATAAAATTGCACAATTAATATTTATTCCCCATAGGAATCAGGCATCATTATGAACGAAAACTTTATCGATTATATTAAAGTCTATGTCCGTTCAGGCAAGGGTGGCGCAGGAAGCAGACATTTGCGGCGTGAGAAATATATTCCTAAGGGCGGCCCTGACGGAGGAGATGGAGGGCGCGGAGGCCACGTAATTTTAAAAGGCAATAAGCAACTTTGGACTTTATTGCATCTAAAATTCAAAAAACATATTTATGCTGAAAATGGCCATTATGGCAGCAAAAGCCAAAGAACCGGCGCCGATGGCAAAGATGTTGTTGTTGAAGTGCCTCTTGGGACAATTGCAAAAAGCGCTGATACAGATGAAATTCTTTTCGAGATTACAGAAGACGGACAGGAGAAAACTATTGTAAAAGGCGGACGCGGCGGATTAGGTAACACCCACTTTAAATCGGCCACCATGCAAACCCCTCGTTTCGCCCAGCCAGGTGAACCCGGAATTGAAGGATGGTTTAGTTTGGAACTCAAGATACTTGCCGATGTTGGTCTTGTGGGTTTTCCAAACTCAGGCAAATCAACACTTTTATCAGTTATTTCTGCCGCCAAACCAAAAATTGCCGATTATCCGTTTACTACCCTTACACCAAACTTGGGCATGGTTAGCTTTCATGAAAATAAATCATTTGTGATGGCCGATATACCTGGTATTATTGAAGGGGCAAGTGAAGGTCGTGGATTGGGTTTGCGTTTCCTGCGGCATATAGAACGCAATTCCATTCTTTTATTTATGATTCCTGTTGTTGTTGATGACATTCAGAAAGAATATGGAATTCTTTTAAATGAACTGAAAAATTACAGCCCCGAATTACTTGATAAAAAAAGAATACTTGCAATTACAAAATGCGACTTAGCTGACAAACCATTAATTAACAAAATAAAAAAACAACTTCCGGATATTCCATTTGTTTTTATTTCATCAATAACCAAATCTGGAATTGAAGAATTAAAGAATTTAATCTGGATGACATTGAATTCTTAAATTGTTTAAAGCCATGCTTGAATTTTTAAAGACCATTGATACAAATTTATTCCTTTTCATTAACGGGCACAATTGCCATTTAATGGATTTGGTAATGTGGCAATTCAGCGGAAAATATTTATGGATGCCATTGTACATAGCGCTATTGGCATTTATAATTTATAAATACCGAAAGCTTAGCTGGATAATATTGGCCGGCACAATTTTATTAATTTTTCTATCCGACCAGATATCTTCAGAAATTATTAAAAATATGGTACAACGCTTACGGCCAACTCATGAACCGTCAATATCAGCATTTGTGCATATAATAAACGGTTATCGGGGAGGTAAATTTGGTTTCGTTTCATCGCATGCAGCTAATTGTTTTGCCCTGGCGATTTACACAACTTTGTTATTTCGCAATGTTTTTTATAATTGGGGCATTTTTATCTGGGCCGGTTTGGTTTCATACAGCCGGATTTATTTAGGAGTGCACTATCCGGGTGATGTTTTATGCGGCGCATTATTAGGAATTGTCTTAGGATTATTGATTTTCAACTTTGTTGATAAATTATTAAAAAAGAAACAAGTTATTTCTTCTCAAACGTCCTGATGTTTTTTTTCTTCTAAACTGTTTCAAAAATGTTATTAATATTAAGCGATATAACCGACCCGTTGTTCAACATTGCCGCAGAAGAATATCTTTTTAAAAACTTTCACGAAAATATTTTAATGCTTTATATTAATGAACCCTCCGTTATTATTGGGAAACATCAGAACACGCTTGCTGAAATCAATTACAGGTTTATTAAAAAAAATAATATAAAAGTTATCCGTCGTATTTCAGGTGGCGGAGCTGTGTACCACGATAAGGGCAATCTTAATTTTTCCTTTATAGAAAATGCTTCAGATGGAAGTATGGTAAACTTTAATAAGTTTACGAAACCTGTCATTGAAGTAATTCAGCAATATGGAATACATATTCAGCTTTATAATAAGAACAGCTTATCGGCAAATGGTTTGAAAGTTTCAGGCAATGCTGAACATGTATTTAAAAACAAAGTGTTGCATCATGGAACAATGTTGGTATCCGCTAATTTAAAAAACTTACATGGCGCTTTAAATATTGAACCCGGCAAATATATTGATAATGCAGTAAAATCTGTACAAAGCGAAGTAGCAAACATTAATCGATTTACAAACAAACCGATTGACTTAGCCGAATTGCAAATACGTTTCCTTCAATATTTCAGACAAAAAAACGTTTCAACTGATTATCATTTTTCAAATAACGATATTAACAATATTGAAAAACTAATTGAACAGAAGTATTCAACCTGGGAATGGAATTTCGGTTATTCTCCGAATTACACATTTTATAATAAAACAACCATTCAAAAAAAATTAACTGAAATAAAACTTAAAGTTGAAAAAAGCTTAATAATAGAAGCAGAAATAAGCGGTTTCAATAAAACAGGAGAATCAATCACTGGAAAACGCCACGAATATAACGATGTTTGTGAAGCCCTAAAACACTCATTAAAATTGCCTTTTGACGATATTGAAGAAATAGCATGGAAATTCTTTTAATGTTTCATTTTAAAATATCTAATAAAAATCAAATCTATAACTTTCGTAACTTTTATTATTCTATTTAAATTGAGATATTATCTGATAAAAAATGTTTCCTTTCTCACTTGAACAAAAAAAAAAAATTTATATATCTTTGAACGATTTTTTAAGATATTAATTACGAGATAATTATTATTGTTATGATTTTTGATAAAAGATCTCTAAGTATATATCAAATTTTTGGTCTTATTATTGTAATAGCAATCCTGCTTTCAGGAATTTTATTAATTTTTTCAAAATATTTTGAATATATACCTGAAAATTACAGGTTTATTCTGGGGTTTTTGATAATTTCTTATGGAGCGTTTCGTTTGGTTAATATATATATAAAACTTAAGGATAATAACTATGAAAATGAAATTGATTAAGCATTTTTATCAGTTTTTCAGCTTAGTTTTTATTATAATCATGTATTCATGTAATTATAATCCCAATGCAGGCCTAAATGAAGAAACCCCAACACGGGGAAAGATAAGAATTGGTGTGGATGAATCATTCACTCTCCTTTCCGATGCTGAATTATATGCCTTCCAGTCAATTTACGAACATGCGTTTGTAACTCCATTTTACAAGCCGGAACTCGATATTTTAAATGACTTTATAAATGATTCAGTCAGGCTTATGATTACAAGCCGCAAACTAACTGACGATGAAATCAGTTATCTTAAAAACAAGCAGATATATCCGCGCACTACGACAATTGCTTATGATGCCCTTGCATTTATAATTAATAAAAAAAATAACGACTCGTTGATGCGTTACAATACAATTAAAAAAATATTTGAAGGAAAAATAGAAAGCTGGGGACAAGTAAATACTTCCAATAACAATATTGGAAATATAAAAGTTGTTTTCGACAACAATAAATCGGCCAACGTTAAATATTAAAAGAAAAATTTAAACTAAACAGTTTTCCTAAATACTGCTATACTGCAAATAAAAATGACGAAGTAATAAATTATGTTGAGAACCATATGAATGCATTGGGTATTGTTAGTGTAAACTGGATAAGCGATAAAAATGACAGCTTAACGCGGGGCTTTCTTAAAAAAATAAAAGTAGTTGCCGTAACTTCTGAATTCGATTCCGAAGGGGATGATTTTTACAGGCCCTACCAAGCGTATATTGCAGATAAATCATATCCGTTTATCCGCGAAGTTTATACAATTAGTCGCGAAACATTTACAGGGCTCGGTTCTGGCCTTATAGCATTTATTGCAGGAGAAAGCGGCCAGCGCATTATCTTAAAAATGGGCATGGTGCCTGCAACTATGCCGGTTAGAATAATTCAAACGAAAAAAAATATTTAGCTAATATTTTAATCAGCCAGACATTCAAAATATTATAAAAAATAGATATAACTTTAATAAAATTAAATAAGTAACAAAAATAATTATTACGAACCATGAAAATATATAGAGATCAGGTTATTTTAGCTTTAAGCACGACATTAATTTGTCTGTTTTTAAATACAAAGCTTCTTTCCCAGGATTTAAATTCTGCGCTTAATTTGTCCAAAAGCGAACGGTATGAAGATGCCGATTCTGCTTTTAAAGAAGTTCTAAGGCAAACCCCTTCAAACAGCGATGCATATTTTTATTATGGCGAGAATATTTTAAAATCTTATATTGCTGATCCGTATTCCAATACTCTCAATGAAATCATAAAAAACGCAAATAATATTTTTAACAAAGGCATCAGTGCAGATAGTTTAAATGCACTTAATTATATTGGGTTAGGTTCAGCAATTCTATTGGAAAAAAACGATACAACGGCTGCCGATAAATATTTTAAAAAGGCAGAACTTATGCTTCCAAAAAAGAAAAAGAAATACGACGAAAAAAATATTGTTACATTAATTAACCTTGCACTTGCCCAGTTATATGCAAAAGAACCGCGTTATCAAAAAGCTGTTGACTACCTTGAAAGCGCAAAAGAAGTTGCGCCAAAAAATACCGATGTTTATGTAGCATTGGGCGATGTTTATAATAGCAAAAATGAAGCCTCTTCAGCAGTTATAAATTACAACAAGGCAGTATATATAAATCCGAAACTTTATATACCGCTGGTAAAGATCGGTTATCTTTATATGCATTCCCGGAACCTTGAAGAAGCAAGGAACAATTTTGAAAAGGCAAAAGCTATCGATTCAACTTATGCGCCATTGTATAAAGGTTTAGGCGAAATGTACAGCCTTGCAGCAAAAGACAATTTCTCCATTTTAAATTATAGAATATTTCTTGCCTTATCAGGAAATAATATACCCGCTAAAATTCAATATCTTATTTCACTTTTCAGGGCAAAGAGATATAACGAAGCCCAAACATTGGTTGAAGAAATTCTCAACTATGACAAATCCCGAAACTACTTGTACCGTATTGCAGCTTACTCGTGTTATGAAAAGAGGCCTCCCGATTATCCGAAATCATTGCAGTATATCGAAACATTTTTAAAAAATTCTACACCGGACAAAATTATAGCAAAAGATTATGCTTATTATGGCCGCACGCTTCTTAAACTGAAAGACACTTCATTGGTAGATAAAGCTTTCGACAAACTAATTATGGCTTATAAAATGGATACAACCGATCAGGATTTAATTTCCGATATAGCTTTAAATGCCTATTTCAATAAAAAATACGATCTGTCAATTAGCATGTCTAAAAAAATAATTCAATACGGCAATCCTGATAAAAACAATTATATGCTTTTAGGAAAATCGTATTACCAAATCGGCCAGTATGATAAAGCAGATGAAACTTTTAAAAAAGTAATAAGTACCAATCCTGACGAGATGCAGCCATATATTTGGACAGCCTATGTTTATGTCGCAATGGACCCTGATACCAAAGAAGGCCTGGCTAAACCAAAATACGATACGGTAATCCAAAAAGGATTGGCCGATACGGTTAAATACGCCAAGGAACTTTACGAAGCATATTCTTATATGGGCTCATATTACCTGTTTACAAAACCCGATTATAATACATCGGAAAACTATTACCGGAAAATTATTAACCTCGATCCAAAGAATACTAACTGGCAAATTAAAGGTTATTCATCTTTAGGTGTAATTTATACAAAACGAAAAGAATATGTTACCGCACGTAACTACTATATAAAAGTAACGAAGCTCGACCCGAATAATAAGGCGGCAAAAAGCGCAATTGAAAATTTAACAAAAACTATAGACATTCTTGAAGTTAAGCGACAGCTCGGAGAATAAATAAATAAATTGATAAGTTAAATTTATTTCGTAATTGTTAAAATTTAATATGAAGCAAGTATTATACAATGAATTACATCCATAAACATGACATTATTTTTGGTATGAAAGTTGTATTGAAATAAGTTTTAAAATATGTTTCATTACTTGGAAAATATAAAAGAATATGTTTTATTTGTGCACTTAAAAATTAAATGAAATTTATTAATAAAAAAACTAAATTATATGAAAGCGTTAAAGGAAATTCTTAATTCGGTATTTAATGTTTTAGTTATACTGATATGTATTGCACTTGGAATTGTCATATACAAATATGTAATGGGCAATCCTGTAAACTTCGAAGGCGGAAACCCAAAGGGACAGCCCATTGCAGGAAACTATTTAGGCATTGTTTATAAAGGCGGTTTTATTGTACCCATTTTAATGGCAGTATTACTTATACTTTTTACATTTTCTATTGAAAGATTAATTTCGCTTTCTAAGGCTAGTGGCCGCGGGCGTATAAGTTCATTCTTAAAAGATATTCAAAAATTGCTAAACGAAAATAAAATTGAAGAAGCTAGGGAAGCATGCGATAAACAGAAAGGCTCTTTGGCAAATGTTATTAAAGCCGGATTGCATCGTTATCGCGATTTACAAAGTGATTCATCCCTGCCTAACGATCAAAAAGTTTTGGCGCTGCAAAAGGACCTGGAAGAAGCTACCGCTCTTGAATTGCCAATGCTTTCTAAGAACCTTGTAATCCTTTCAACTATTGCTTCTATTGCAGTGTTGCTTGGTTTAATTGGTACAGTGCTTGGTATGATTCGCGCATTCGCCGCTCTTGCTCATGCCGGGGCCCCCGATGCATTGGCTCTTGCAACAGGTATTTCTGAAGCCTTGGTTAATACAGCTTTCGGTATTTCAGGTTCAACCTTAGCTATCATTTTTTATAACTATTTTTCATCGAAAATCGACTCAATGACATTTAAAATTGATGAGGCCAACTTTAGTTTGGTTCAAACATTTGCTTCTACCCTTAAGAAATAATCTGAGGTCATTGCAAATTTTATTCATCAATTGTTATATGTAAAACTTCACATATATGGCAAAAATTAAATTACCGACAAGGGCTCCGAGAATTGACATGACTCCGATGGTTGATTTGTTTTTCCTTTTGTTAACTTTTTTTATGTTAACAACAACATTCCGGCCCCAGGAAGCTGTCCAGATAGACACACCTTACTCGGTTTCTGAAAAAATAACGCCTGAGAAAAACGTAATCACGGTTATTATTTCAAAGGATAACAAAGTTTATTTTAATGTGGATAATGGCATGGACACGGCATTTCTCGTACGTAAAGAAGTACTTGATAATGTGGGCAAACAATACAAAATTAAATTTACGCCCGAACAATTAAATAAATTCGTGAAATTAAATTCCTTTGGATTACCTATAAATAAAATGGCTGCATGGATTGATGCGCCGGATCAAAAAACCCGCGATGAAATGCAAACAGGAATGCCTATTGATTCTTCTGATAACCAGCTTTCAATTTGGGTACATTTTGCCCGTTTGGCAAATCCAAAAGCCGAAGCTGCCATTAAAGGCGATAATGTTGCAGATTATAAAACCGTAAAAAGGGTTCTCAATATCCTTCAGGACAAGAAAATTAATAAGTTCAACCTGACTACGAATTTAGAAAAAATTGAAGTTAAATTAGCTGATTATAATATTAAATAAAATGGCCGAAATAATTCAAGAAGATAAAGGCGGAAAGAAAAAAGGTAAAAGAAGGGCAAAAAAACAGTCCACTCATATAGATATGACCCCCATGGTGGACCTGGCATGTTTGCTGCTTACCTTTTTCATGCTTACTACAGCTTTTAGTAAGCCTAAGGTTATGGAAATTTCGCTTCCGGAAAAATCTGATAAAGAAGGCCCGAAAGTTTCAAGCCCTCTTAACATTATATTAGATGAAAACGATCGGATTTTCTGGTATAATGGTTTGGCCGATCCTACCAAGCCTCCGCTGCCTACACTTTATATTACCGACTATAGCAAGGATGGTATTCGAAAAATACTTTTAAACCGTAACAAGGAATTGTTCAAAAAAATTGATGAATTCAATAATTCTGTCTTAAAAGGAAAACTTACACTTTCGATGGACACAGTTGAACAAAGGATTAAAACTTTAAAAAAGACAGACAAATCTGGGCCTAAAGTTGTGCTTATTAAAGCTACCGATAAGGCAAAATATAAAAATTTAGTCGATATTATTGATGAAATGTCAATTACAAACATTCCGCGTTACGCAATTGTAGATATTACGCCTTTTGAGAAAAAATTAATAGCCAAGAAGAAAAAAGACAGTAATATCCAATAATGCTTATAAATAAATTCAATGCTTAAATTGTATGGCAAAGATAAATACAGAAATTGATGAACAAAACGGTTACGAAAGCTTCAACGAAATTGTTTTTAAGCATCGTAATAAAGAATATGGCGCATTTTATTTAAGAAAACAATATAAAAAATTCGCTATTATTTCATTCTTAATTGCTTTTTCTGCGGTAGGTTCAGCATTGGTAGCGCCGCTTCTCGAAGCTTATTATAACAAAAATAAATTGGCAAAACATCTTGAGAAAACCGTTTCAGCTGAAATGGAAAATGTTAAGGAAGAAGCTGCTCCACCGCCACCACCACCTCCGCCGCCAGAAGTTGAACAGCAGGCAAAATTCAAAGCACCTGTTGTTGTTGATACTGTTAAAGATGAAGATGCAACAGCAAATATTGTTACCGATGTAAGCGATGCGGTTAACGAAGCCCCTCCTGAAGAAATAAAAGTAGAAGAAAAAAAGGACGAAGTAGTTCAGGAAGAAGAACCTGTTTTTACTATAGTTGAAGAACCGGCCTCATTTCAGGGTGGCGATGTTGGGACTTTTCGTCTTTGGGTACAGCAAAATATGGTTTATCCTACTGCTGCTTCCGAAGCAGGTATAGCTGGAAAAGTTATCGTTCAGTTTTGTGTTAACCACAGTGGAAAAGTAGTAGACGCGAAAGTCCTTCGCGGCGTACATCCTGAACTTGACAAGGAAGCTGTCCGTTGTATTTTAAGCTCTCCTCCCTGGATTCCGGGAAGACAAGGTGGCAGGTCGGTAAAACAAATGTTTGTTATCCCGATTATTTTTCAACTTCAATAAAAAGATTATAATATTTTTGAAAAGGCTGCATGATGAGCTTTTGCAGCCTTTTATTCTTTCAATTCAATTCTTTTGCATTAGCAACTTTTTCTTCCATTAAAGCCAATCCAAACACTTCAATTATTTCGCGGACAAAATGAAATGTAAGCCCTTTAAGGTAAATATCATTTATCTCTTCAATATTTTTTTTATTTTCTACTGAAATAATAATATCGGTTATCCCGGCGCGTTTAGCAGCCAGAATTTTTTCTTTTATCCCGCCAACAGGGAGTACTTTGCCCCTTAAAGTAATTTCACCAGTCATGGCAAGATTTTTTTTAACTTTCCTTTGTGTAAGAGCGGAAGCTAAGGAAGTTGCCATAGCAATTCCAGCCGAAGGGCCATCTTTGGGAATTGCTCCTTCAGGAACATGAATATGAACGTTCCAGTTTTCAAATATTTCAGAATTTATATTAAGAAGATTGCTATTCGCTTTAATATATTCCAAAGCTATCACGGCCGATTCCTTCATGACATCCCCGAGATTTCCTGTTATTGTCAGTTTTCTGTCTTTCCCGCGACTTAAGCTGGTTTCGATATATAATATTTCACCTCCGGCTGCAGTCCATGCCAAACCTGTAACCACCCCGGCAAACTCGTTGCCTTCGTACTTATCCTTAAGATAAATGGGAATGCCCAAAATACTGGTTATATTATCAATTGTAATTTCTTTTGAATAACTTTCATCGAGCGCTATTTTTTTCGCAATATTTCGGATTACTTTGGCAAGCCGTTGGTCTAATTCACGAACGCCCGATTCGCGCGTGTAATTTTCGACAATATATTCTATTGTGCTATCTTTCAATAAAAGCTGGCCTTTCTTAACCCCGTGTGCAGCCAATTGTTTTTTTATTAGATGTCGTTTTGCAATTTCAATTTTTTCTTCAATAATATAACCACTCATCTCAATCATTTCCATCCTGTCGAGCAATGCAGGATGTATTGAGTTTGTGGTATTTGCCGTTGCAATAAATAAAACTTTAGAGAGATCATATTCAACCTCAAGATAATTGTCATAGAAAGTGCTGTTTTGCTCAGGATCGAGAACCTCAAGCAAAGCAGAAGACGGATCGCCCCTGAAGTCCTGCCCTACTTTATCAACTTCGTCTAACACAAACACCGGGTTTGATGATTTTACCTTTTTTAAACTCTGGATTATGCGTCCCGGCATTGCGCCAATATATGTTTTCCGGTGCCCCCGTATTTCGGCTTCATCGTGCAAACCACCTAATGACACTCGCACATATTTGCGCTTAAGCGCTCTTGCAATAGATTTTCCAAGCGATGTTTTTCCAATGCCCGGAGGCCCATACAAACATATAATCGGCGCTTTCATATCACCTTTAAGCTTAAGCACTGCCAAGTGTTCAATTATTCGTTCTTTAATTTTCTCAAGCCCAAAATGATCTTCGTCGAGTATTTTTTGCGCACGGTGCAAATCGAAATCGTCTTTAGTATATTCATTCCACGGCAAATCAAGCAAAAGCTGCAAATAATTCAGCTGAACGGAGTAATCAGCGGCAGCAGGATTTTGTCGTTGAAGCTTTTCAACTTCTTTCTTAAATGCTTCCGCTACCTGTTTGCTCCATTTTTTCTTTTTTGCTTTTATATTTAACTCTTCTATTTCCTGATCAACCGGATTACCGCCCAATTCATCCTGGATGGTTTTCATCTGTTGATGTAACATATACTCCCGTTGCTGCTGGTCGAGCTCAAATTTTACTTTCGACTGGATATCGCTTTTAAGCTCGAGCATTTGAACTTCCTGTCCCAAATGCTCCATTAATTTTAAAGCGCGCTTTTTCAAATCGTCGATTTCTAAAAGCTTTTGTTTATCAGCCGTAGGAAGTGTGCTGTTTGAACTGATAAAATTTATTAAGAAGCCGGTGCTTTCAATATTTTTAACAGCAAATGAAGCTTCAGGAGGTATATTTATTGATAACTGAATTACCCTCAATGACAAATCTTTTATTGAACCAATAATAGCTTCAAACTCATTGTCGTCACGTTCTGGTTTTTGATCATTGAAGAACAGTAATCCTGGCCGAAAAATAAGGTTTTGCAGAAATAAGCTCTTGTGTTGCAAACCTTTTCTTCCCCTGTATAATAACTGAAGTACTGCCATCGGGCATTTCAAGAACTTTTAAAATCTGCGCAACGGTTCCAACTTTATATAAATCGCCAAATGCCGGTTCCTCAATATTTGCATCTTTTTGAGCAATAGTACCTATAAAGCGGTTGGAGTTATACGCCTCACGTATCAGCTTCATCGACTTTTGCCTTCCAACTGTAATTGGAATTAAAATCCCCGGAAACAAAACCGAATTTCTCAAAGGTAGAATTGGCAATACTTCCGGAATTTTAATATTTATCTGGCTTTCTTCATCCTCATCAGAGATAATTGGAATATAATCCATTTCATTATCTAAAGGAGTGTTGCTTATGAAATTATTAATTTTTATTTCGTATTGTTTTTCTCTGCTCATAAATTATTTTAAGATTGTTTTGGCATATCCTTCTGACACATTGTCGCTTCTCTTTTTTTTAAAATTGCAGGAATGTACTGTATTTAATAATAAGATAAATAAATAAATAACTTAAAAAATTGCTAATATAAAAGAAATATTACAATGGTTGTGCCAAGAAAAAATTAAAGATGGAAAAGTTTATTACATTAAATAAAGCTCTTAGGTACAAATATTTAAAAATGACGATCCTTATCTGTCATTATGAAGATATGTTCTAAAATTTTTTTATCAATTTCGTTTAATTCAATGTTACGGCGTTGCAAAACCCTCCCGGCAGTTTCAATAGCTTTATCTAATGGGTAAACAGACATGCCCTGTGGCCCTCCCCATGAAAATGAAGGAACATAATTACGCAAATATCCGGCGCCAAATATATTAACGCTTATCCCCACAACCGTGCCTGTGTTAAACATTGTGTTAATTCCGCATTTCGAATGATCGCCCATAATAAGCCCGCAAAACTGAAGTCCAGTGGAAATAAATTTTTCCTGAGCATAATTCCATAACCTCACCTCCGAATAATTATTTTTAAGGTTTGAATTATTTGAATCGGCGCCAATATTGCACCATTCTCCTATAACTGAATTACCTAAAAATCCGTCATGCGCTTTATTTGTATTTGCCTGTATAACACAATTATTTATTTCACCTCCAATCTTTGAATTTGGGCCGATTGTAGTAGGCCCATAAATTTTTGCCCCCATTTTTACAACAGAATGCCCACACATTGCAAAAGGCCCCCTTATTAAGCTGCCTTCCATAATTTCAGCGTCTTTGCCTATGTATATCGGCCCGTCTGAAGCATTAAGGCTGGAGTAATTTACTTTCGCTCCTTCTTCTAAAAATATCCTTTCTTTTGCAACAGAAAAATTTTTATTACCCAGATTAATTGATTTGCGGCCTTTTGTAATTAAAGCAAAATCCGATTCAATTGCCAAACCATTCCATTGAAAAATATCCCAGGGATTATTAATTTTAAATATATCGCCTGGAAACTGAACAATATTTGTCGCATTTCCAATATCATTAGAAAATAATCCTGCTGCTTTAGCATCAATTCGAGCAGCAACCAATATGTTTGCTTTAGCAAGGTATTCTCCCTGTTTAAGGGAGTTGATAGATTTCAGAAGTGCATTATCAGGAATAATGCTGCCATTGATAAATATGTTATCATCTTTTATTTTTATTGGAAATTTTTCACTTAAATAATCTTCCGTCAGCCATGAAATGCTTTTGTGTAAAAATATCTCCCACTTTTCCCTGATAGTTAATATACCTATTCTTAATTCCGGAACAGGCCGCAAAAATGTCAACGGCAACAAGTCTTTCCGTTTATCGTCGAATAAAATATAATTTATCATGAATTCGAATTTTCGAGGGTAAAGTTAAATAAAAACTCCGGGAAATCTGGCGAAATCCGGAGTTTTTCAAAAGTTCTATGCTGAAAATTAATTTTCTTTTTTCTTGCCTTTCTTGTCGAAATGATCTTTATACCTGTTCATAAATTTGTCTACACGACCAGCAGTATCAACAAGTTTCATCTTACCTGTGTAAAAAGGGTGTGAAGTATTTGAAATTTCAAGCTTAATCAGCGGGTATTCAACACTATCAATCGTGATAGTTTCTCTTGAAGGCGCTGTTGAACGGGTAACAAAAGTATGTTCGTTCGACATATCTTTAAAAGCTACAAGCCTATAATTTTTTGGATGTATATCTTTTTTCATCACAGTAATTTATGTTTTTTATAATATTTGTAATCTTTAACTTTTAATTGCTATAAATTACATTTATGGGCTGCAAAGTTATATTTTTTTTATCAATTGCAAAACAATAAAAAATGGAGATGTTTTTTCAAATCTTTGTCGGCGCTAAATAGTAAGAATCTTATGATCAATGAGAACAAATATAGAAACTAAAATAGAACCATAAATAAAATACCATCGAAATGAAATATAATCTGAAGGGTTTATTTTGAGTACGAAATAATTATAGGCAATAAGTATTATTTTTTCTACAAGATAGATAATTACTGTAGCAACCGCTACGCCAACAATTCCGTAACGGGGTATCATTAGTAATGTTAAGCCGATATTAAAGATAATTTCAAATATTGAAGCCATCATCACTATATTGGTTTTTTTAAGCCCTATCAGAATAGTATGTGGAAACAATAATCTGCTGATAAATAAAAGCAAATAAACCATAAAAACGCCGGAGCTTTGATTAAAACGATCAGCAAAAATTATTTTAAATATATCATTGCTAAAAAATAATAGAAGAATTGATATTGGGAACAAAATATGCATAAGCTTTAATGACCTGTTTTTTAAAGTTAACAAGCTGTATTTTATTTTATATTGCGAACTGAATTGAGTTAACATTGCATTATTTAATCCGCTTGCAAGGGTAACCAACAAAGGCATTTCTTTAGCGCCAAAGCGAAAAATTGCAAATTTTTCCGGTGGAAATTTCGCAGATACTATAATACCATCAATATATTGAGCCGAACCGCTAAGCAACGTGCTTACCAATAAGGGTGTGGCAAGACTGATATGTTCTTTGATAAATGGCCATGAGAATTTTATAACAGAATATTTTTTTATTATTACTATCAACCATACAAAACGTAATGCATTAATTAATAATAAGCCCCAAATGCCGGTTATCAATCCCAATCCAATTGAAACAGGGTAAATAACAAATAATACCTGTAATGTGAAAGTAATAAAACCATAATATAAAATATGGCTCGGTTTGTTATAAAGCAGGTAAATATATTCGATTAAACAAACCGGGTTGCTTAGAATAATATATATAAGCAGCAAATTTGCATAAGGCAATTTTTCACCCCCTTTATAAACATGAATGCTATCTTTTAAAAAATATCCGAGTAACGACAACAAAAGACTAATGAAGAGAAGGAGCAAAAAAGCATTAAATATTTCAGGGGATTTTTGAGTAAATTGCTCTCTCCTGAAAGGATAACTTCTATTGTTGTTAAATAATGGCAACAATGATTGTATTATCCCTGTAACCCAAAAAAAACTTGCAATACTTGCAATAAAAAGCAGCAACTCATAATCGCCAATATCCTTTAGTGATAGCGTGCTTTTAGTAAAAGCAATGCTTATAATAAGAAAAGACAGGAAACGTAACACCTGAAATACTTGCAGGCTTGAGATATTGTTTATGGTAAATTTTTTGAACAAATTGATAATAATTAAAACAAATATTCATTCAAAGGAAAGCCCATACAATTTAATAGGCAAACTTTTAAGTTAAATGCTATAATTAATTCGTTATAATAAACCATGCTTTATTATAACGAACATTGTTCCAAAAATAGTGAATATATTGCCAAACAGGTATAAATAATTTGAAAGAACTTATGTTTAGCTATAAAATATTTAGTTAAATTTGCACCCTGATAAAATGGTGGATGTAGCTCAGTTGGTTAGAGTAGCGGATTGTGGTTCCGTGGGTCGTGGGTTCGAATCCCATCTTCCACCCCAAAATTAAATCCCAACTTTTTAAGCCGGGATTTTTATCTAATGCCGACCTGCTAACAATGTGCTTTATCAATACTTTGTTAGCGGTTTAGTATAATATTTATAAGCTTTCTAATTTATAATATTCGGCGTAATGGACATTTTTGATGCTATTTTTTACTCAAACTATTCTAATGGACATTTTTGATGCTGTTTATTTTTGCTTATTATCAATTCATATTTTATAAAACACGATATTTGAAATGTCAAGTAAGCAGAAACAGGCTCTGCTGGGGAGCAACCTGTCAGGAATATCTTGACCGATCGAAGTATTCGAGAAGGCTGGCTTACGTCAGCCATTCTTTTTTAATACTTTGAGAGCCGATTCCTTTAAAAACCCATTTATGAACTTTTCTTTACGCTGTCTGCTTAAACCATTGTGATTACGCAATTTGTTTTTCAAATCTGTAAATGTTCCCTCTAATTGATTGTTTGTGTTGGGCAAACCTAAATCCATATTATCATACCAGGTAAAAAGATATTGCTTGTTTCTTTCAAGGCTCATGTATGCACTTCTTATGCGTTTATGAACATATCGGCTTCTCCCTGTTTCAGGGTTCATAGCCCGTTCATTGATGTAATTCTTCCATCTGTTATACCATTCGTCAAGCATTCCAAAGAAACTTTCTTTATCAGTTTTAGGCAATAAATGAATTATCTCTTTCAGCTCAATAGATGCCTCAATACGTGGTTTTCGAGTTATATACCGGGTTACAATTGCCACTTGATGAAATTGGCACATTTGTATGGGATATTCTGCTAAAGCTTTGAAAAGCCCCTTACGTCCATCACAAACTATGCCCCTTATTTGCATGCCTTGCTCCTTGAGATAATGGACACCTTCTACATATCCAGCTATGGTCTCATATTTGACAAATTTCCAATAAAGATGATGCCCTTTTGTATCTTTGAATACCATAACCCCAAAACTGCGCCCGAAATAAGTAGTATCCATTAAAATAATGCTTTCTTTTGCTTTATGGTACTGCAATTTTATTGATACCTTATCAAGGTGTCGTTGTATTGTTTTTAAAGATGTACCATACTTTTGGGCTAATTGTTGATAGGTTTGCTTACCTTCTGTATATTCTTGCCAAAGAACTTGATTGTTAATCCTGTCGCCACCCATAAACTGTTTGCCACAGGCATGACATTTGTACCTTTGTATTCCTTTTATTTTACCACTTCTCTTGGTAATTTTTGAACCACAGTAATAGCAATTTTTTTATTCATAGCTTTCAATTTCATCAAAGCTATTGAAATACTACCTTTGAACTATATGGTAGCATCATTTTTGTCCATTAAGTCTAATATTCAAAAAAAAGGTGGACGTAAAAATAATACGTCCACCTTTTATATTTAATTTGACAAATTATTGCTCAATAGTACGTTTACCAGTTCCTAAATAAATATCCCTGATATAAGTGTTACTGGTTAAGGTATAAATTGTATTAATTGTTGTACCTGAACCGCCGGCTGTTAATACAGAAAATCCTTCTCCAGGAATATATTTTTTGTTACTTGAAGGTCCCGGATTGTTCTTGCCCAAATATCCGGAGCCCTGGTTAACTATTTGAACTCCCGTTACCCGGCTGCTATCCATTTTTGTTACTATTGCTGAAGCGCCGCTTCCCATGCCTGCAACCGAAGGAGTAATAGTAATAGCAGGAAGATTTACATATCCCCAACCTTCATTATTTAAATTAATGCCGGTAACATAACCATCAGGAGACAAAGTTAACGTAGCTGTGGCTGTCTGATTTACGTTTGGCATCCTGAACCTTACCGACGGGGTATTATAATAACCTGAACCTCCGTCAGTAATTGTTACTCCTGTAACCCTTCCGCCACTGATAGTAGCGGTTGCTGCTGCATTTGCTCCATTACCGTTACCCATAGTTGAACCTGTAGTTGGATAATAAAATTCAACAACCGGCGCAACGTTGTAGCCTTCTCCATTATTTGTAAGGTTTATGGCAATAATCTGGCCCGCCTTACTATTGCAAAGCGCAGTTGCTGTGGCAGCTCTTTGATAGGTGCTTACGGTAACAGTAGGGTTGCCTGTGTATCCAACGCCCGGATTTGTAATTGTAAAGCCGGTAACCTGACCACCAGCAGCAGTTGCAGTTGCAGTAGCGTTAACTGAAGCGCCACCACCTGCAATTGTAACAACAGGATCGGCTGTATAACCCAAACCAGGATTTTTAACATCAAGCCCTGACAAAACGCCATCGCCCAGTGTTGCTGTTGCTGAAGCCTGAACACCATCAGGATTTGCCGCCGGTGGAGCAGCAATAACCACATTAACATCGCCGGCTAAATATCCTGAACCCATATTGACTATAGAAATATTATCAACACGATAATGTAAAACTGCATTAGCTGCAGCTCCACTTCCATTTCCGTCAACCGAAACAAACGAAATTACCGGATTGGAAGTAAACCCCGAACCAACATTGGTAACATTTACTGAAGAAACTGAAGTGCCGGTTAAAACAGCTGTTGCAGCAGCGTTTCCGTCTCCTCCGTTTATTACAACATTCGGGGCAGAAGTATAATTAGCGCCGCCGGCTGTAACATTAATCTGATATACATATCCTTTCATATTGGCATTTGCAATTGCCCCTGTACCGGAATTGGAATATACTGTTACTGCAGGAGGTACAGCATTATAACCTGCACCGTGTGAACCCAAGCCAATAGTAATGTTTTTAACCCCGTATGTAACAACAGGAGTAGCTGTTGCTTTTATAGTTTCTGAACTAATTAAGCTAACAGAAGCTCCTGAATAACCTACACCTGCATTTATTATTTGGATATTGCTTACACGCCCATTAGCATCTATTGTTGCAATGGCAGTAGCAGGTGTAAGAACTGTGCCTGAAGTAGCATCAACTTCAACATTTGGTGTCTGGGTATAACCCAATCCGGGATCTCTTAAAGTAATTGATATAATACCTGATTCTGATATTGTATCAGTTGCTGTTGCTTCTATTGTCGGCTGATTCGATGTTCCATTGCCTGTCGGAGCAGTGAATGTACAATATGCGGCAGGCACATAAGGAATTGTACTTGGGGTATAATTTGAGGAAAACAAAGTCCTTACAGTTTGCACCCCATATACCGGCACATTATTCAATGTGTCTAATAACAATGTTTGGTTAACAGCAACATCAGAAATTTCCATCTTTATTGGAAGTCCATCACCCGTTGCCGGCACCTTTAATGAGTATGCGCCATTTGCATTAGTTGTGCTTTCGAAAACAATCGAGTTATATGCAATTTTAACAATATGCCCGTAATAATTAATCTCAGGCCTGATATATCCTCCAAAATAACTAATATCTTCATAGGAAGCCATATACTTAGCAACAAAATCGCTATTATCTACATCAATAACCCCGAAAACACTAACAGTATCTGCATATTCGCGTCCGACATTTGTTAAGTCGGATTGGTAAGTTACTACCCCGCTAATAGTAGCCATTTTAGGCCCGGCTGTTGGAAACAGAGGTACGATAGTTCCAACGTATCTTTGTGAATTCCATTCGTCAGAATTGGTAACGCTGTGGGATGAATCCAATGGAGTTAACTGGGCAATAAAACTGCACTCGGTAAAGTTTGCAGCTTGTATGCGAACCGAAACTGTACCAATGCGCAGGTCTTTTATGGTTACAATCCCCAACCCGGCAGTGTCTGTTACAGAAATAGTTTTGCCGTACTGTACAGCAATAACTTTAGCTCCCTGAATAGCAGCTAACTTTTTAGTAGCTTTAGTTGATTTTTCCGATACCATTGAGAATCCGGCATCGCTTCCGTCAACAATATTAATAGAGTAAACAATTACTCCACCTGCTCTTCTCAGAGAGTCCCTTATTAAAGAGTCTTGCAGTGCATTGTTATTTAATTTAATTTGGTCGTCCACTGCATTAGTAGTTTCTTTTTTACATGAATAAAATACAATGCTTAATAAAAGCATAATTTTAAAAATAAGATAAATTTTTTTCATTTTCTGAATGTTTTAATGTTTAAGTATTTGATTTGTAGTATCAATATTTTATAATTGAATCGAGGTGTTTTGGATGCTTCTTCATTAAACTAAAATTCAATTTTTCTTTAGATATTGAAACAGGTTGTTAAATATACTAAATATTTGCATTACTGACATAAAACATTTTACTAAATTTTATATGATTTCAATTAATCGATCATTTTTTGATTTCCTGCAAAATATTTATAACTTGGATGTTTAAAATGGAAATTATCAAATTCACAACTCAAAACATCCTTTATTAATGTTCGATAATTGCTTCAATTTATGAATGAAGATTTTTTACAATATATATGGAAATACCAGCTCTTTAATCAAAAGCCATATAAAGCAGATACGGGCGATAAAATTGAAATTATTCACGTAGGCGAACAAAATTTTAATGCCGGCCCGGATTTTCAGAATGTAAAAATCAGGATTGGAGAAACATTGTGGGCCGGTAACTGCGAAGTTCACCTCTTGTCATCAGATTGGGCCAAACATAATCATAACAACGATAAAGCCTACGATAATGTAATATTGCACGTTGTGCTTAAAAACGATACTGAAACAAAAACAAGCAAAGGACGGGTTGTCCCGACAATTGAGCTTAAATGGGATATTGCTCTTGAAAAAAATTACAAATCACTTCTCGACAGCCAGCGATGGGTTTCCTGTGCCGATCAAATTGCTGCGGTTGATAAAATGTACATAATTCAATGGCTCACAAAACTTGCAATTGAAAGGCTTGAAAAGCGGTCGGATGAAATTATTTCTTTTCTTAAAAAAGGCAATAATAATTGGGAAGAAGCATTTTATTATTTTCTCGCCCGCAGTTTTGGGTTTAAAGTTAATGCAGTTCCATTTGAAATGCTGGCGCAATCGCTTCCCCTGAAAATATTGGCAAAGCATAAGGACAGCCTTTTTCAACTAGAAGCATTATTATTCGGGCAATCAGGATTAATAATTAACCCGCCTGATGAATATTCGGATAAACTTTTAACCGAATATAATTTTCTGCAAAAAAAATATTCAAATGAACTACCCCGCAGCAGAGCTGCGAGGTATCAAAGAAAATACAACAATGGAGTTTGCATAGCAAACCTATTATTTGATTTTACCCCGTAGCAGAGCTACGAGGAATTCTTTTGATTAAACCCTTTAAAACCCCATTTATGGAAATTCATGCGCTTGCGGCCGGTTAATTTTCCCACTATTCGAATTGCACAATTTGCTGCACTAATAAACGTTTCATCACATTTGTTTTCGAAAATTTTAGAAGCTAAAAACATTAATACGCTTGAAAACTTATTTAAAGTATCAGCTTCAATTTATTGGGATAGTCATTATACTTTCGGGCGCCAGTCGGCAAAGTAAGGCGAAAACACTTGCGCCCGGTTCTATTTATCTGTTGCTTATAAATACAATAATCCCATTTATTTTTGTTTATGGAAAAATTAAGAAGTTGCCGGTTTATAAGGATAGAGCAATTTCATTTTCAGAAAATTTAAAACCTGAGAAAAACAGCATTATAAATAAGTGGCAAGAATTAGGCTTAAAACCACTTAATGCATTTGAAACACAAGCCCTGATCCAACTAAAAAACAATTACTGTAGTGAAAAGAAGTGCCTTGATTGTTCTATTGGAAATCAGCTAATTGCAAAGAATCGATAAATTAATTAATTCACAATTTTAAAGAGATTTTTTATTTAGTTTTAAGTAACTATTCAGGTAGATAGACTATAGACTAACAGACTATAGGAGAAAAATATGCGGGATCATACTAAATTCAGGGCATTTGAACTTGCCGATGAAATGGCAGTTTTAAGTTATAAGATAACCAATGATTTTCCTAAAGGTGAAATATATGGATTAACTTCGCAAATGAGAAGGCCAGTAGTTTTTATCCCTTCGAATATAGTTGAAGGATGTGTCCTAAATGCCTTCAGTCTAAATAACCTGAATAGTTACAGTTTTATCTTTCAACGATTTTTTATTTTGACATTTGTGAGTAGAAAAATTTAATTATGATTAAAAAAAACCGTTTCATTAAAATATATATAGGTATTACTTTACTCCTGTTCGTAATAGTTCTGGGAGTAACCGGTTTCATGATAATTGAGCATTACTCATTTACCGAAGCTTTTTTTATGACAATAAACACAATAGCTACGGTAGGTTTTAAAGAAATGCGATCGTTATCAAAAACCGGTATGTGGTTTACATCTTTTCTGATTATCTTTAGTTTTGGTATTTTTGCTTTTGTTGTATCTTCTTTTACACAATATTTAGTTGATGGCGTTTTTCGTAATTATTTCAGAATTAAAAGAATGCAAAGTAAAATCGACAAACTGAAAAAACATGTTATTGTTTGCGGTTACGGGCGGAACGGTAAACAAGCCGTTGCTGAATTGTTGTCGCATAATGTTCCGTTAGTTGTAATCGAAACTGATTTAACGCATTTGGAACACCTGCATGATATGGGGGATATCCTTTATATAGAAGGCGATGCAACACAAGACGAAATACTTTTACAATCGGGGCTTGAACGTGCACGCGCATTAATAGCAACCCTGCCAAATGATGCCCATAATGTTTTCCTGGTGCTGACTGCGCGGCAACTTAACCCGAATATTACCATAATAAGCCGCGCTTCTGAAGACAGTTCCGATATTAAACTTCGCAGGGCCGGGGCCGATAACGTAATTATGCCCGATAAAATAGGAGGCCGCCGCATGGCAAGGCTCGTCGCTAAACCAGATGTTGTAGAATTTCTGGATTATATGACCCAGCAAAATTCCGAGAATGTTGTGCTTGACGAAGTAGAACTCGATAGCATAACCGATTATTTCAGCGGCCGTCCGCTTCGCGATTTGGAAACACACAATGATACCGGGGCTAAAATAATTGGCATAAAACAACAAAACAGAATTTTCATAATCAACCCGCTTCCCGAAACTGTAATCACCCCTCGCGATAAACTTTTTGCTTTAGGCACAAAAAAGCAGGTTCAGCAACTTCGCGATCTTATTGTTAATATCAGCATTAAAGGATAAAAATAACTTTCTTGTTAGTAAATCCTCATTTTTTTAGCTTTCAAAAATTGGCTTGATAATTGATAAATACTTGCTGTTGCTTTTTAGCTTTTACTTTTTATTAGCTTAAATGCTAACAATTAATAAAATATATTTAGACTGATAATCTTAAATTTATTTTTATTTATTTTGATTCCTCTCTGAAATGAAAAAGATATTCCAATATATTGAAACAAAACATCTCGTTATTGCAGCGCTATTACTAATAATTATAATGGCCGGCGCTAATCACTACTACTTTTCGGAATCACGAATTTTTAATTTTCATGACAGATTTCAACACCAATTTATTAAACAGCAGGAATTACTTGAATTGCGTTTGCTCAAACTCGATCAATTATTAAAATCAAAAGGGATTGACCAACTTTTCTCAAAAAACACAATCCAACAGTATGATTTAGATGCAAACAATTACATGTACTTTTTTATTTATAGAAATGACAGCATGCTTTTCTGGTCAGATAACCGTATTACCGAAGCTGAACTGCTTCCGGCTATTGCTAACGACAATCAGCTTTTACAACTTTCAAACGGGTGGTTTTATTCGCATGTTATCAATTCCGGGAAATACAGGTTTATAAGTTTATTGCTTATTAAAAACAATTACAGCATACAAAATGAATATCTTGATAACAGCTTCAACCCTTCATTTAATTTGCCGAAAGAAATACAGGTCAAACCCAAATCGCTAAAAACAAAGTTTAATATATTAAACTCAAAAGGCATTGTAGCTTTTTCATTAGCTTTTGACAATAATTACAATTATTTAGGAAGCAAAGTTATATTGCCTGTTTGCTTTTTCATTTTCTGGCTTATTTTATTGTTGTTATATATAAACCTGGTTTATAAGCTGAAAAATAATTGGAATAAACTTGTTGCTATTTCAATTGGAGGTTTTCTGTTACTGCTTTTCAAATATTTAATGGTAGTGTTCAGGTTCCCATATTTTATCTATAAAACAGGAATTTTTCAACCTTCGCATTTTGCCCTGTCAAATATTTTACCTTCTTTGGGCGATTTATTTATTACATCGTGCATTATTTTTATTATTACTTATATTGCCTATGAACAACTACAAATAAAATCTCCAATCGTTTGGAAAAAGAAAATTATTAAGCATATAGTTTCATTCATTGCATTGTTTTGTATAATTCTATATTTTAGAAATATAGACGTGCTTTTCGAAAACATAATTTTCAATTCAAACATAAACTTCGACATGTTGAACATATCGGGTTTAAACTACTTCTCTGTTTTCGGGATTCTCTCTATTGCAATATTATTTGCGGTTTTTATTCTTTTATCCGATTTCACAATTAAGGTTTTCCATTCCGGGAGCAATTTCATAAAAACTGTTTTATATGTTCTAATATCGAGCGGCATTGTATTCATATTAATTAAATTAAGAAGTGTGGATGTCGATCCGGCCGAGCCGGTTCTTGTAATGTTGAGTTTCCTGATTATTATTTACAGCCGAAATTCCGGCAACAGGATTTACAATTACAGGAATGTAATGATTCTTATAATTGTTTTTACTTCATACTGTGTTTATACTATTTATGATGAAACAGAAGAAAAATCGATAAATGAAAAAAAAGTGCTCGCGGTTAACCTTGCTTCAGAACATGATCCGGTTGCCGAATACCTGGTTTATGATATTGGAAAGGAAATAAGCGCCGATACTACACTTCACAGGCTTACATTACAGAAAAAAATCGACTATCCATGGATTTTTAAATACATGCGTAAGAAATATTTTTCGGGATATTGGGAACGCTATGATTTGCAAATTGCAATTTGCAACCCGAAAGATTCAATATTTATAAGACCGGAAACTGTTTACAAACCATGTTTGAGCTTTTTCAAAAATATAATAACACACAATTGTGAAGAAATACCCGGTACAAATTTCTATTTTTTAAAAAACCCATTTGGCCATTTTAGCTATATTTCGGCGATGAGTTATAGCGATTCCATTTTGAAGGATGAAACAAATTTGTTTATCCAGTTGGATTCGAGGCAGGCCAATGAAGGGCTGGGATACCCGGAACTTCTATTAGACGAACGTTTTTCGCACCATAAGTTGAGATCGGGATATTCGTATGCCAGATACTACAAAAATAAGCTTGTTTCGGAATCAGGAAGCTATTCATATAATTTTAACCCTCTCGAATACTTAAAGCAGGATAGAGAATACACTTTTATAAAATTCGATGGCTACGAACATGTTTTTTATAAACCGGATAAGGACAATTTAATTATCGTAAGCAAGCCATCGGTTGGAATTTTCAATCTTTTAGTCGCTTTTTCCTACCTCTTTATTTTTTATTTTATTGGAATAAATATTTTGTTGATTGCAATCGGTTCGAAATTGATAAAATTCGGTATAAATAAAGATTTCAAATCAAGAATCAGGCTTTCAATAATCGGTGTTTTGATTTTGTCGCTTTTTAGTGTAGGGACAATTACAACTTATTTTATTTTAAAACAATATAAGAATAAAAACAGGGAAAACATTTCGGAGAAACTTCAATCGGTTTATATGGAGCTGGAAAGCAAACTGGCTGACGAAAAAAATATCGATTTTACCTGGAATTCCTATGAATACAGCAACCTTGAAGATTTGTTAAGAAAGCTTTCAAATGTTTTTTATACTGATATTAATCTTTACGATTCGAATGGCAGGATGATTGCAAGTTCGCGACCTGAAATTTTCGATAAAGGCCTTTTGGGATACTACATGAACCCACAAGCATGTTTTCAATTGGTAAAAAACAATAAAACCGAATTTATACAAAGCGAAAAGATTGGGAAGCTCAGATATTTGTCAATTTATGCGCCTTTTTTTAATTACCAGGATCATTTGCTCGCTTATCTTAACCTGCCTTATTTTACAAGACAAAATACGCTGAAACAGGAACTATCGTCATTAATGCTTACCATAATTAATTTTTATGTTTTTTTAATTTTGGTATCGATAAGTATTGCTGTTTTTATTTCAGATAAAATAACACAGCCGTTACGTTTTATCAGCGATAAATTTGCTTCAATAAAGCTTGGCGCCGTAAGTGAGAAAATTGTATATAACAATCGGGATGAAATTGGAAACCTCGTTCAGGAATATAACCGGATGGTAGACGAACTGGAGCGTTCGGTACAAATGTTGGCAAAATCGGAGCGTGAATCGGCATGGCGCGAGATGGCGCGCCAGATTGCCCATGAAATAAAAAACCCTCTGACACCGATGAAACTTAGCATCCAACAATTGCAGCGCGCATGGGACGATAAGGTTGAAAACATCAATGAATATTTCTCAAGGGTTACAAAAACAATAGTTGAACAAATCGATAACCTATCAAATATTGCAACCGAATTTTCAAACTTTGCCCAAATGCCCAAGACTAATCTGGAACTTCTTGATTTGAAAATATTACTTAGCGGCGTTATAAACCTGTTTTCTGAAAGTGGCGCCAAATTTATCCTGAATTACAATAAAGATGATGAATACTTTTTTATTGCCGATAAAGAGCAAATGTCGAGGGTATTTATAAACCTCGCTACCAATGCCGTTCAAGCTATTCCCCAAGATCGTCAAGGCGTAATAGGATTCGTTATTGCCAAAACCGATAACAAAATAGCAATAACGATCCGTGACAATGGCATTGGCATTTCAAAAGAAATGGCCGATAAACTTTTTCAGCCAAATTTTACAACCAAATCTGGAGGAATGGGATTGGGCCTTGCAATAAGCAAAAGTATTATTGAAAATGCCGGCGGTCAAATAACTTTCGAAACCTCGCCTGGTAAGGGAACAACATTTTTTGTTTTTCTGCCATTGGTAAACAAATAAGAATTTCTTAAAAATTAATATCGATTATATCGTTATAGAATTTCTATTCCATTTCCTAAAAACAAACATTATTTTAAAACGAAGCGGTTAAGAATAAAATGGAATAATAATATTCTTTTTAATCCCATTGTTCTAAAAATTTTCTAATTTTCTCGAAATTTTTCATAAATATTTTTAATGCGGAATATTAAGAATTCTGATTGTTTACAAACAACTAAACTCGACTATAATTCTTTCGAGAAATTATTTAAAGAGCTTTATCCTCAACTATGCCGATTTTGCATTCGCTTTGTACGAACTCCTCAAATTGCTGAAGAAATTGTGCAGGAACAATTTGTTCAAATTTGGGAAAAACGCGAATCAGTTGAATATTCACACATCATTTAAACCATATATGTATTCTGCGGTAAAAAACAGAAGTATCGATTATTTAAGAAATGCGTTTGTTAATTCCCAATTTGTGCCCGAAGAAAATTCTGAATATATAATAGAAACAAACAATCCTCATTTTTCAATAGAAAATGAGGAATTGGAAATTATTGTTAAAAATGCTATTGAAGAATTGCCGATAAAATGTCATGCTATTTTTTCAATGAGCCGTTTTGGGGAGCTGACAAATAAAGAAATTTCATTAACGTTGGATATTTCGGAAAAAACTGTCGAAAATCAAATTACAATTGCAATAAAAAGGATAAAATTCGCAGTTATAAAATATTTTAATTGTTGATAAAGATAAGGTTTTAAAGACGATGCCAAAAAAAGAATTGTTTTTTTAATAATAATTATAATTAGCAAAGTCCATAAAAATAAAAATTTAGTCTTAGCAAAAAAAAATCTTTAGTTTCTTTTAGGGGATAAGGTCATTATTTTCGTCATATATATAAATTAGTTAAAATGGCAAATGAAATAAATATCGGTTTAGCTATCCTGTATCTTAACGGAAAAGCAACTGAACCGGAACGAAAGCAATTCGAAACTTTGCTAAAAGCTTCGCCGGAAATATCGGAACAATTCAATGAATTTAAGAATTACTGGGAACTTGCAGGCAAAGCATATCAAAATTATAATCCCGATACTAAAAAAGCATTGAATGAAGTGCTTAAAAAAACAAAGCATAAATCTTCATTTGATAATATTCGAAAATTCGGTTATCGGGCATTAAAAATTGCAGCTACGGTATTAATAATTATCTCTCTCGGTACAATCACAAAATATGCGTATAATTGGTGGGAGAAAGAGAATTTCGAAACATTTGATTCGGGAAATAATGTAGTCTCAGTTTCACTTTCCGATGGCTCAAAAATCTGGTTAAATAAATACAGCGAATTAAAAGCCCCGAAAATATTTAAAAGCGCCAAGCGCGAAGTGTTTCTTAAAGGTGAAGCTTATTTCGAAGTAGCTAAAAATCCTAAAAAACCATTTACAATTTGTGCAAGAAATACAATTACCGAAGTATTGGGCACATCCTTCAATTTAAAAGCAAAAGAATCGGATAGTGTTGTAAGCATTTGTGTGGTTACCGGGAAAGTTGCTTTTTTCCAAAAAAACAAAGAGGAAAATAAAATAGTTCTGCTTCCGGGTGAAAAAGGATTGTATTATGTTTCAAACAATCAGTTATTAAAGAAATCAATTAACACTAACAGCAATTTTATTGCCTGGAAAACGGGAAAACTTCAATTTAAAAATGCTTCGTTAGCTGAAGTATGCTATGCACTGTCCGATTATTATAAAGTTGATATAATGATCCCACCTGATGCTGCGGAAAAGAAATTTTCTTATTCGGGAAACTTCATAAATGCACCGCTTAAAGAAACTTTAGATATTATCGGGTTAACATTAGGGATAAAATTTATCAATACAGGAGATAAAATAAGTTTACAATATATTTAAAACATGAAGACATTTAAAGGCTTTAAAAAATTTAGCAACACACGATTGAGAATAAACTTTTAACGGACTAATTTTATAAGCACGTTAAAAAATATTTTATCATAAAAACCAATGATTGCATGATAAAAAAATTACTCGCGGGAATTGTATATCTTGTATGTTCTGTTTCGCTCCTTTCAGCAAGGCAAAATGAAGACATACTCGATTATACAGTTGTTTTAAGTCCCGGAGAATATTCTCTTGAACAAATTATTGAAGTTTTAAATAATACAAACATAGTCAGCGTTACATATAATGCCAATGTTATTCCTTTAAATGCCCTGGTTAAAACTACCAGTTCAACCCCAAGTATAAGACAAATTCTAAAAAGATCCAAAATGCACTGCCGGTTGAATGCCATGTAAAAGATAAATATATTATTCTGAAAAGAAACAAGCCGCTTCCTAAGTTTAAAATATCGGGGCACATAACCGATTCGTCTTTGTGTGAGCCAATGGCAGGCGTAAATATTTATGATAAGGATAATTATAATGGAACAATAAGCAATCCCGACGGCAGCTTTTTAATTAATCTCGCTACCGGAAATCACAAGTTGGTTTTCA
Source organism: uncultured Bacteroidota bacterium (assembly GCA_963808135.1). Lineage (GTDB taxonomy): Bacteria > Bacteroidota > Bacteroidia > Bacteroidales > DTGW01 > CAWEFA01. The sequence goes on from CAWEFA010000039.1 coordinate 31,251, forward strand.
GCTTCATGGGTTATAAACCTGAAAAAAGAGAAATTTATGTTGACAGCGATCGTGTGGTAAATATTTCATTATGCATGACAGTAAAAGAATTAGATGAAGTAAAAGTAGTATCGAATAAAAAGAAGAAATTTTTTGATATTGATATTGGAAGGGCACTGGAATCTATAAGCCTGAAAGATATTGAGAAAACAAATACAAGTAATGCTTCAGATATTTTACATTCGAGGATTTCGGGCGTATGGGCTACTGAAATATCCGGCTTGCCTGGCGATCATGAAAGCATCCATATAAGGGGAATCAGCTCCCTGTTTGGTTGTGTAGACCCGTTATTTGTAGTTGATGGCACCCCGGTGCCTTCTATCAATTACAATTCGCTTGGTATTGCCGATTTGAATATAAACGATATTGAAAACATTACTGTTCTTAAAGATGCTTCTTCCACAGCGCTTTTCGGATATTTAGGGGGAAATGGCGTAGTTCTGATTGATACAAAACGTGGCAACAAAGAAAATAATTTAGAGTTTAGTACAAAATCAGGTTATCAATGGTTTTCGAAAAGGTATGATTTAATGGGAACCAGGGATTTTTTATCATCTATTTTAAAAAGCAGTCAGTATAATTTAAAAGACCTTAAGTCATTTTATCCCGCATATAATTCTTCTTTGAGCAGCTATAACTGGCAGGACCATATATTTCAAAACGGCAGTGCAAACGAATATCAATTAACAAGCTCTGGGAGCATAAAAAATACAGGTTATTACATTTCGGGAAATATTAACGATAACCAGGGTATTATTAAAAATACATCATACAAACGACATACTTTTTCAGCAAATATTAATCATACGCTATATAATTGTGTAAATATTTTTGCCGGATATATGGGCAGCACACAGGAAAACAACAATAATCTCGATAACTACGGGGGAAATGCAGTGCTTTTTGAAGGTATCAATAAATCGCCCTGTATCCTGAGTACGCCCGATTCATTTTATGTTTACGCAGTCCCCAAGCCTGGTAAAAATATACCTAAAGATAGAATATATTATTATTATCCATCGCTTCAAAGCAGGCAATTAACAGATTCATTAGTCAACGATTTTCAGAAGAAGATGAACGAATCATCAAATACATTCAGAGGCGCTATAAAAATAAATTTTTCTAAAAATCTCGATTTTAGCGCTTCATCAGATTGGACTAAGCGGAATTTTCAGTACAACTCCGATATTCACCGCGACAGTATTTTAAATTACAATGATGATTATTTTATACAATCGTTGCATGAATATTTAAAAAGCAATGAAAGTGTATTAGTCCAGAACAACTTGTGGCAACTGAACTTTCAACAAAAAGTCAATAAACATGAGTTTAACATAAATTCAGGGATCAGGTATTATAACGATAATGCAAGCTGGCATGTTGTTTCAACAAATGTTGACATGAACAATATAGGATTATACGATGAGGTTTATATTCGAAACTCTTTTGCTATAAATGGGAACAATGGCTTGCTAACCCGCCATGTCCGTTCATATCTTGGCAACTTTAATTACAATTTTGATAAGAAATATTTTATTTCTCTTGCTGTTAATTACGAGAAACTAAGCGAAGATGATTGCTCAAGTTTAAAAGCATGGTTTCCTTCAGTAGCGGTTAATTGGGACTTAGCCCGTGAAAATCCATTGATTCAGGTTTACTGGCTTACCCATTTAAATTTATCTCCAAATTGGGGGCGTTCCGGGAACAACCCATTAAATGTTCAATCGAGCGACCTTTATGGAATTGCAGAGTATAATGTCAGTGATTCTATCGATAAAGGCAAATATACCGCACAATTATCAAATCATTTAATTAACAAGGAAACTCTTGAAGAATTTGATTTTGGAACAAAAACAAATTACTTCAAAACAGGATAAAATTAACCGCCGATATTTACACCAAAACAAATAATTACATGATGGTTCAACGCGATATTCCCGCTTATTACGGAGAAGG
>CAWEFA010000040.1:0-20407 GCA_963808135.1 uncultured Bacteroidota bacterium
CAATGGTTTTCTTCGGTCATACTTAATAGAACTCCATGTTTATTAAGCTCTTCCACATACTGGTTACTGCAGTATTGAATACCCCTGTCTGAATGATGTACTAACCCGGCCGCAGGACGGGCTGCCTTTTGAGCTCGTTTGAAGGCTCCAAGGCAACCCGTCAGCTCCAGTGTATCACTGAGGTCATATCCTACTATTTTACGAGAATACATATCGGTAATTAGGGCCAAATAACAAAAGCCTTTGTGCGTGCGTATATACGTAATATCGGATACCCAACCTGGTTGGGACGAGTTACTTTCATGTTTTTGACCAGGTTACTATACTTGTGAAAATGATGATATGAGTTTGTTGTTTTGCACGATGCTTTTTTGCGATACACCAACAAGTTGTGTTCGCGTAATATATCAAACAGTCTGTCCCTGCCTATTTTGAGATGAATTGCAGCAAATGTGGGTTTAAGTTCTACGTATAACTTTCGGGTTCCAACCCGTGACCGATCCTTACGCTCATTGCTTACAAGTTCAATTACGATGGCTTCTTCTGTCTTCTTTTGCTTGCTCCGTTTTTGGTATTTATACCATGCATCCCTGTTTAATTCAAAACAATTGCAGGCATCCGATACACTATACAAGCCTGTTTGAGTTGCTTTGGGTACAGATTTCATAAGGGTTTGATGTTTAAGTTTTTTTTTAACTCGGCAACATTTTTATACCCTAGCTTCTCAGCAGCAACCTCGAGATAAGTATCATCTATAAGATGCTCTAAATCTTTCTTTATCAACATCTTTTTAAGCTGTTCGATCTCCTTTTGTAATGCCTTGATCCTGGAAATCTCATCCTGGCTTTCTACCATAATCCTTGTATTCATTAGTTCTTTGCGGTCGTACTTTCGTATCCAATCGTTGATGGTACTGGAACGAAGTCCATAAATCATCGATAATTGTCTTTTTGAGTACTTTCCTGTGCTAAGTTCGGATAAAATCTTGAGTTTGAATCCTTCACTGTAACGTCGTGTTACCATGTCATTTTTATACATATCTACATCTTTTTGTGTAGACATTTTTTAGGACGGGTCATAATAGAGCACAACGGTTGGCGCTATGAGCATGTGGCGGATTTCGGAGCGCTGCGCTATTAAACTGCACCAAAACTTGATGCGAGATTGAAAGCTAAATAACCGTATAAACCCCGCCATTGCTTATGAGCGCGTGTAGCTGTTGTACAACTTTAAAATTTTTAAAAAAAGTTGGCCCAACTTTCAATTTTACAGACAGGTCGAATAATTTTTTAATAACGGACATTTATTAAAAGGGGTACACAAAACTTGCTGTTTCTTCGTTTCCGGTTTAAGATTGCCTTTAATTGGGCAAAATAGAAAAAAACAATTGGCAATAGCCCGTTTTCAGTGGTTTTAAAAGCTTCCATCACAGCGGTCCTGACCTTCCCCCGGGTATACTTCATGTATTTTTTAAGATTGTAAACCGTTGCAGCCAACAGGACATGTTTATTGGCCAGTTCAATCCCACGTGTATTCAGCCGCCGCATGTTTATAAAATTGATCAAAGTCCCAAGAACCGGTTCAACAGTACTTTGACGTATTTTTCTCATTATTTTTGCCTTTTGGGTTTGCATGCGTTCGTGCATACGATCGTAAAAATACCGGTCGGCAGTATGTTCAATTTTCTTTTCAAAACAATTGCCAATGCAAGCTATTTTAATAGGGCATTTGTTGCAGTGGGTACGTGAACTGCGGTATTGTTTCTTCCTGTTCCCTTTCTTGTCGGTATATGTTTTGCGATAGGTAATTTTAATTCCCATCTGACAGGTATATTGATCCGATACCGGGTCATAGTCAAACCCTTCACGCGTGGGTTTATATCCTCCAAAATTAGGAATGTACCCGGTTATTCTTTGGAACTCTAAAAACCGTAATGCATCTCCGCTACTGTAACCTGTATCGGCCAATGCTTCTAATATTTTAATGTCATGGGGTTTTAAGTTATCGATGGTATGGGTTAGTATGGCAGGTAAAGACTGGCTGTCCCGTTTATCGGCAAAGTCCGCCATTGCCCCGCAAATAACATGGCTTTGGGTATCAACACTGATCTGGCCTGAGTAATTTAACTGCCGGGGCTTACCTGGTTTTGTTGATATACGGGCATCAGGGTCGGTAGGGCTGTAATGGGTATGGTTGCTCAAATACCTGGGACGGGTTGGATTGCCGTTTTCATCTGTATCTGAACTTTCTTTAACCCGGTTACCCGGCATGTCTTTATAGGCTTTTTTCTTCCAGGCATGGTGCTGTTCTACCTGTTTCTTCTTTTCCCGGGTAACGGTTGGTTTTTTATCATCATCGTTTTCATTAAGTTCGTCAAGATAACCCTGCGAACTTTCTATTACGTCTTTTTCCAAAAGACTATCCATGGATGCATTAGCTTTAATGTATGCACTGTCAATGGCTTGTCGTTTGCCGGATACCATGCCCTTGTCAATGCACATGGAAAGTACTTTACGGAAGAGTGAAAGGAACACATCATCGCCATAAAGTTTTCTTGTGCGGCTCAAAGTCGAGTGCCATGGCAACTCTTCATCTATATCATATCCTAAGAAAAACAAGATATTGAGCCTCATGCAAGCATGTTCGATAATCTTGCGGTCGGAATTAATGTTTTCCAGGTAGCCCACTAACATAAGCTTAAAAAATACTACCGGATCAATGCTCTTCTGGCCCTCAGTTCCATAGTAGTGCTTTGTTTGATCGATAACGAATTTAAGGTCAAGAATACTTTTGAGCCGACGATAAAAATTGTTTTCAGGCACCCGCTGGGATAGTTGAAAGGATAAATATAACTTTTCGTTGTATTGTTTATTTCCAAGCATAAAGGTTGAATTAATTGCCTGTAAGATAATAAATAACAAATAATATTAAAATACATAATCTTGTATATCAATTAACTAACTTGAAAAGTTATCAACAATACTAAAAAATTATTATATTTACTTCAATAACCGAGTTGTGCAACAAGCACGCGTGTTCGCTGCAGTTTTTATTTTAAATCAATTTATAAATAAAATAGAAAACTAAAAAAACAATAAAAATTATTACAACAAATAAAAGAAATGTTTTTTGATATTCTGTTTTCTTAATATTATTTTGATGCACGTAATCATTATACTGGCAAGCAAAGTTTGCAAAATCAACAATAAATTTACCATGATCATCATGCTTATCAAAATCATTATGATTAAATGAAAATGAATCACCAAGTTGAGTTCTGATAATTACTTTATCAGAAAATCTATTTGCTCTTTTGTATTCATAAGATTTAATATCTGACCATTTAATAAATCTATCGTTCTTATAACTTAAAATAAAGTTTTTAATCCATGAAATTGACAATCCATTATTATCTATCTTTATTAAAATCTCTCCATTAGAAAAGAATCTGCCAGCAATCCAAAATAATCCTAAGAGACAAATCACTATCAAAATAAAAATCACATATCCCAAATTGTCATTTTTGTCAATTTTAATTGACCCATATAAAATTGTATATAGTAATAATGATAATGGAAATAACATTATAATTATAAAGAACCGAAAATTTGATATAGTTTTAATCTTATACTCCATTATTTGAAATTTTATTTTTACTAATCTTAAAAAATCAGGCGTAATGGACATTTTTGATGCTATTTTTTACTCAAACTATTCTAATGGACATTTTTGATGCTGTTTATTTTTGCTTATTATCAATTCATATTTTATAAAACACGATATTTGAAATGTCAAGTAAGCAGAAACAGGCTCTGCTGGGGAGCAACCTGTCAGGAATATCTTGACCGATCGAAGTATTCGAGAAGGCTGGCTTACGTCAGCCATTCTTTTTTAATACTTTGAGAGCCGATTCCTTTAAAAACCCATTTATGAACTTTTCTTTACGCTGTCTGCTTAAACCATTGTGATTACGCAATTTGTTTTTCAAATCTGTAAATGTTCCCTCTAATTGATTGTTTGTGTTGGGCAAACCTAAATCCATATTATCATACCAGGTAAAAAGATATTGCTTGTTTCTTTCAAGGCTCATGTATGCACTTCTTATGCGTTTATGAACATATCGGCTTCTCCCTGTTTCAGGGTTCATAGCCCGTTCATTGATGTAATTCTTCCATCTGTTATACCATTCGTCAAGCATTCCAAAGAAACTTTCTTTATCAGTTTTAGGCAATAAATGAATTATCTCTTTCAGCTCAATAGATGCCTCAATACGTGGTTTTCGAGTTATATACCGGGTTACAATTGCCACTTGATGAAATTGGCACATTTGTATGGGATATTCTGCTAAAGCTTTGAAAAGCCCCTTACGTCCATCACAAACTATGCCCCTTATTTGCATGCCTTGCTCCTTGAGATAATGGACACCTTCTACATATCCAGCTATGGTCTCATATTTGACAAATTTCCAATAAAGATGATGCCCTTTTGTATCTTTGAATACCATAACCCCAAAACTGCGCCCGAAATAAGTAGTATCCATTAAAATAATGCTTTCTTTTGCTTTATGGTACTGCAATTTTATTGATACCTTATCAAGGTGTCGTTGTATTGTTTTTAAAGATGTACCATACTTTTGGGCTAATTGTTGATAGGTTTGCTTACCTTCTGTATATTCTTGCCAAAGAACTTGATTGTTAATCCTGTCGCCACCCATAAACTGTTTGCCACAGGCATGACATTTGTACCTTTGTATTCCTTTTATTTTACCACTTCTCTTGGTAATTTTTGAACCACAGTAATAGCAATTTTTTTATTCATAGCTTTCAATTTCATCAAAGCTATTGAAATACTACCTTTGAACTATATGGTAGCATCATTTTTGTCCATTAAGTCAAAAATCATTTATCAATCAATTAATTATAATTAATCAAAAAGTGTCTTAAAAATAGGCTTTCTTATTATATGGTCTAATTGCAGCGAACGGTCCTCGGCTATGTAAAGTGCGGGATTTACTTGCAGGATAAATCCCACTACACAAATATAATTAGAAAGCACTGAACTTGCAAACCTTCTATAACCCGCATTTTATATGAGCCGATGTTGGTGGCTGCCCATTTATTTTTAATATTTGACACATAAAATTATTAATACAGAAATGAATAATCCACATGACAAAATAAATGATATAAAGGAAATCCAACTAAATATTTTATACCAATTTCCATAGTCTTTTCTTGCAAATAATTTGTCAACTCGTTTATTTGAAATCTTAAAAGCATCTTTATAAATTTCTTTGACGACTTTTACCGAAACATCTGCAACATCAAGTGTCCAAGTTCTAAGCTTTCCATAATATTTTTTCATATCAACAAGAAGAATGTTTTTATGATGCTCATCTACTTTTTCATATATATCTATCATATAATACAAATCGTCGTCAAAATCTTCTTTTATTCTTCGTAGAACTTCTTTGTAGCTGTTTTCCTTTTCTAAATCATCCGTGTCCAAAAATGAAAGTCTCTTTTCTGACAATTTAGATTCAATGATATATTCAATCCGTTTATAAAAAATTTGATAATAATAAAACGCTATGCGAAATATCACACCACAGATTACTGATGTTATTAATAAAAGCAATATCAATCTTTGTGTACAATGATTATATAAATTATTAAAATGAGAGAAATTTGATATAATTAAAGATATTGCCCCGATTGAGAATCCAGTAATCCAAACAAGCAAATTGTCTAATTGATTAAAATTTGATTTAGTATCATCTCGGCGACTTCTAATATTATTTAGAAGTAGTTCTCTAATCTCATCGTAAGGATTTTTAATAGAATTACTCATTTTCTATGTTTTTTTTGGGTTGCCACCAACGCTTGCGGCTACTAACAGTGCGGGAGTCCGTGGTTGCGTCCCTGTCCGCTGGCAATGCCGCCCCACGCGTGCCACTGCGCTTGCAAACCTTCTGAAACCCGCATTGTTTGTGAGCCGATGTTGGGCGCAGATAATATTTTGTCAATTTAGCAATTTTACTACTTTTTGATTAATCCCAATAAATGATTGTTCTAAACTTTTACTGTCATTGAATTTAAATAATCTTTCATTAATATCAATTTTGTCAGCCATATAATAAGCAAGTTTCAGATAATCCTTATTTGACCCAATTTTGCTTATTAACTTGTTATTCCGGATTATCCAATCCATTTCTTCATCATCCAATTTTGTATATGATGATGCGATTATGTTTGTCTGTTTGTTATAAAAGTGGAATGATATGGATTTTTTTTCAATCAACAAATTGAAAAACATTTGTACATTTTGATGAGATGGATTTAAATGCAATCGTAAAGTCTTATTTGAATCAAAGATTAGATGAAATTCTATCAGAAAAATTCTTTGCTCAGAATTAATCATTCTAAATTTCAAATCAGGTTGTGGAAAATTTGATTTTTTAATATTAAAAAACTTTAATTCATTTGAAGAGCATGTTATCAATAATCCTCCAATTATATTATCATTAAATAAAGCTGAGCATGGAATGACGTTATTCATAGGTAATCCCTGTAAAGAAGTATATAAATCAAACGGATAAGAAACTTCAATTTTTATACCTCTATTCATATTTAAAATGTTTACAATATTCTGACGTTGTCAAAATTAAAAATTTAATCAAAAGAATTCCTCGTAGCTCTGCTACGGGGTAAAATCAAATAATAGGTTTGCTATGCAAACTCCATTGTTGTATTTTCTTTGATACCTCGCAGCTCTGCTGCGGGGTAGTTCATTAACTACTGTTAAAACATATTTATCAACATAAATTTAGTCATTTTTAATATTCTTATGTTCAAGATTTGAACTGAACTAAAACCAGAATGTAATTGCGCCCAACGGTGAAGCTATGAAATGTAAGGGCTGCGGTGAAAGGTGATAAACTGCCACTCCTGCGGGCGAATCCGTTCCATGTTTCTCTAAACCCCTTATATTTTATAGCTTGTGTTGGGCGTAGATTATATTTTATTTGTAATCTTTGAAATCTTTTTTGCACTTGACAAATTATAAAAGTTATTAAATAGCATAATTGAGGTCATCCAAAAATAAAATACAAAAATACTAAAACCAAGAATCTCTTTCAGTGATAACTGTTTCATATAATTTAGTATAAATAATAACACAAATAAGCCGAAGAAGAAAACCATTATCATAGAGGTAACTATTAAAATCAGAAAACCATTACTATATTTACTAAGTTTAACATTAATCTTACCATTTGAAAAATCAATAAATGATCTTGCTGCTTTAATTTCGCTCCAAGTTAAATTAAAAGAATTCTGCTCGTGAAAATCTATCAGCAATTCCCGTCTGGCCTTTTCAATATTTATACCAGAATATTTTTTAAATTTTATTGTCTCTAGCATATCCCTAATTGCATTGTCCGTTTTAGAATCAGATAACTCAATTTTCACTTTACTTCTTCCTTTTTTAGGAACTAAAAAACACATAACTCTTTTAAATTCATCCTGATATTTTATGTAATAAATCAACATTACCAGAAGAAAGAAGAAACTTATGATAATCAAAGTGAAGTAGTTATTGTGTTTGGATATGTCATCCTTTAATAAATTAAAAAATATATCTATTATTTTATCCATGATGTTTTTTATTTAGTACTAAGATGCTTACATTCAAGTTTCTAATGCAACTATTCAGTTTATATTTTTCAATTTAAAGATAATTACTTTTTTTCTTCGGGCAACATGCCATTAAAATATTAATAACTCTATGTATTATAATATTTTAAAGGTAGAGTTATTAACATTTCAACAGCACATAACCATCATCATCTACAGTTTTTCAAAATATAGTTTTCAAAAACCTCTTTTGGTGTTTGCCAATTCAATACTTTTCGTGGGCGATTGTTAAGCAAATCCTGCACTTGCTGTATCTTTCCTGATGGTATTTCATTGAAGTCTGTTCCTTTTGGAAAGAAATCCCTAATCAGCATATTGGTGTTTTCATTGGTGCCTCGTTGCCAAGGACTATACGGACTTGCAAAGAATACTTTGATTTGTGTTTCTTTGGTAAACAATTTATGCTGGGCCATCTCAAACCCATTATCATGCGTTGTGCTCAAACGCATCTGTTCCGGCAGGGTAAGCATTTTCTCTGCAAATGCCCTGCGTACGGTAGGTGCGCTCCTGTCTTTTAACTTTACCAATAACGTAGTCCGTGTGGTTCGTTCTACTATGGACCCAATAGCACTTTTACCATCTTTCCCAATGATTAAATCGCTTTCCCAATGACCTGGAATCAACCGATCCTCTACCTCAGGTGGTCGCTCTGATATATCTATCCTGTCGGGTATCCTGCTTCGAAGTAGACCTCTACTCTCAGGCTTCCTCCTTTGGCCCTTTTGCTGTCGCAAATAGCTTATCAATTCCTTACGAAGCTCTTTCTTTGCCCATAGGTAGATGTATGTGTAGATGCTTTCGTGTGACACGTGATATCGCTTATTATGTTTATAAACTTGTCTTAATCGTTTTGATATCTGTTCAGGTGACCAATGTTGCTTGAGATGAAGTATTATCTTGTATTCAAGCAAAGGGTCTTTCTGTATCTTGCTCCCTTTGTGTTTTATTTTATTACCCTGAGTAGCATTCAACTGCTTACATTCAAGTTTCTAATGCAACTATTCAGTTTATATTTTTCAATTTAAAGATAATTACTTTTTTTCTTCGGGCAACATGCCATTAAAATATTAATAACTCTATGTATTATAATATTTTAAAGGTAGAGTTATTAACATTTCAACAGCACATAACCATCATCATCTACAGTTTTTCAAAATATAGTTTTCAAAAACCTCTTTTGGTGTTTGCCAATTCAATACTTTTCGTGGGCGATTGTTAAGCAAATCCTGCACTTGCTGTATCTTTCCTGATGGTATTTCATTGAAGTCTGTTCCTTTTGGAAAGAAATCCCTAATCAGCATATTGGTGTTTTCATTGGTGCCTCGTTGCCAAGGACTATACGGACTTGCAAAGAATACTTTGATTTGTGTTTCTTTGGTAAACAATTTATGCTGGGCCATCTCAAACCCATTATCATGCGTTGTGCTCAAACGCATCTGTTCCGGCAGGGTAAGCATTTTCTCTGCAAATGCCCTGCGTACGGTAGGTGCGCTCCTGTCTTTTAACTTTACCAATAACGTAGTCCGTGTGGTTCGTTCTACTATCGACCCAATAGCACTTTTACCATCTTTCCCAATGATTAAATCGCTTTCCCAATGACCTGGAATAAACCGATCCTCTACCTCAGGTGGTCGCTCTGATATATCTATCCTGTCGGGTATCCTGCTTCGAAGTAGACCTCTACTCTCAGGCTTCCTCCTTTGGCCCTTTTGCTGTCGCAAATAGCTTATCAATTCCTTACGAAGCTCTTTCTTTGCCCATAGGTAGATGTATGTGTAGATGCTTTCGTGTGACACGTGATATCGCTTATTATGTTTATAAACTTGTCTTAATCGTTTTGATATTTGTTCAGGTGACCAATGTTGCTTGAGATGAAGTATTATCTTGTATTCAAGCAAAGGGTCTTTCTGTATCTTGCTCCCTTTGTGTTTTATTTTATTACCCTGAGTAGCATTCAACTGAGCTAATTCCGAACGATATATCAAACCGCTATTACGCTCTATTTCACGATTTATTGTACTCCTCGGTCGGTTAAGTGTCAGGGCTATTTCTGACCGCTTTTTACCTTGACTTAGTAATAACTCAATTTTTACTCTTTCTTCATAACTAATTCTTGTGTATCCATTCATAGTGCAACTTTTTAGAATAAAGTTGCATTAGATATTTGAACTCAAGCTGAGCTAATTCCGAACGATATATCAAACCGCTATTACGCTCTATTTCACGATTTATTGTACTCCTCGGTCGGTTAAGTGTCAGGGCTATTTCTGACCGCTTTTTACCTTGACTTAGTAATAACTCAATTTTTACTCTTTCTTCATAACTAATTCTTGTGTATCCATTCATAGTGCAACTTTTTAGAATAAAGTTGCATTAGATATTTGAACTCAAGATGCATCTTTTAATTCCTGACTAACGTTTAACTTAAAAAGTTGTAATTGTTTAATTGACAATACATTGAAATATGTTTCTTATTTGCTTTAGAAATAGCAAAGCTAATAACTTGATGTAATCAAATTACAGCTTTTATAAATAAAAATGGCGTAATATTTCATATAAAAAATGCTCTTTGGAAATGTACTATAATATTTTCTAAAATATCCTGAACGGGATTCCTTAATAAGGATCGCCACTGAAATTATCACATGCTTTCATAATTATCGAAAGTCTCTACATTTCAACCAGAATTACGCCCGGGCTTTATGCACCAATTTAAAAAACGGCCTTTCAAAGAGCATCACCACAAATGTATCAAACTTTCGTTAGCTTGAGAAATTAACGAATTTTTTTCGTGTGGGGAATTACGCCCAACGTTCGAGTGTATAAACCGTAAGGGTTTCGAAGCCACATCTGCATCCAGTTACACCAAAATTAAATATAATTTCCGACCTTCGCAAACCACTTCAACCCTTATGGATTATACACTGTGTTGCACGCAGTTTTATTTCTTTTTTGATTTGCTTTTTAATTCTTTTTGCAGATACAATTTATAAATTTTTTCTGTCGAAATAATCTTTGTATATTCTTTCATTTCAAGACCTTCATAAAGCTTTTTGTCTCCAGTCCATAATCTAGCATTTAAATGATTTGTCAACGCAACAAATAATGCATCATTATTATCAATATTAGAAACAATCTTTATGGCTTTTGTCAGATCATTGTTTGAGATTATGACATCATCAATGAATCTAATTTTATTAGAAATAATCTCAAAAATTTCATTAAAGTTTAACTCTGAATATCCAGTGGTTTTAAGTATTTTTAATTTATGTTTTATTATCTCATGTTTGAGAAGTCCTACAGAGTAATAATCAAAATACTCCGAACCATTAATTAATATTTGTCCAATCCTGCTTTGAGTATTGAGAATTGCGCTAAATACAATATTAGTATCTACGACAATCTTCATTTACAAATTTCTTTGCTTTTTTACCTTAGTCCAAATAGTTTTATTAACTTCTTTTGCAAGTTCATTAACATCTGATTGCTTAGCCTTTGACTTAGATGTTAATTCCTTGTATCTAAGATAATCAATCATATCCTGCAACTCGGTCAAATCGACTGAAGATGGTAATCTTACAAGTATCTCTTTATCTTTTCGCTCAAGAATCATATCTTTTTTTGTCAAATATACAAAATTAAACTCAGCTTGAAAATGGTGCCCAAAATTGCGTGCAACGTTCGAGGCTATGAAACGTAGGGGAGAACGTGGGGATCAAGAGGAAAAGTTGGGGGAATAAAAAAATCTAATTTCTTTGCAATAAAAATACATGCAACAGAAAGAAGGATTAGATATAGCACAATTCGTATTGCCAGATGGCCTACTGGAATACTTTAACATCAACGATATAAAGCAATCTCAAAAAGAGCTTTATATTTATTTAGAAGAAAAGAATGATACTCCGCAGGAGTATAAAAGCGATAAGTTAACTTCCAAAGGCTTTTTCGAGGAAATCAAAGTACAAGATTTTCCAATCCGTGGAAAGGGAGTCTACTTATTAATCAAACGTAGGAAGTGGCTTAACGAAGATACAGGGGCTATAGTTAGCCGTAACTGGGAACTTGTGGCAAAAGGAACGCGAATGACAAAAGAATTTGCGGCTTTTTTAAAAGTTATTTCTCGATACCAAGCCAGTAAGTTGTAAAAGCGTAGGGGAATACTTTGGTGTTGATGGCGTTCAATTGGAAGAACAATACCGGGATTATATAAGCGATTTTCACACATGGGAACAATTATCACATGCCAATGAATGGATATTATTTGAAGACAATATAGGCCCTTTCTTAAGTATAGATGAAACAGCGCTTTCTCAAGGCGAACTATACACAGTAATAACCAACAAAGAAGGCAAAGGTCGAAAAGGCACACTGGTGGCCATGATTAAAGGGACCAATAGCGACACGATAAGGTCAATCTTAGAAAAAATACCTGCGCCCAAAAGGAACAAAGTACAGGAAGTTACACTGGACATGGCAGCAAACATGGAGAAGATAGCCCGCTTTAGTTTTCCTAAAGCAAGTTTGGTTACCGATAGGTTCCATGTGCAAAAACTGGCTTATGAAGCAGTACAGGAGATACGCATACAATATCGTTGGCAAGCTATCGAACAAGAGAATAAAGAGATTGAACTCAGTAAAGAAACCGGCCAAAAGTATATTCCTGAGATACTCGAAAATGGCGACACCTTAAAGAAGCTTTTAGCCCGAAGCCGGTATTTGCTTTTTAAACCCAAAGCTTCTTGGACGCCCTCTCAAATATATCGTGCAGAACTACTATTCGCCAGATATCCACTGTTAGAAAAAGCCTATGGTTTGGCAATGCAATTAGGTACAATTTACAGTAAAACCAAGGATAAAGGAGTAGCTTTTTCTAAACTTGCTTTGTGGTATGAGAATGTGGAAAAATCGGGCTTTAAATCTTTCAATACCATTGCCCGATCTATAGAAGCCCATTACTTAACAATCCTCAATTACTTTAATAATCGAAGCACTAATGCTTCTGCCGAATCATTCAATGCTAAGATTAAAGCATTCCGATCTGCTTTTAGAGGTGTGAGAAATGTAAGTTTCTTCTTGTTTAGATTGGCTAACATTTATGCTTAATTTATTCCCCCCCCAACTTTTCCTCTTGATCCAAAATATATCCTTCGGCAGCTATCCATTTTAAATTGACCATACTTTGCAAAAGATGTGTAGCTAAAATAAAGATCGCTCCAGTAAAAATAATAGAAAATAAACTTGCAAAAACTAAAATAGAACTCTTATCTGCTTTCCTGATTTCACCGGCAAAGAAAGTTGGAATATAGTAGCCATAAAAAATCCAAAAGCCCATTATTAACCCTGCCAAAGTCATTGTTGTTGTGTTAGTAGAATAATTCATTCCTGCTTTTGTAGCAAGTTCAATCCTCTTGTCAAATGAGCCATAATCACTTGTTGAACTCATAAAATGATTCCAAGCATTCTGAAAATAAATACTAGAATGACCTGAAAGTGAAAAGAAGATTATTAGCCAAGCAATAAATATTAATCCAAAACCAACAGACATAAAAATTATTATTGATTTATTTGATAAAGTCATTAGCCATAAAGTAAATAAAACACAAATTGTTCCGATAAGGAATGAAACCACAGGACTTGCACACCAAATTGCCCATTCTGAATATTTGGGATTTTGAAATATTATTGACATTGGTTGAAGTAAAGCAGGAATAGCACTTTTCGGAATAAAGGCTATTAAACCACCAACTACTATACCACTAAAAAAAACCAAAGTCCAGCTTGAAATAAATGCAAGTACTGGGCTAACAACTCTGCTACCAATTACATAGTCAGCACCTGAACGGGGCATAGCTATTCCAATTCCAGCAAATGTGAAACCATGAATGGAGGACATTACCATTGCAATTAATAAAAGTCCAATTATACTTGCACCAGGCCATACAGAAGCCACCCACGAAAAAGGAATAAATCCAGATGATGATAAACTAATACAGTGTACACCAAAAATAAATGCTCCCCAAAAGCCAATTGATTTTACAAGCCCTGATGCTGGCCTATCAATTTGTTGAATTTTGTTTGAGTTTTCCATATTTAATTTGATTTATTAATTAAAGTTAAAGGTAACGGTGCGTTGGGAAAAATGCAAATGTGCTGCACCCAAAAATTAAAAAAAATATTTGTGCAGCTCTTTTGCATTTTGTGAAGCGATAGCCAAAACGGCTTTGCCGATTTTTTTCGTCTGAGTACTTAGTCAAGTTTAATGTCTGCTTACATTCAAGTTTCTAATGCAACTATTCAGTTTATATTTTTCAATTTAAAGATAATTACTTTTTTTCTTCGGGCAACATGCCATTGAAATATTAATAACTCTATGTATTATAATATTTTAAAGGTAGAGTTATTAACATTTCAACAGCACATAACCATCATCATCTACAGTTTTTCAAAATATAGTTTTCAAAAACCTCTTTTGGTGTTTGCCAATTCAATACTTTTCGTGGGCGATTGTTAAGCAAATCCTGCACTTGCTGTATCTTTCCTGATGGTATTTCATTGAAGTCTGTTCCTTTTGGAAAGAAATCCCTAATCAGCATATTGGTGTTTTCATTGGTGCCTCGTTGCCAAGGACTATACGGACTTGCAAAGAATACTTTGATTTGTGTTTCTTTGGTAAACAATTTATGCTGGGCCATCTCAAACCCATTATCATGCGTTGTGCTCAAACGCATCTGTTCCGGCAGGGTAAGCATTTTCTCTGCAAATGCCCTGCGTACGGTAGGTGCGCTCCTGTCTTTTAACTTTACCAATAACGTAGTCCGTGTGGTTCGTTCTACTATGGACCCAATAGCACTTTTACCATCTTTCCCAATGATTAAATCGCTTTCCCAATGACCTGGAATCAACCGATCCTCTACCTCAGGTGGTCGCTCTGATATATCTATCCTGTCGGGTATCCTGCTTCGAAGTAGACCTCTACTCTCAGGCTTCCTCCTTTGGCCCTTTTGCTGTCGCAAATAGCTTATCAATTCCTTACGAAGCTCTTTCTTTGCCCATAGGTAGATGTATGTGTAGATGCTTTCGTGTAACACGTGATATCGCTTATTATGTTTATAAACTTGTCTTAATCGTTTTGATATTCTGTTCAGGTGACCAATGTTGCTTGAGATGAAGTATTATCTTGTATTCAAGCAAAGGGTCTTTCTGTATCTTGCTCCCTTTGTGTTTTATTTTATTACCCTGAGTAGCATTCAACTGAGCTAATTCCGAACGATATATCGAACCGCTATTACGCTCTATTTCACGATTTATTGTACTCCTCGGTCGGTTAAGTGTCAGGGCTATTTCTGACCGCTTTTTACCTTGACTTAGTAATAACTCAATTTTTACTCTTTCTTCATAACTAATTCTTGTGTATCCATTCATAGTGCAACTTTTTAGAATAAAGTTGCATTAGATATTTGAACTCAAGCTGCATTTTTCAGGGTTGCTGGTAACGCTTGCGGCTATGTTTCGTAAGGGATTGCGAAATGAGTCTTTATCCCCTGACACAAAACTTGCCAACGGGAACTGAGCTTGCAAAACCTCTGAAACCCTTATGAAATATGAGCCGATGTTAGTTGCTGGCGGAATTTAATAATCATTTTAATTATTGTGCTATTATTCTATAACAAATTTCAAAAGTACCCTTATCTGCATTAAATCTAAAACAAAATTTAGTTATATGTTTAATATTAAAGACATCAAAGAATTCAATTCTTCCGCCAAAAAACCAATATATTTTCTTACTATTTATTTGGATTAAGCAAAGAATCAAAATCATTGCTATTTATAAGTGTTTCCATTGGAAAATTAATAGGTTCATTAATTCCAATATATCCAATTTTATGAAATTTATTTTGTACACTTATGACAAAATCAATAGTCTCTGGGGGAACATTATATCCATAAAGTGGAACTATAGTACCATAAACCAAAACATTATAAGCTGGTGTTTTCCCATAATTAGTAACGATAAAATTACCAACAATAGCGTTAGGGAATATAGGAAAATCTTTAATGGTAATATCAAGATATGCTTGAAGTTCTTTACAATAAAATTCTTTTTGTATTTTAGAGATTTGGGCAGATATTTTCATATAACTATCTGCAATGTCAATAGTTTTCTTATTAAGCTTATCAGAACTTTCAGAATTACGTTTAATAATTTCAATCATTTCCCTATTTTGTTTTCGTGCGGAATCAGCCAAATCAAGAGATTGTCTTGTATAAGAATTAGCAATATCGGTTTTTCTAAGAGATTCTTTTGTTTGAGAATATTGATTCCAATAAGCAATAATATAAACAATAAGAATAAAGATTGTAACAATAGTAAGAATTATTTGTGTTCTAACGCCAATATCCAAATCTTTCCACTTTTTCTTTGTTTCATTGGAGGTTGGATTATTGGTACTATTGGTCTTTTTTTGATAGTACGTTCTTATTTTACTAATAATAAGATAAATAAAACTTTTCTTTTTATTATGGGTATTATCATTTTTATTATTGGAATTATTATTCTCTGTCATGAATTTTAATCAAAAGAATTCCTCGTAGCTCTGCTACGGGGTAAAATCAAATAATAGGTTTGCTATGCAAACTCCATTGTTGTATTTTCTTTGATACCTCGCAGCTCTGCTGCGGGGTAGTTCATTTCTATAAATCAATAAAAGCTTACATTCAAGTTTCTAATGCAACTATTCAGTTTATATTTTTCAATTTAAAGATAATTACTTTTTTTCTTCGGGCAACATGCCATTAAAATATTAATAACTCTATGTATTATAATATTTTAAAGGTAGAGTTATTAACATTTCAACAGCACATAACCATCATCATCTACAGTTTTTCAAAATATAGTTTTCAAAAACCTCTTTTGGTGTTTGCCAATTCAATACTTTTCGTGGGCGATTGTTAAGCAAATCCTGCACTTGCTGTATCTTTCCTGATGGTATTTCATTGAAGTCTGTTCCTTTTGGAAAGAAATCCCTAATCAGCATATTGGTGTTTTCATTGGTGCCTCGTTGCCAAGGACTATACGGACTTGCAAAGAATACTTTGATTTGTGTTTCTTTGGTAAACAATTTATGCTGGGCCATCTCAAACCCATTATCATGCGTTGTGCTCAAACGCATCTGTTCCGGCAGGGTAAGCATTTTCTCTGCAAATGCCCTGCGTACGGTAGGTGCGCTCCTGTCTTTTAACTTTACCAATAACGTAGTCCGTGTGGTTCGTTCTACTATGGACCCAATAGCACTTTTACCATCTTTCCCAATGATTAAATCGCTTTCCCAATGACCTGGAATCAACCGATCCTCTACCTCAGGTGGTCGCTCTGATATATCTATCCTGTCGGGTATCCTGCTTCGAAGTAGACCTCTACTCTCAGGCTTCCTCCTTTGGCCCTTTTGCTGTCGCAAATAGCTTATCAATTCCTTACGAAGCTCTTTCTTTGCCCATAGGTAGATGTATGTGTAGATGCTTTCGTGTGACACGTGATATCGCTTATTATGTTTATAAACTTGTCTTAATCGTTTTGATATCTGTTCAGGTGACCAATGTTGCTTGAGATGAAGTATTATCTTGTATTCAAGCAAAGGGTCTTTCTGTATCTTGCTCCCTTTGTGTTTTATTTTATTACCCTGAGTAGCATTCAACTGAGCTAATTCCGAACGATATATCAAACCGCTATTACGCTCTATTTCACGATTTATTGTACTCCTCGGTCGGTTAAGTGTCAGGGCTATTTCTGACCGCTTTTTACCTTGACTTAGTAATAACTCAATTTTTACTCTTTCTTCATAACTAATTCTTGTGTATCCATTCATAGTGCAACTTTTTAGAATAAAGTTGCATTAGATATTTGAACTCAAGAAGCGAGCAGATGCTTGCAACTAACGGCTGCGGCTATGTGGCCGGGCGGGATTTATTCGCAGAATAAATCCCGCTAGCACAAAACTAAAAGAAAGCAGCGACAATAGCAACCTTCTGAAACCCGCATGGCATATAGCCGCTGTTAGGCACAGTTTTATATTTTAACTATTTCTAATGCTGGTATCCGTTCGAAATGATTTAGATTCAATGTCGCAAGTGGAATATGATTACTAATACTTGTTGCAGCAATCAAAATATCCGCCAAATCAATCATTTTATTTGCCTTTTTAAGTTGTTTGTAAATCTTGACTGCTTGATCTGAAGACATCAAGTCAAAATCTAAAATCTGTATTTTATCTAAAAAGTCTTTCCAAAATGATTCTTGGTTATCTGTACTACCAGTAAATATCTCATAATGGGTAATTATAGAAATTGCAAAATCCTTTTCTGTTGACGCTATTTTATAAAATAAAGTTTTTGATTTGTCCTTTGTACGAAATAACTCTATTAAAACAGATGAATCCAGAAGTATCATCCCAATCTCGATTTATTAATATGCTCTCTGGTTGCTAAATAATCATCGTATTGGGAATCAGTCCAAGTTGGAGCTTTCAAAAGTAAAGATTGTAAACCAGTCCTATTTGTATGCTTCTTTAAAACTATTTCATGGCTAATCGTAGAGTTCAACTTTTTCAAATCAGAAACTGGTAACTGTTTCACAATAGTTACCAGGTCTTTATATTCAATATTTAAATTTAAATGCATAATATATTTTTTACAAATTTAATAAATTTAATTGAAGAGTTTAAATCAAAACAATCATTGTTGAGCCCAATGAATTCTTTAGATTCGAGTTTCAAAAATTGTGCCTAACGGTTTACGCTATGAAACGTTGGGGAGAACGGAGCTGCGTTTGTATCACACGTGACAAACTTTGCTGCGAGTGATGCAGTTACAAAACCTCTAAAACCCCAATGTTTTATGAGCGTGTGTGCTTGTTGCACAACTCGGTTATTGAAGTAAATATAATAATTTTTTAGTATTGTTGATAACTTTTCAAGTTAGTTAATTGATATACAAGATTATGTATTTTAATATTATTTGTTATTTATTATCTTACAGGCAATTAATTCAACCTTTATGCTTGGAAATAAACAATACAACGAAAAGTTATATTTATCCTTTCAACTATCCCAGCGGGTGCCTGAAAACAATTTTTATCGTCGGCTCAAAAGTATTCTTGACCTTAAATTCGTTATCGATCAAACAAAGCACTACTATGGAACTGAGGGCCAGAAGAGCATTGATCCGGTAGTATTTTTTAAGCTTATGTTAGTGGGCTACCTGGAAAACATTAATTCCGACCGCAAGATTATCGAACATGCTTGCATGAGGCTCGATATCTTGTTTTTCTTAGGATATGATATAGATGAAGAGTTGCCATGGCACTCGACTTTGAGCCGCACAAGAAAACTTTATGGCGATGATGTGTTCCTTTCACTCTTCCGTAAAGTACTTTCCATGTGCATTGACAAGGGCATGGTATCCGGCAAACGACAAGCCATTGACAGTGCATACATTAAAGCTAATGCATCCATGGATAGTCTTTTGGAAAAAGACGTAATAGAAAGTTCGCAGGGTTATCTTGACGAACTTAATGAAAACGATGATGATAAAAAACCAACCGTTACCCGGGAAAAGAAGAAACAGGTAGAACAGCACCATGCCTGGAAGAAAAAAGCCTATAAAGACATGCCGGGTAACCGGGTTAAAGAAAGTTCAGATACAGATGAAAACGGCAATCCAACCCGTCCCAGGTATTTGAGCAACCATACCCATTACAGCCCTACCGACCCTGATGCCCGTATATCAACAAAACCAGGTAAGCCCCGGCAGTTAAATTACTCAGGCCAGATCAGTGTTGATACCCAAAGCCATGTTATTTGCGGGGCAATGGCGGACTTTGCCGATAAACGGGACAGCCAGTCTTTACCTGCCATACTAACCCATACCATCGATAACTTAAAACCCCATGACATTAAAATATTAGAAGCATTGGCCGATACAGGTTACAGTAGCGGAGATGCATTACGGTTTTTAGAGTTCCAAAGAATAACCGGGTACATTCCTAATTTTGGAGGATATAAACCCACGCGTGAAGGGTTTGACTATGACCCGGTATCGGATCAATATACCTGTCAGATGGGAATTAAAATTACCTATCGCAAAACATATACCGACAAGAAAGGGAACAGGAAGAAACAATACCGCAGTTCACGTACCCACTGCAACAAATGCCCTATTAAAATAGCTTGCATTGGCAATTGTTTTGAAAAGAAAATTGAACATACTGCCGACCGGTATTTTTACGATCGTATGCACGAACGCATGCAAACCCAAAAGGCAAAAATAATGAGAAAAATACGTCAAAGTACTGTTGAACAGGTTCTTGGGACTTTGATCAATTTTATAAACATGCGGCGGCTGAATACACGTGGGATTGAACTGGCCAATAAACATGTCCTGTTGGCTGCAACGGTTTACAATCTTAAAAAATACATGAAGTATACCCGGGGGAAGGTCGGACCGCTGTGATGGAAGCTTTAAAACCACTGAAAACGGGCTATTGCCAATTGTTTTTTTCTATTTTGCCCAATTAAAGGCAATCTTAAACCGGAAACGAAGAAACAGCAAGTTTTGTGTACCCCTTTTAATAAATGTCCGTTATTAAAAAATTATTCGACCTGTCTGTAAAATTGAAAGTTGGGCCAACTTTTTTTAAAAATTTTAAAGTTGTACAACAG
>CAWEFA010000041.1:0-27402 GCA_963808135.1 uncultured Bacteroidota bacterium
GCCTACCTTTAAAAAATTTAAAATTTCAGTATTATGCTGCTTATTGAGATTCTCAATAAACTCCGGCTGCACATGCTCTGGCACAGGTTCTTCTTTAAATACCACAGGGAGGACTTCAGCAAATCCTTGGACATCCACTACCGGATACTGGAACTTTTCCGAAATCCCGCAACTGACGAGGATTCTGAGAAGACCGTAAGGAGATATCAGGGCCGGCTACGAAAGGCTACGCCAGTATTTGACGAGTTGAGCATACAAAGGAGCATCGACCAGGCCCGGTGATTCAGACAGAACCATGTACCAGGAAACCTTTTGAGGAGATTTCAAATGCCGCTGCACATCACTGATTCCGCGATCTATGGAAAAGACTTTGGGAGCCCGGAGATTCGGGAGATTTGGGAGGAAAAACCGATCGTCCAGAGCTGGCTCGATTTCGAGGTCGTGCTGGCCGAAGTCCAGGCCGAGCTTGGAATGATTCCAGAGAGTGCCGCCAGGGAGATCAAGGCCAAGGGTAACCTGGAGCACGTTAAGCTGGAGCGGATCGCCCAAATTTACTCCCAAACCATGCTCTCCAGTGTGGCCATGATTCGAGCCTTCAAAGAGGGTCTGTGAAGGAGACGCTGGAGAAATATCCACTACGGTGCGACAACGCAGGACATCTTCGACACCACGCTCGCTCTGCGCCTTAAAGAAACCATGGACGTGTTCGAGCGCGGCCTTAAGGACATCCGCAACACATTGAATGGACTGGCGAACACACATCGCAGTACGCTCATGGCCGGGCACACCCATGGCCAGCAGGCTCTTCCGATCGCCTTTGTTTCACCGCCCCAATCTGGTCTGAAATGGTAGCGGGACATATCGAGCGCTTCGAAGAGGCCAGGCATAGGATCCTCGTTGGAACGGTTTCGGGCGCAGCCGGAACCTGGCTTCTTTCCACTTTCTTTTTCGGCGACAAGTGCTTGGAGATGGAGAAGCGCGTGCTGGAAAGGTTCGGGTTGGGCGTTCCGAAGATATCGATTCAGGCGAGAATCGAGCCGCTTCGACGGAGTTCATGGGGCTGCTTGCTCTCACAACCGTGTCCTTCGAGAAGATCGCCGACGAAATTTTTCTCAGCCAGCGGGTCGAATTCTCTGAGCTCGAGGAGCCCTTCGTACTCAACGGCAGATCAGTTCGAGCACCATGCCTCAGAAACGAAATCCCAACCGCTGCGACTCCATAAAGGCACTATCGAAGAAAATCCGCTCTAACGCAAATGGCTTTTCCGAAATACACATGCGCGATTGAGGGACCACGCCCCATTCTATCTCGAGGACCTGGTCATTCCCGAGACAGTCATCATGGCGGATACGATGCTCAAGCTGGCGAAGTACGTCCTTTCCGGCCTCTCCGTCAAAAAGGAAAACATGCGGCGCAATCTTAATCTCAGCGGCGGCCTGATAATGACGGAGACCCTGATGCTTGCGCTTTCCGAGCAGACCGGCAAAAAGGAAACCGCCATGCAGATTGTGCACAAGGCGGCGATGGATGCCTTTGAGAAGGGCATCGCCATCCACGACTACGCCCCGGACGTGCCTGAGAATCAGGCAGATACTTCAGCAAAGAAAGAATCCAGGAGATCCCTCGGTCCGGAGAACTATCTGGGTCTAAACGATTTTCTCATCGACAGGGTCATTTCCGAATGAAGCAGTGGGGGAGAATTGCCGCAAGCGGAAAACATCTGGTTTTACTCTAACCGTCTATATCACAGACAGAGGAGGCGGGGATGAAAAGGTTCGGCGTTTTGGCAATGGTCGTTTTGCTGGTCAGCTTCGCATCCTTACCACTGGCGCTCGCCGCGGAGAAAGTCTACGATCTCAGACTTTCCGTAGACAGCAACGAGAACCACCACCGCAACAAAGGCCTCAAGATTCTATCGATCTTCTCGAAAGAACTCCAACGGGAGGATCAAGGTCAAATTCTTTGATAGCGCCCAACTCTACAAGGACAAGGACATCCCGGAAGGCCATGAAGCTGGGCGCCGTGGACATGGCCTTGCCGGGCATCTGGCAAGCTCCAGGGCGTCAACCCGAATATGGCTATCACTGGATCGCCCATGTTCTACGGTCTTCCGGATGAGTTGACCAAGAAACTGATAGACGGTGATGTGGGCAAGATGCTCAGCGCATCCTTGGAAAAGATCATGGGTGTCAAAGTCCCAGGTAAGTGGTACTACCACGGCTATCTCAATATCTGCAACAAGATTCATCCCATCAAGACTCTTGAAGACTTCAAGGGGCTGAAGATCCGGCATATGGGAGTCCCGGTTCATTTTACAAAGCCCGTCAGGTGTGCCAATCCATAGGATGCCATTTGTGTCTTCATAAATACAAAGAATTTTGTTACTGCATAAACTTTTAATATCGCCGATTCTTTTTTGGTAGCATTTAAATTTTCCCAACTTAGGGTCGAAACTTATTAGCCCTTTGTTTATAGACCCAATCCAAATTATGCCATTTCTATCTTCTAACAACGACCATATATAATCATCGCTAATATTATATGGGATATTTGGATTGTTCTTGTACCGTAGAAATTTTTTATCTCTATAATTATAACTGTTTAACCCTTCAGTTGTGCCAATCCATAAATTATCCGATTTATCATTAATAAGGTGCCACACACTTCTGTTGCATAAACTGTTCGGATTATTAGGTTCAGGATAGTACCTGGAAAATTTGTTTGAAACCGGGTCGAACCGATTTAACCCATTATCGGTACCAATCCAAAGCATTCCGTTTGAATCTTCACTCAATGTTCTTACTACATTATTGCTAAGGCTGTTATTATCGCAAAAATTGTAAGCATAATGACTAAATTTATTTTTCTTCCTGTCAAAGCGGTTTAAACCACCATTATAAGTACCAACCCAAATAATTCCCCTGCTGTCTTCAAGAACTGTCCAAATTGAATTATTGCTTAAACTGTTAGCATCATCGGCAATATTCCTGTAAAGTTTTAGTTTTCTTTTTTTAATGTTGAACTTGTCAATCCCGCCAAAATCTGTTCCTAACCATAATATACCCGATTTATCTTCAATAATTGAAAGCACATTATTACTGCTTAAACTATTTGGTTCATTAGAGTTGTATAAATAATGAATAAATTTGCATTTATCATTTACACAGCTCTCAATAATGTTCAAGCCTCCGCCATTAGTGCCAATTAATAAATTTCCTTTGCTGTCCTGGTAAATAGTCCTTATTATATTATTGCTTAAACTTGTTGGATCGTTTATATCATTCAGATAACGAATAAACTGATTTTTTTTAACATCGAAACGATTTAATCCACCGCCCCAGGTGCCAATCCAAAGTTTGCCAATCTTATCCTGGAAAATTACAGATACTGCATTATGGCTGATACTGGAAGGATTGTTCGGATCATTAAAATAGCCGGTAAATTCTTCTTTCATTCTGTCAAAACAATCCAATCCATTATCTGTCCCTATCCATAAATGTTTATCAGAATCCTCAAAAATAGATAAGACCCTGTTGTTACTAAGACTTTTTCTATTGCGAGGGTCATTCGTATATCGGGTAAATTTTCCCGTTTTCCTCTCAAGCTTATTAAGCCCTCCTCCATAAGTTCCAATCCATAGATTCTTTGAATGATCCTCGTATATGCAGCGAATATAATTATTGCTTAAACTTTTAGGGTCATCCTTACTATAAAAATATTTTGTAAACCTTTCTTTTTCCCTGTCAAAGCGGTTCAGCCCATCTTCCGAACCAATCCAAAGTTCACCAAAACTATCTTCAATAATAGATTCGATATGATTGTTGCTTAAGCTATATTTATTTAATGGATCGCTCTTATATATTTTAAACTGGTAGCCATCGAAACGGTTTAAACCGTCGTATGTAGCAAACCAGAAAAATCCCTTTTTATCCTGGCAAATACACAATACCGAACTTTGAGATAAACCTGATTCGATAGATATTTTTTCAAATGAATTTTCAATTACCTGTGAATATGAGTAAAAACAATCAATTGCTATTGTTACAACTAATAATAAATTTTTATTTAATATTTTGAATTTCATTTGTTACCTGTCCGCTTAAAATTTACAGTATTTTATATCATTTATTTTATACGTTATTTATTAAAAATAATCAAAAAAATTAGAAATTATTAATACTTCCGGCAATTTTCGTAATTTAAAATCATTCATTTCAATTATTATTTTCTTTAAAATTTTATTTTTTAATTATAATTTCCGGGAAAATATAATACAATAAAAGGGTTTCAAATGCTAACCTGTGAAATTAAAATTCCTGTAAAATATTTGTAATTTTGCAGTAAAATTTTGCAATGTGCCGTTAAAGGAACAAATTCGGATTGATAAATGGCTTTGGGCTGTTCGTTTATTTAAAACACGTACACTTGCAGCAAATGAATGTTTTAAAGGACGGGTATTATTGAATGGCAATCCTGTTAAACCTTCGCACATAGTAAATGTAAATGAAATTATTATTGTCAGAAAACCGCCTGTTATTCATACTTATAAAGTTAAAAATATTCTTAAGAACCGTGTTTCGGCTAAAGTTGTAAAAGATTATGCCGAAGACCTTACTTCAGACGAAGAACTCAATAAACTTGAGCTGGCAAAAATAAATATTAATTTTCAACGCGATCCTGGTACTGGCAGGCCAACCAAAAAAGACAGGCGTAAGATTGAAAAATTAAAAGAGTTTTAGTTTTGTTTATTGGTATTAAAAGCATAATGAATTAAACTTATTGAATATGATAATTGCAAAGGAAAAGAGAAGGACAAATGTTTCGGAATACATACTTTACATGTGGCAAATTGAAGATATTCTGAGAGCTTGTAAACTTGATTTTGATATTGTTAAAAGAAAAATTGTCGATGGTTATAAGATAGATATTGCAACAAATCACGAAATTTCCGAGTGGTACAAAAGCCTCATTGAAATGATGAAGTCTGAAGGAATTTCAAATTCAGGACATTTGCAAATGCTTAAAAATACTGTAATGGAAATGAATGAGGTGCACATGAAACTTTTAAGCAGTAGCAAGGAACATAATTATAAGCATGCTTACTTTACGGCAAAATCTAACATCGACCTGTTTCGTAAAAAAAGCAGTAATATTGAAAACAACGATATTGAAATATGCTTGAATGCATTGTACCTATTGCTATTAATGAAAATTTCAAAGAAAGAAATTTCTTTAGCAACTATGGAATCTATGAATTGTTTCAGCAAATTGCTCTCCTTATTATCTGCAAAATTTAAAGATTGGGAAGAAGGAAAAATAGATATTCTTTAATTGACTGAATTGTAATTTTTTTATGGGATATATTTTCGTTTATCCGATTTCAATTAGTTTCATAATCCGTTCAATTTGTTTTTGCTTGTTTACTTCCCGCAAACTCTGGGCTGTTTTAGTAAAATATTGATGTTCGGAAATAAAATCTAATTGTCTTTTATTCCATTCTTTTAGCGAACCTATTTTATTCTGGTCTTTAAGTTCTTTATAAAGGGTATTGGAAACAGGGATAAAATCAGCTCTGCCGAGATAATCCAAATCAGCGTCGCAAATAATTTTTTCGAGCAGGTTTTTTGGTTTGGGTGGAAGCTTAGTGGCCATAATAAGTTCACAAATACGGTTTATCTGGTCGGTATTATAATTAAACTTAGGCAAATACTCGTTCGCAAGTTGTGTACCATAAAACTCATGGTTATCGTAATTAACAATATGACCGGAATCGTGAAATAAAGCCGCAGTTTTCAATAATAATATATCTTCGTCTGAAACGCCTTCGCCCCAACCGATTAATTCAACTTCTGTAACTACATCGACGGTATGTTTAACATTATGGTAAAACAGATGACGTGGAAGCTCCTTTTCAAGCTTATCAAGTATAATTTCCTGAATGTCGGTGAACTGAATCAATCCGAAAAGCGTTTTGAAACTCTTACCGGGTTTTAAACCAAGCCCTTCTTCCGACAGTTCCGGCTTAATGCCATTTACAATATACATTTCTGTATCGCCATAATATTTAATTGGCAATTTTCCGAAATATTCGCAGATAAAAAATTCCTTTACCAATTCATAAGTGTTTGCCGAGATTACTATCTTCCCCAATGGACCGCACGACTCCATTCGCGTGGCAATATTTACGGTATCGCCTTTAATATCGTAATTTATTTTTTTCTGCCCTGTTATTGTAGCATTCACGGGCCCTGTATGTATCCCGATTTTTAAATCCCATACCTGTTCGTCAAGGTTTAAGCGCTGTACATCATCTACAATTTGTTTCAGCTCTATGGCAGCCATAACAACTTCAATTGGGTTGGTTATGTTTTTTAATGGAATGCCGCCGGCACACATAAAGCTGTCGCCAATGGTCTTTATTTTCTCAATTTTATATTTTTGAACAATATTGTCGAAGTTGATAATAATTGAATCAAGCTGGTCCATTAATGCCTTGGAGTTGGAGTTCTCGGCTATCTTTGTAAAACCCTGAATATTTGCAAAAAGCACAGTAGCCATATTAAATCGAAGAGCCCGGGATTCTTCAATCTGTTTCTGATCCTGTGGATTGATATTTAAATTTGCAAGTATGCTTTTATACTCTTCATTTGCTTCAAATAATTCTTCATTTTGTGCCCGTAAATATTCGTAATGATTCTTTTAATTCTTTATTTTGTTTAATTAGTTTAGAAATTCTTTTAACTAATTCAGCGTAGTTTTCCACTGTAGAAATATCTTTATCGTAGAAATAGTCAAGTTTATTAGTTTGAAGCATTTCTATTTGAATTAGAAATTATGAAAAAAATTATATAATAGTTCTCTTACGTATATGAAATTAAAACGTTATCGAAATTTGAAATAAATATTTGAAAAAATTATGATTAATTTTTTCGCTTTTTCTTTAAAAAAATTGATTGAGTTTTATTTAGCTTGAATTGTTTGCAATTTTATAAAATGTTGAAAAGTTGATATAACTTGTGAAATAAAAATTTGAAAGTTTGAGTAGATGTCCAATTCTCGGAAATCAGGTATTGATAAACTCAAATATAAGATTATAAGCTTCCCCGATACATTTTTCCAAATCATCATTAATAAGGGTACGGTCAAATTGTGAATTAAACGACAATTCATATTCTGCCCTGTTCAGGCGTTGTTTTATTTTTTCAGGAGGATCGGTATGCCTATCGAGCAGCCGCTTTTCGAGCGCTTGCAACGAAGGCGGCATTACAAATACAGACAATGCCTGATCTCCGAATATTTTTTTTAAGATTCAGTCCTCCCTTAACATCAACATCAAAAATTATAGTGTTGCCTTTGTTCCATATCCGCTGAGGTTCGGATTTTGGTGTGCCATAAAAGGTGTTTTCATAAACTTCTTCTGATTCAATAAGTTCATCATTTTCAATTTTCTTTCTGAATTCTTCCAAACTAAGAAAGTAATAATCTTTCCCGTCAACTTCCCGGTTACGTGGTTTGCGGGTAGTTGCCGATATAGAAAATTCGAGCTTTAACCCGGGCTTTTTCAACAGGTTATTTACAATTGTTGTTTTGCCGGATCCACTCGGGGCAGAAAATATGATGCACTTGCCTTGCATTGATTTTTAGTATTAACGTACAAAACTAATAATTTAACTTTCTATACGGTTGTAAGCTGCTGATTTGTTTATTTATTTTCCAGAAAATGTAACGATAGGTAGAAAGGCTATAGACTAACAGACTACAGGAGAAAGAAAAGCCTTCAGCCTACAGTCTAAACAACCCGAATAGCTTTATAGTTAAACAGCATTATTTATAATTCAAATTTGAAGCAAGCCATTGTTCAATAATATTTACCGAAACATTTTTTCTGCTGGCATAATCTTCAGCCTGGTCCTGAGAAATTTTATCAACAAAAAAATATTTTGACTGGGGATGGGCAAGAATAAGTCCGCTAACCGAAGCTGCCGGTACCATAGAAAAGCTCTCGGTTAAAGCAATCCCTGCATTTTCATTTGCATGCAGCAAATTAAATAGAGTTTGTTTTTCAGAATGGTCCGGGCACGCGGGATAACCATGTGCTGGCCTTATGCCTTTATATTTTTCAAGGAGAATATCATCGAAGTTTAAATATTCTTTTGAAGCATAGCCCCAGAATTCTTTTCGTATTTTTTCATGTAAAAGTTCGGTAAAAGCCTCAGCCAGCCTGTCGGCCAGCGATTCGAGCATAATTACATTATAATCGTCTAAATTTGCCTTATACTCTTTAATCAATTTATCCACTCCTATACCGGCGGTAACTGCAAAAGCGCCGATATAATCTTTAATTCCGCTGTCATGCGGGGCTATAAAATCGGACAGGCATAAATTAGGCTCATTATTTTCTTTCAGCGTTTGGTTGCGCAAGTTGCGGAAAACAGTCAATACTTTTTTCCGATCGTCGCCGGTATATATTTCAATATCATCGCCTGCTGAATTGGCTGGGAAAATTCCAAACACGCCGTTTATTTTAATTAATTTTTTCTGTTGTAACTCATCGAGCAATTTATTTGCATCGTCATATAATTTCCGTGCTTCTTCGCCTTTTTCCGGATCGTTCAGTAAATCGGGGAATTTTCCTTTTATTTGCCACACCAGAAAGAAAAATATCCAACTTATATATTTTCGGACTTCTTCAATAGGATATTCGGTGAATACTTTTATTCCTGTAAAATTTGGTTTGAAAACCGGGTTATTTTTCCAATCAATTTGCAATTTGTTACTTCTTGCTTTATCAATAGAAATATAATTTTTTTGAGATTTTGCGCCGGCGTATGATTTGCGCAATTCATCATATTCGGCTTTTACCTGTTCTATATAACCTTTTTTTAATGTTGGCGACAACAGGCTATTTACAACCGGTACACACCTTGATGCATCCTTAACATGAATTACAGGGTTGCTGTAAATTGGTTCAAGCTTCACAGCCGTATGTATACGCGAAGTAGTTGCGCCCCCTATAAGCAGGGGGATATTAAAACCCTGGCGTTCCATTTCGGAAGCAATATGGGCCATCTCCTCCAGCGAAGGCGTAATAAGCCCGCTTAGGCCGATAATATCAACTTTTTCTTTTTGTGCAGTTTCGAGGATTTTTTCACAAGGCGTCATCACGCCTAAATCAATTATTTCATAATTATTACAGGATAAAACAACGCCTACAAGGTTTTTGCCTATATCATGAACGTCGCCTTTAACAGTGGCCAGAAGTATTTTGCCTGCAAACCTGCTTTTACCCGAATTAATTTTATCTTTTTCAATAAAAGGCATTAATTGTGCAACAGCCCTTTTCATAACACGGGCGCTTTTTACAACCTGTGGCAAAAACATTTTTCCACTGCCAAATAAGTCGCCAACTACATTCATGCCATTCATTAATGGCCCTTCAATTATTTCGAGCGGTTTCGGGTATTTGGCAAGGGCTTCTTCAATATCGGTTTCTAAATAATCCGTAATTCCTTTTATGAGCGAATGTTTCAGCCTTTCTTCAAGCGTATTGCTTCTCCATTCTTCAATAGTTTCGGTTTTTTGTGTACTTGTTTTAACCTTTTCGGCAAATTCAAGCAATCTTTCAGTTGCATCGGGCCGCCGGTTTAAAACTACATCTTCAACCCGTTCTAAAAAATCTTCAGGTATTTCATCGTAAACCTGCAACATTCCGGCATTTACAATACCCATGTCGAGCCCGGCTTTAATAGCATGGAAAAGGAAAACCGAATGTATTGCTTCGCGGACCGTGTCGTTACCGCGAAATGAAAATGACAGGTTGCTTATTCCCCCGCTGACTTTTGCATACGGCAGGTTTGCTTTTATCCATTTTACAGTTTCAATAAAATCTACCGCATAATTATTATGATCTTCAATTCCGGTAGCGATAGCCAATACGTTTGGGTCGAAGATAATATCCTGCGGCGCGAATGATGCTTTTTCAGTTAATAGTTTATAAGCCCTTTTACAAATATTTATGCGCCTTTCATAAGAATCGGCCTGGCCGTGTTCATCAAATGCCATGATTATTGCCGCTGCACCATATTGTTTTACACGTTTTGCCTGCCAAATGAATTTTTCTTCACCTTCCTTCAGGCTTATAGAGTTTACGATTGCTTTTCCCTGGAGGCATTTTAACCCTGCTTCTATTACTTCCCACTTTGACGAATCAATCATAACCGGCACCTTGGCAATTTCAGGTTCAGACATCATAATTTTCAGGAAACGTACCATAGCTTTTTCGGCATCGAGCATTGGGTCATCCATATTGACATCAATGACCTGCGCCCCGTTTTCTACCTGTTGACGGGCTACAACAAGGGCTTCGTCATACTTTTCTTCAATAATAAGGCGGGCAAATTTTTTAGAACCTGCAACATTTGTCCTTTCACCGATATTTATAAAATTTGAGCTACGGTCAATAGATAAAGATTCTAAGCCGCTAAGTTTTGTTACCTTTTCAATTTGTTGCAGCTTACGCGGCGGGATATTTTTAACAACTTCTGCAAATTTTTTAATATGTTCCGGCGTAGTTCCGCAACAACCACCTACAATATTTACAAAATTGCTTTTGGCAAAATCAGCTATGTAAACAGCCATCTGATCGGGCGTTTCGTCATATTGCCCGAATTGGTTCGGCAAGCCTGCATTAGGATAAGCGCTGACGTAAAAATTTGTTTTTTTCGATATTTCCTCAATATGCGGCCTCATTTCCTTTGCCCCCAACGCGCAATTCAACCCTATGGACAGCAGGTCTACATGGGACACAGAGTTAAGAAATGCCTCGACAGTCTGTCCTGAAAGCGTACGGCCGCTTGCATCGGTAATTGTGCCGGAAACCATAACAGGGATACGCCGGTTTAACTCGTTAAACACTTCGCTTATGGCAAAAAGAGCGGCTTTGGCATTTAAAGTATCGAAAATTGTTTCAATAAGCAAAAGTTCAGCCCCTCCGTCAAGCAACCCTTTTACCTGTTCGGTATATGCCAGTACTAAATCATCGAATGAAACGGCCCTGTATCCAGGATCGTTAACATCGGGCGACATTGAAGCGGTTTTATTTGTCGGGCCGATGGCGCCTGCAACATATCGGGGTTTTCCAGGGGTTTCGTTAGTGAATTTATCGGCACATTCTCGCGCAATGGTTGCTGAAGCCTTGTTCAATTCATAAGCCATGTTTTCCATATGATAATCGGAAAGCGAAACACTGTTGGCATTTAAGGTATTTGTTTCAATTATATCGGCTCCGGCTTTCAGGTATTCTTCATGTATCGATTTAATTATCCTCGCTTGGGTTATAGACAATAATTCGTTGTTTCCTTTCAGGTTATAAGGAAAATCTTTAAAACGTTCTCCCTGGAATTGAAATTCATCAAGCTTATGATGCTGAATCATTGTTCCCATTGCTCCGTCGAGAATAAGTATCCGTTTTTCAAGCTCAGATTGGATGGTCGGTTTAGGCATATTTTATAATACTATTTTTATAAAAATAACAAATCAAATTTGGTTAATGTTTTACAAAGTTAATCAAGTTGTTTGTAAAGAAAGAATTTTGCAAATGCTGAATGCTGAATTCAGAATTAAGAAAATGGCTTAAACCTGTTGAAAGATATTTTATTTAAATTCTTGTAACTATTCAGGTAGAAAGGCTATAGGATAACAGACTGTAGAATAGAAATTTGTGGGACGCGAAAAAGCTAAAAGCTAAATGCCTTCAGCCTAAATAACCTAAATAGTTACAAATTCTTCAATATTTTATATTTTGTTTTAACTTCGAAAATGAAAAATCAAAATATTAAACCCAATGATTGCAATTACCCAATTATTTGAAAAGAGTGTAACCCGGTTTTCAAAAAATGTTTATTTATGGGAAAAGAAAAAAGATAAATTTCAGCCGTTGACTTATGCTGAAGTAAAAGATTTGGTTTATAAGTTTTCTGCCGGTTTAATGAAATTAGGGATTAGCAAGGGCGATCGTATCGCTTTGCTGTCGGAAGGACGCAATGAATGGGTAATTGGCGAACTTGGAATTTTATATGCCGGCGCCATAAGTGTACCATTATCAGTGAAACTTAACGAGCCTTCCGAATTATTGTTCAGGATTGAACATTCCGGTTCCCGCATGATAATTGTTTCGCAAAACCAGGCTAAAAAAATACAGGCATTAAAAGATAAAATTTCCGGTTTGCAAAAAATTATTATCATCGATGAAAAAGATAATTATAATGAAGGTGAAATATATTTTTATGATATAATTAAAATCGGCGAGGAATATTTAAAAGAAAATCATGAAATTTTTAAGCAACGCTGGCAGTCGGTTCAGCCAAACGATTATGCCACCATTTGCTACACTTCGGGCACAACAGCCGATCCCAAAGGAATAATATTAACTCACCGGAATTACACTGCCAATGTTGAACATTCATTAAGCCTGATGGAAGTCCTTGAAAATTATGTTACGTTGCTTATTTTGCCCATTGACCATTCTTTCGCGCATACAACATGCATATACGCTATGCTAAAATCCGGAGCCTCAATAGCGTCTGTTCCAGGTTGGAAAGACACAGATGGAAACTTTAAAAAACATTCCGGTTAATATAAAAGAAACAAGGCCGCACTTTTTGTTAAGCGTCCCGGCATTGGCCAATAGCTTTAGGAAAAACATAGAGGCCGGCATTAAGGGCAAAGGCAGGCTTGTTGAAATTATTTTTAAAATCGGCCTTAAAACAGCATATTTATATAATGGCATTGGCTGGAACAAAGGCAAAAGTTGGAGGGTTATATTTAGACCTTTCAATATGTTGTTTGATAAAATCATTTTTAACAAAATACGCCAGAATTTTGGAGGCCGCCTTTTATTTTTCGTGGGCGGGGGCGCTCTTCTCGATATTGAATTGCAAAATTTTTTTTATGCAACAGGCATTCCAATGTTACAGGGATATGGACTTACCGAAGCATCGCCGGTAATATCGGCAAATTCATTAAAAAAGCATAAGCTCGGCTCGTCAGGTTGTATTGCAGAAAATATTGAAATTAAAATATGTGATGAAACCGGAAAAGAGTTGCCAACCGGCAAAAACGGCGAAATAATAATCAGGGGCGAAAACGTAATGGCTGGTTATTGGCGTAACCGGGAAGCTACCGGGCAAACAATTATTGATGGGTGGCTGCATACAGGCGATATGGGCTATCTTGATGATGATGGTTTTCTTTATGTACTTGGCCGTTTCAAAAGCCTTTTAATTGCTGACGATGGCGAAAAATATAGCCCGGAAGGCATAGAAGAAGCAATTGTAAGCCATTCCCAATATATTGACCAATGCATGTTGTATAATAACCAAAACGCTTATACGGTTGCTTTGGTAGTACCCAATGCAGAAGCAATTAAAACCTGGCTTAAATCAAAACATCATCTGACAACTGAAGAAGATAAAATTATATCAGCGCTTAAACTTATTGAATCGGAAGTCGGCGAATTCCGAAAAGGCAAAAAATATGGCAATATGTTCCCGCAACGCTGGTTGCCGGTTTCTATTGCTATTCTTGATAAACCGTTTTCCGAAGAAAACAAATTACTTAACAGTACATTAAAACTTGTTCGGAGCAAAGTAGTAGAATTATATTCCGACCGATTGAAATTTTTATTTACAGTTGAAGCAAAAAATATATACAATTCCACAAATAGAGAAGCGCTATTTAAAATTATTTCCCAAAATTGAAATGGTGTTTTAATCCGCAATGAAATTGAAATTTGGATATTAATATTAATTTTAAGGTCAATTAAATAATACTTTATGAAATTCAAATTATTAATTGTTTCTGTTGCTTTACTTAATTTATCTGTTATCAAAGCATTCTCGTCAAACATTGATACTGTTTGGAACCAAATGGATAACCAGGGAAAAAAGCAGGGCTTTTGGCGTGTAGCTTATGAAACAGGGAAAATCAAATATCAGGGATTTTTTAAGGATAATGTTCCGGTCGGGGAAATGAAGCGATATTATGACGACGGCACTATTAAAGCCATTTTGTATTTTACTGATAACGGGAAAAAATCAATGGCCAGACTTTATTATACAAACGGTAATTTGGCCGGCGAAGGGATTTTTATCGGTTCTATAAAAGACAGCACATGGAAATATTATTCATATTACGATAATTCCCTTAAACTGGAAGAAAATTATATTACTGGAAACAAGGATGGGTTTTCGAAAAAATATTATTCCAATGGAAAAGTGGCCGAATCGCTGGAATGGCATAATAACCAAAAGGACGGTGCATGGCTGCAGTTTTTTGAGGATGGAATGCCGAAATTAAAAGCAAATTATTTAAATGACAAACGTTCGGGGGATTTTGCTACATATTATCCAAACGGTAAGCAGGAAACAAAAGGCCAATTTGTAAACAATCTTATGCAAGGCGAATGGATATATTTTGATGAAAATGAGAAAGAAAAAACAAGAATCAATTATATCAATGGTGTTGCTCAAAATGCGGAAAAACTCAGGAAAGAAGAAGAAGAATATTTTAAAACATTAGATAATAATAAAGGAAAATTTCCTGAACCTGATGAAAACAACATCATCCCTTCTAAATAGATTTTGGTTCATATATCAATCTTTAGTGGCCGATAAATGAAACTGAACATTCCCCAAATAGTTTATAAATTATCATTTATAGGATTACTTTTCGTAAATAATTTTCTTTTAAAAGGTCAAAACGGGGCAAAGTACTGGGTTCAGTTTACTGATAAAAAAAATAACGCTTTTAATATAAACAAGCCTGAGGCTTTCCTGTCCGAAAGGGCTTTGCAAAGAAGACTAAAAGCTGGCGCAGCTATAAGTGAAGATGATTTGCCGGTTTCGAAATATTATTTAGACAGCATTAATAAAACAGGCATCACAGTAAAGTATTCCTCGAAATGGTTCAACTCGGCTACAATTGAGGTAATTGATACAATCGTTGTTGAAACCCTTAAAAATATTTCTTTCATAAAAAAAATAGAAAAAACTGCCGATGCCCTTTCTAATAAAAAATCTGAACTTTATAACAAAAATAAAATTGAAATAAGCTCGGTTGCCAATTTCGATGAAACCTATTATGGTCAGGGTTTTACGCAGATTAACATAGAAAATGGCACAAGCCTTCATGAACTTGGCTTTCATGGAAAAGGGGTTCAGATAGCTGTTTTAGACGGGGGTTTCCTTAGCGCTGATACAAACAATTCTTTGGATAGCTTACGAAATGATAGCCGAATTTTGGGTACAAAAGATTTTGTCGATCCAGGCAACAGCGTGTACAATTATGAACTTTATGGAGATCATGGAACTGCAGTGCTTTCAGTTATGGCTGCAAACATCCCGGGAACATTTGTGGGAACAGCTCCTGAAGCTTCCTACTGGTTATTGCGCAGCGAAGATACAAATTCGGAATATCCTGTTGAAGAAGATAATTGGGTTGCCGCCGCTGAATTTGCCGATAGCGTTGGCGCCGATATTATTACAACTTCGCTTGGATATAATTTATTTGATGATGCTGTTTATAATCATACTTATGTCGATATGAACGGCGAAACTTTGCGCATTTCAATGGCTGCTTCAATGGCCGCATCCAAAGGTATGCTTGTGGTTGTAAGCGCAGGAAACGATGGCAATGACGATTGGCATTATATCGATGCCCCTGCCGATGCAAAAAATATTCTTGCTGTCGGGGCAGTAACCAGTAACGGAACTACTACAGATTTTTCATCCTTTGGCCCATCGGCCGATAGCAGGATTAAACCTGAAGTTGCTGCGATGGGGCAGGATGTGTTTATTCAATCAGCAGAAGGAGAATATGCAACATCCTCTGGTACTTCGTTCTCTGCTCCTATAATATCGGGACTTTCAGCCTGCCTTATCGAGGCATATCCAGAAGCAAACATATCGGATATTATTCGGGCCGTAATAACGTCAGCCGATCATTTTTACATGCCAAATTTTTCTTTAGGTTATGGAATCCCGGATTTTGGAAAAGCTTATAATTTTCTGCAAAATAAAATTGATAGCTCTGTTAATTCAATTACTTTATTCCCCAATCCTTTCAGTGACTATCTTATTTTAAGCATTAATTTACTGCTCACAGAAAATGTCAGGATAACTTGCTTCAATTTAACCGGCAGTTTGATATTCGATATAGTTAAACCTCTTCAGGAATATATAAACCTGAATGAAGAAATTCAAAACATGAAACAAGGATATTATTTAATCCGATGCATTACAGGTAATAAATCGTGGATATTTAGGGCAATTAAACAAACTCATTCTTAATGTGAATTGCCGCCTACAATATTCCAACTCTTAATTCGCATTCTTAATAAAAAGGAAATAGTCATTTACACATTTTTCTGCATGCTCTCTTTTTCAATTAAAACTACAAACTTACCGACAACATTCAGGAATAAATCTGTCAAAATAGGTTTTTGAAGAAAATATTTAACGCCCAATCCGAAAATTTCTTCGCAACGCTCGGTATAAGCGCTAATAAATACAACTGGAACTTTTATTTTATTATTAAACAAATACTTTGTCAACTCTATTCCATCAGTATCAGGCAGCATCAAATCCATCAGTACCAATTTGAAATCCTTCTTCATTGAAATTATAGAGTAGAAGTTCTTCCCGTTTGATGCGTGAAACAAAGAGATATTGTAATCATCTAAAATTTCCTGAATCAAAAAGTAATTTTCATAATTATCTTCAACAATTAAAATGCTATCCATAATATTTAAAATTAGTTGGTTATTTTAAAAAGATGTTTATTCAAAATTGAAAGTAAAGCATCGGGAACAATGGGCTTGCTAATATAATCGTCGCAGCCGGCATTTAAGGCTTTTTGTTTTTCGTTTTGAGATGCATATGCAGTTTGGGCAATAATTTTTATATATGGTTTCTGCTGTTTTATCTGGCGTGTGGCTTCATATCCATCAATATCAGGCAAGCGTATGTCCATTAATACAATATCAAAGTTTTTTGCCAATGATAATTGAACGGCCTCTTCGCCAAAATCAGTTTGGGAAATTATCATTCCTGTTTCGGATAAAAGCTCCTTTATAAATTCGGTATTGTATAAGTCGTCCTCAACTATAAGAATGGTTTTGCCATAGAAATAATATTCCTGAAAAACACTGATAATGTTTTCT
This sequence comes from uncultured Bacteroidota bacterium, assembly GCA_963808135.1. GTDB lineage: Bacteria > Bacteroidota > Bacteroidia > Bacteroidales > DTGW01 > CAWEFA01. The sequence continues at coordinate 17,219 of CAWEFA010000041.1, forward strand.
TCCTGGTGCGTTCCCTGTGATTTAATATAAGGCAATGAAAAATAAAAGGTGCTTCCTTTATTTAGTTCCGATTCGAGCCAAACTTCGCCGCCTAACAAGTTTACAAGTCCTTTTACTATGGAAAGGCCTAAGCCGGTGCCAACATTTAAATGGCTATTATTGCCATCCAACTGTATGAAACGTTCGAATATTTCATTTTGTTTATCGGCCGGGACACCAATGCCTGTATCGGATACAAAAAAGATAAGCATATTGCCATCATTTAGTTTGCAGCCTGCTTTTACTTCGCCATTGTCTGTATATTTAATGGCGTTGGTTATCAAATTAATAAGTATTTGTTTCAATTTGCCCTTGTCTGTAATAATAGCATTTTCTGATGCTTCTGATAAAACTTGTGTGCTAAGCTTAATCCTTTCTTTGTGGTTGCGTTTCTGAAAATCATTAAAAAAAACAGTCAGCTCGGCAAATAATTCACTCAAGTTACATTCATTGGCATCAATAGGCAATTGGCCGGATTCTATCTTGGCAATATCGAGAAGGTCATTAATTATATCGAGAAGGTCCTTGCTGCGTTGTGAAATTAATTTTGTATAATGTTCGAGTTTTTGTTTATCGTTGAACTTTTTTGGAAGCAATGCACAGAAGCCCATAATGGCATTCATAGGGGTGCGTATCTCGTGGCTCATGTTCTGTAAGAAAGCTGTTTTGAGGCGGTCGCTTTCTTCGGCTTTTTCTTTGGAAACTTTAAGGTTCTCTATTAGTGTAATCCTTTCTGTAATTTTCCAAACATTGTCCATTAGCAAAGTTAACTGGCGGACATCAGAGTTGTCATAATCGCTTTCTTTGTTGGCAATGCCTGCAACAGCAACAATTTTTTTATCGAAAATAACAGGTATGGTTAAAAATTTGAACAACTGGACATGGCCTTCCGGCAGGCCTTTTTTATAAGGATTGTCAGCCTGATAATTATTGATAATAATTGGCTTTTTTTGACGTACTGTCTCGCCCCAGCAACCTGTTTTGTCTAAATCGTAAATTTTCGTAGGATTAGCAACCATGCATTCTTCCATAACTTCATGCGACCAGGTGTTTAATGTAAACTGACGGGTAGTTTCGTTATAAAAATAAATATAACCTATTTTGCTATTAGTAAGTTTAACGGCTTCTTTCAAGCGCAAAATCCAGCAATTCCTGGATTGAGTTTGTTTGATATAATGAAATCCGCAGCAGGCTTTCTAAACGCTCGTTGTTTAGCTCTGTTTCTTCTTTTTGTTTCCTAAGCCTGTTTTCGCTTTTTTCGGCTTTTTCTTTGGCCTGGATAAGCGCTATTTCCATTTGTTTGCGCTCGGTAATATCCTGCTTATACCATAAGTCCTGACTGTGCGGCCACGTTTATTTTTCTCGATACGGATATTGACGCTGATATATTTTAACTCGCCATCAGCGCACACAATGCGATGGTCAAGCTGGGAATAGTAATCGGGGTCGGTTGTTTCCAAAGCTTTCCGGATTTCAACGGCAACAACAGGCCTGTCGTCGGGGTGTACAAACTTTTCAGCATATTGTGCTGACGACATGACATATCCACCTTCCAACCCGGCTGTTGTGTTAAATAGCAGGTAGAATTCATCATTAAACGTGAACTGGTCTTTGGCAACATCGTAAAGCCAACTGCCCAGTTTGGCTATCATTATTGCAACAGAAAGATTGAGTTCACTTTTCCTCAATTCTTCTTCAATCCGTTTACGTTCTGTAATGTCCTGGTTGGTGCCTTTTAATCCTGTTACTTTACCGGCGCTGTCATAAACCGGCAAAGCTAAAGTAGCAATTGTCCTTTCTTTTCCATCGGGCCGGCGGATATTAAATTCTAAATTATACGATATGCCTTTTTCCAATGCCTCTTTCACAGTTGTATTAAAAATGTCCCAGTCATCGGGGCGAATATATTTTTTAAGTTCAATATATTCAGGTGAACCCAATGTTTTATCCAAACCCCAAATATGAAACATCTCATCGGACCATTTTGTTTGCTGTGTAACCGGGTCGAATGCCCAGCTTCCAATATGGGCGATTCTCTGGGCTTCCAGCAACTCAAGCTCGCTTTCCCTGAGTTCAGTTTCCATTTTCTTACGTTCGGTAATGTCTATAATAGAGCCTTCCATGATTTCTTCATCCGGGTACAACCTTACAGAAGCGATGCAGTTTTTAGCTTTGCCCTGTTTGGTCAACATTTGGCATTCAAAATCTATAACTTTTCCGTCCCTTTTCAGGATTTTTACCAATTCGTCCCTTTCAAGGGGATCAGCCCAATGGATGAGCGTAGTTTTGCCCAGCATTTCTTCACGCGACCGTTCAAAGATTTTAAGATAATGATCATTGAAGTCGATAATTTCCGAACCGTCAAGCTTTGTCCTGAACATGCCTACCTGAATATTATTAAAAAGGCCCCGGTATTTTTCTTCACTTCTCATGAGCGCTTCCATTGCCTGGCGCCTTGATAAGGCAATAGCCAGGGTGTCGGCAATTCTTTCGAGTTTTGAAATCAGGGTGGCCGGAAAAAAGTTTGTATGGCGATCATTGAACTGCAATAAACCGAAAACTTCATTTTCACTGCGCAAAGGGATGAGCACAACCGATTCGTATCCTTCGCTGTTGCAGAGGTTGCGTGTGCGCGCCTGGCGGTCTGCTTCGGTAGTGCTGGCTAGCAGGGCGGTGGTGTTATTCGAGCAGAAGCTGCCATGCGCTGTAAAGAATGGCTTCGTGGGATCGAAACGGCTACAAAGGATATTGCCGCACATACACTCGAGAACGGGGTTGCCTGTCCCATCGCGTAAAATTTTTCCATCAGGGCCGTAAGCGCAGAGGTGTTTTTCTTTTTCCACAAAGGTTGACGGGAAGCCGCGTGTTTCGTAGTATGGATAGTCATTGCCATCTTTCAGGCGGATACCTACCGCTTCACTACCTATCCAGCCTTGAAGAGAATCGGTAATTGCCGAAATTCGTTTATGAAAATCATTCTGCGTGTTTACCAGCGTAATCAGGCGTGATGTTTCTTCACGCTCATCATCCTGGGATTTGCGTTCGGTAACATCTTTGGCCATAGTGATAACTGCCCGGCGGCCATCCTGAAGTTTCCCGAATGAAGCGGAACTAAAATCCCATACGCGTTTCGAACCATCATTGCAAATAATCGCGTATTCACCTTCCGCTTTTCTTTCATTAAGGCTGTAAAGGGCCTCGATTACTTTTTTAACCTCATTTTTACGGGTATTATATGCGCGTTCAGTCCATTTTTCAATAGTAGGGATATCGTCCAATGTATAACCGGATATGTCGGTCCAGCTCTGGCTGATTGCTATAACTTCCCCATCTTCGGCATGGATCATAATTGGGTATGGCGCGTTGTATACGGCAAAACGAAATTTCTCTTCATTTTCGATAATGCCTTTTATTATTGGGTTGGATATTTTAACAAAAAGAAAAATGCTCAGCAATATCAATAAAATGGAAATAAATATGGCAATAAATACTGCCTCGTAATATGGCTTGTAAACCTCGGAAGTTGGAATTTTGGCTACAATGCCCCATTTAAGGACAGGCACATAGGTGTATGCCGCCATCACTTTCTCGCCTTTATAGTCGTTGGTAATTATAAAGCCTGTTTTACCCTGATTGGCCAGGTTTATAGGCAACCCTTTTATTTTGGCCTTGCTAAAGCCATGAATAGATTTTCCGAAAGCCGGGAACAGGAAAATAACGCTATCCCCTTTTTGGTAGGCAATTACAAATTCGCCGGTTTTTCCGATGCCGTAATGCTTATCCCGCAATATTTTTATCATCCGGATTATTTCAGCATCGCTTTTGCCTTCTTCATGCATTACGGTAACCAATGCCTTTTGCCGTTCAACTAAATCAACCATTGATGTTTTAATCAAAGTGATGGATTTATTATAGATAACCAATATTGTAACCCCTGTAATAATAAGATTGGAAACAATCAATAAAATTACAAGGAAAAATAAACGACGGTTTAAAAATACCCGGTGCATTTTATTTACATATTAGAAAAATCTAATTGCCGATATAAATCCTATTAAAGTTACTCAATAATTATTTTTAAATCAATGTAAATTTCAGAAATATATTCACAAAAAAGTTGGGGCTAAGCATTTGAATTTATGCTTATTAAGCCCTTCTAAAGCGCAAGCCTTTGACTTGCGCTTTATTTGAAATATTTTAATCGGGAGGCTGTCTAAAAAGTCTTTGTGGAGCTTTGGGTTTACTTTGCGAGGCTTTGCGTAATAATTATAAATAGCTGTTACACTAAGTTACACAAAGTAGACGCAAAGTTACCCAAAGAATAAATTATTATTTTTAGCATATATTATTACTTTTTAGACAGCCTCATTCAAGGGAAATATAGCTGACAGTTTCTAAAAATTAATATCCAACTGTGTTGTAAAGCTGTTTGCATTAAAATCATTTGTATTATAGGTTACTTTTTTATTGTTCCATACATCGTAGGCGAGAATAACCGATACGTTTTTTGCGAAAGCCCAGGAGAAGCCAAAGCTTGTTCCGCCAAGAAAACTTTTGCCTCCCTGATAATCTATTGCAAACCAAAGTTTTTCGGAAATTTCCGTCATTGTCCTGTCCCATGACAATAAGAGGCCGCTGTTGGCTTTGTTATTAGTTTCATCCAAAAGGATTTTTTTATTTCCCGTATAATAGCCTGCCGATATTCGGCCAATGAATGGAATAGTCTTTGCAATAATGCCGTACATTAAATTATAATTTGTCAGGTCTTTTTGCAGGCCAACATTGTAAGCGCCAAAAGCAATAGCTGGACAAAATTTGAATAATGAGTCCTCACCTGTTCCAAATTTAAGGTTAAAATAAAATGGATGTTTGTCGTAGTTGGCATCGCCCATTGACAGGTAATCAATTCCAAATTCACCCTGCAATTTATTAAATGGCAAGAAACCTATCTCCGGCCCTAAGTCATAAATTCCGGCGCCACGAAACCCTTTAATGTTTTCAGTTCTGATGTAGTTGTCGATTCCCAGGTGAAAAGTTTTAAAACCCTGTATATCCGTCGAAGGAATCCAAATTTGAGTTGAAGGGGTGGCTTTTGCCAGGCTGACCGATAATGTTAAACCCATTGTAGTAGCCAGGGCAACCATAGTTAAAGTTTTGGCATTGTTAAAATAGTATAGCTAAGTTATTATTCCATTTAAACATTAACAATTTTATTGAATGAACCAACATGTGCTTTGCTTTAGTATAACATTTTGTTTTTCTTCTTAATCTTGCCAGGAAATGCCTGAAAAGACTATTATAGCCTTCTACTGTATAAGTTTCTGCTTTGGTTTGAACCAGTTGTTTTTCCGGCACAAATTCATTGTACGCTTTCCAATAGTCTGTACACACTATTCCTTTAGAACACCCTTCAATTTTATTCCAGAGCTTTTTTCCAGTTTCTGTTCCTCGTGTGCCAATTTCGCAATTGATAAACCTATGCCCATATCTATCAACAGCAATCCATATCCAACAGTAGTTTTTTTTGAACCAATATATGTATGCATCTCGTCCAGTTCAACTACTTCTATATCATCCGGGTTTCTGAATTCGTCTAACTTTTCCCCAAAGGACTTTATCCAATTGAATACAGCAACATGGCTCACATTCAAATATCTTCCTATTGACCTAAAACCTAATCCCTCTAAATATAAAATCAAAGCATTTCTTTTTACGTCATTTGGCTTTCCTATTTGCTCAACAGTAAACCGGTGCTTACAATCTTTACATAGGTATCTTTGTTTTGATTTAACTATACCATCTTTACGAAAATTTTTACTTCGGCATTTTGGGCAGCTATCCATATTTATTTCATTGAGGTTTATAACTGCACAAATATATAAAAACTATACTTAATTAACAATACCAAAGTTTTTTTTGTTGTTTTCATGATTTTGATATTTAGTTTTTATTAATGACCTTTTAACTCCAACAAGTAACCTTAGTTCCTACAGGTTAACTTTTAATTTCAACAAGTAACATTTTAGCTTCTATAAGTTAACTTTTAACTTCTACAAACTGCCTTTTAATTTCCATGCGCTTGCTTTTAACCCTGTTAATGCCCTTTTTTATAGTTTTGTTCTCCGGCCTGTTTTTAAAAATTGAAAATTAAAATAAGTACGCAGGTTATAAATATTTGTTATTCGGAGGTTCTTCTGGTTCGTTTTTGTAAGTTCCGATTTTGCTTTTATTGCATTTCGGGCATATTTCTGTAATGCCGGCGAATTGCTGATGGAACTTCCTGCCGCAATTCAGGCATTTCCAATCGAGACATCCTTTAAAGTCCTGGTATGTGCTTTCATTCGAACTTTGTGTTAAACTTGTTTAGCATGTGGGTTTCATAATCATTCATTTTTTATACTTCAATTGTTCATGGTGTCAGGTTTGTGCTATATTTAAAATATTTAAATTGGGGCACAAGTTGTAAACTTGCGTTATACTATAATATATACTGACAACTCAGGCTGTTTTGTGTTTTCTCTTTTTTCGGCATTTTGTGTGTTTGTGCTTTAGCATTATTATACCATCAATGCGCCAAAGCGCCAAATTTCACTAAAATTATTAACCTGAACTGCCTTTTCCCCCTTTGAAAAGAGCCTGTCCCGCAAATAAGCGGGAGGGCTGGGGATTGAAACATAAAATTTTAATAATCAATCTCCCTACCCTCTTCCCCAAGAGGGAATTAGACAATGGCACAGATTAACATTTATTAAAACTTAACAGCCCTGCCTTTTCAAAGGGGGAATTGCCGTCCGCAATATCCCAACCCTTAGTCCGCATGCTTAACAAATTCTGCCAGGCATTCAAAACCTAGCAGAATTATTAACCTCAAAAACTAACATTCATTTAAAACTAAAATTTATCATACAGGTTATGATCCTCGTTATCTTCAAAATTTATAATATTATTCCGGGCGATATTTTGTGAAGGTTCAGTATTTGAAAAATTCGGAACGTTTAAATGCGTATGCTTGGTTTTGACTTGCTGTACAATTACAGGTTTAACCTGTTTATTACTTTGCTTGCGCATTGACGATAATTCATTTTCCTTATCGGTTTTATAAAATGCAATTATTTCCTGAAGTTTTTCTGCCTGACTTGCAAGTTCTTCTGCACTCGACGACATTTCTTCGGCAGCGGAGGCATTCTTTTGGGTTATAGCATTTAATTGCATAATGGCATTATTTACTTGCTCGGCCCCAACATTTTGTTCAATACTTGCAGAAGCAATTTCCTGAACCAAAACTGCGGTTTTTTGAATATCGGGCACAATTTTTTGTAAAAGTTTGCCGGATTCATCAGCCGTTTTTACACTCGATTTTGATAATTCATTAATTTCTTTTGCTGCAACCTGGCTGTTTTCAGCAAGTTTACGAACCTCGGCGGCAACAACTGCAAACCCTTTTCCCTGATCCCCTGCACGGGCGGCTTCTATTGCAGCGTTTATAGCCAACAAATCGGTTTTTTCGGCAATCTCCCCGACTACTGAAATTTTATCGGCAATTTTTTTCATGGCCTCAACAGTAATTGTAACCGATTTATTTCCTTCATTAATATCATTTGAAGCCTGCAATGCTATTTTTTCTGTTTGCTTTGCATTGTCTGTATTTTGGTTAATGTTGGAAACCATCTCCTCCATTGACGAAGAAACTTCTTCGGTTGATGAAGCCTGCTCGGTAGAACCTTCCGATATTTGAACGGCAACATTTTGAAGCGCCTGGCTGGCATCTACAATATTTTCTATTGCTGTTTTAAATTCGCTAATCATATAGGAGTTGGCTTTAACCATTTCATCCATGGCTGCCATTAATTCATCATTTTCGGAACGTTTGACAAGGGTAACTGTTAAATCGCCTTTGGCAACAGCTTTTGTTTTTTCTATAATTTCTTTTGTAGAAGCAATAAGGCTGTTCAAATTGTTTTTAATCAAATTAAAATCGCCATTATAATTATCTTTTATAATCGGCGGCATAATTCCTTTCGATAAATTGTCAACATATTCGGCGCCGGCCCTGAAGGTGGGGGTTGGAATCCAGGAAGGCCGCCAGGGGCACCTCGGCCAGGGCGCTGGTGGCCATGAGCCGGCAGGCCACGGTGCCCGCGCCCCACACGGCGATGGGCCGCGCTTCCCGGGCGAGCTGGTCCAGGACTGCATGTTCGCGCACCGTTTGCCGGGCGCACAGGGCCCGGTAGTGGCGGGCGGCTTCGGGGCCCGGCGCGGTCCGGTGCCGGGGCGGCGGGCTGGAACCCCTTGCGGTAGGCCCAGGCCAGCACCTGCATGGTGGAGCCGCCGCTGTGGATCCGCTCCACCACGTGGCCGAAGGCCGGGCGGAAGCCGTGCCGGGCCATGAGGTTGTCAAGGCTGGCGCGGGTGAAGAAATTGATGTGCTCGGTGCTGAATTCCTGGAAGGGCGCTTCGTTGGTCAGGTGGAAGCCTTCCAGGTCCGGGACCTCCAGGTAGAGCAGGCCGCCCGGCTTCAGGGCCTGCGGCCAGGTTGGCCACGGCCCGGTCCAGGTCGCGGATGTGCTCCACCACGCCCACGGCGATCAGGACGTCATGCGGTCCCCCGGGCAGCGGATCGAACACGGTGCCGGGCGCCACCGCCAGGCCGTGGCGGCGCCGGGCCGGCGCCGCCGCACGCCGCGGACGGGTCCACCCCCAGCAGGTTGCGGAAGCCCTGGCGGCGCAGCTCCGCCAGCAGCCCGCCGGTGGCGCAGCCCATCTCGGCGATGGCGGCGGTCCCGTTCGGTCAGCTGCCGGGCCAGCTCCCCGGCGATGGCGCGGAACCGGGCCTGGTCCACCGGGCCCGGCAGGCCCATGCGGGTGGCGTCCTCGTAGCGGGAGCTGGCCTGATAGTAGTGGTCGAAGGCCTCCTGGGCCGGGATCCCGTCGGCATAGACCATGCCGCAGCCCGCGCAGGCCACCACCTGGTAGCCGGCATGCAGGCTGACCCCTTCGATGGCGGCCAGGCGGTGGTCGTGGATGAGTTCCCGGACGCTGCCGCCGCAGACCGGGGCAGGGGCGGGGACCGGGGGCGCGGCATGGGCTCATGGGCCGCGACCGGCGTAGAGCACCAGTTCCCAGGCATCGGTGCCGTGGTAGCGCAGGAGCAGGGGGTGCTCGGGCATGGCGGCGTGGACCAGGCAGCGGGATCGCCCAGAGGTGGTCCTGCACGTGGTAGAGGCAGATGGCCAGGGCGGGGCCCCGGCGCAGCAGGGCGGGGCGCCCCGCAGGGCGTCCAGCTCGGCCCCTTCGATGTCCATCTTGATGAGTCCGGGGGGTCGTCCGCCAGTTCCTGGTCCAGGGTGCGGCACGGCACTTCGACGCCGCCCTCGCCGAGGTGGCGTCCAGGCTCCGGTGCCCTGGAAGCGCAGGGTGCCCGGGGCCGCGCCCAGGGCCGTGCGGGTGGAAGCGGATGCGCTCCCGGTGCCTGACCCGGCCATCCATGGCCTGGAAGTTCCGGCCGCTGGCGGGATCCGGCTCGAAGGCGTGGATGCGCCGGGCGCCTTCGCCCCAGAGTTCCAGCATGCGCCGGCAGGTGTCGCCGTCGAAGGCGCCGGCGTCGGCCAGCACTTCGCCACGCCCCGGCCGGCAGAGCCCTTCGGGGAAATAGATCTCTTCCGGATCGGTGGCCGGGGAGCAGGCCGAACTCGAGGTGTGAGCCGCCAGAGGGCGTGCCGGATGAACACGTCCCGGGAGCGGGCGTCCTGGAACAGGGCCAGGGCGGCGATCACTTCGGCGCGCGCCGCCAGGACCCGCTGCGGCAGGTCCAGCGAGTAGTGCGGCACGCAGGCCCCGGGGGTGGACCCAGGCCAGGTGGCTGAAGTGGGCGACCCGGGCGACGCCCATGCGCTTCAGGCGGGCTTCGGTGTCGGTGAAGCGGTGCGGTTCGCCCTTCGGCGCGCCAGATGGACACCACGAAGCAGGCCTCCAGGCCGAAGCGCTCGGCGGCATCGGCCGGGGAGAGCACGGGCAGGCCGTCCAGGCTGTCCCCCACTTCCCGGGATCGCTGTCGGAGAAGGCCAGCACCGGGAAGGGGGCGGCGAGCGCGGCGCGCAGCTTGGCGGCCCAGGGTGCCGGCGCCGAACAGCACTACTGGCGGGTGC
>CAWEFA010000042.1:0-5480 GCA_963808135.1 uncultured Bacteroidota bacterium
GCCAGTGTTTCTGCTAAAAATTCCAATAATCAAGCCTATTATGGCTAAAGGTAAGACAATCCAATTCACCATACCCAATAAAGGAATTAGTCCAATTAGCATTCCTATTAGTGCGATAATGCCAATTATTTTACTTATTATATTCATTTCTTAAAAGATTTTAATATTGCCTACTCTTTAAAGTTTTCGGCTTTCCTTATACTGGGTCAAAATTAAATTTCAAGTCAGCCAATCCATGTCTTACTGTTGCTTTTTTTTCGGTGCGGTGGAAAAAAACAGCTCTTTTGCAAATTTTGGTTGTGCGTCGATTTGTGTGATTTGCAAATGTGCTGTTTTGTGTGTCGGCTGTTTCCATTATCGTCTTTTTGCAGCAAAATTACCGTTGTGTCGTTTTTTTTCTTCGGCTTGTTGCTAACGTTTGAAGCTAAGCGCAGTGCTTTTCGGCAGCCATTTCCTATTAGTCCGTTATGCTTTTAAATGTAGTGATAATTTCCAAATCAGCAATAAACACAGCATTGTGCTTAGGTTGTGTTAGGTGCCTGTAATACAAAGCTTTTATATTATTAGGCATTTGGCGTAACATTTGAACCATGGTAATTATTCAAATAAGGGCGCATTAAATAAACAGCGTTTATTCATCAAATTACTTTAGTCTATATAGTTAGCCCAACTCTTCACCATCGCCCTTTTTGTGTCCTATCCAAATTGTATAATACGAAGCATAACCTTATTCTCAAATGTTATGACAAATACCGGTTTCCAGGGCGCTTTGTTCTCTCATCAAAGAAACTTCTTCATCTTAAAACCGGATGTTGCAAAAATGAAAGTTATCACTGATATACAAGCGACCGGAGCAACTAACTTTATAAGCTTTGTATTATTGCAGCTAACGGTCGGCGGTATGCGACGTGGGGGATTTTCGTGAAGACGAACCTATCACCCGTTACAAACCTTGCCAGCGAGAACTGCGCTTTGCAAATTGCGCTGAAACCCCCATGGCGTATGACCGCTTGTTATACACAGGGCTTTTTATTGCTTTACTTAATTATTGTTCCATTTTTGAAGATACCTCCTCCTTTACCCCATCCTGTGTCATCCCCTACCTCGAACCCAGCAAAAACATTTTTATCTTGTATACCTAAGCCTACAATTTTCAAATACGAGGACTTTGATTCAAGATTTAATCCTTTTTTTATTTTTGACCAATTAGCTCCTTTATCAGTGGATAGATAAACACAATTGTCGGTTCCGAAAATATCATTGCCTCTTATGTCATTGCCACTACCAACTAATATATTATGTCCACTTATTGCCATTGACGTTATAACAGATTTGGTTAGACTACCAGTAGGATTCCAATTAACGCCATTATTTGAAGACAAAAACACACCACTAGTTGTACCAGCAAAAATATCATTACCACAAATAGCAATCGTATAAACAAATAGCTTGGGCAAAGTTTTAACCTTAGACCAATTTGTACCATTATCAGTTGAAAAACAAACCCCTTCACTTAAATTTCCTCGACCCGCACCAGTTCCAGCAAAAATGGTGTTTTCATTTGCAGCCAAACAGTAAAGGGTCGATTGTAAATTACCAATTTGTAACCAATTTGCCCCATTGTCCTTTGATAAGAATATCCTACCATCCCAAGTCCCTGCATAAATATTATTCCCATTAATTGCTAATGCAACAACACTATTCATATTATTGCTAATTCTTGTAAAATTAGTAGATTTTGGATTTTCATCGTTGGCTTGAGCCCAGGTTGTACCATTATCATATGAAATATATAACCAACCTGTTGCGACAAAAATAGCACTTCCTTTAACTGCAATTGCCTTAATATTACTATTATAAAACATTTTAATAGCTGTCCAGTTCGACCCATTATCTGTAGATAAATATAATCCTCCACCATCGCTGGCTCTTAATGTTGATTTTGAACCAGCTAAAACAGTATCACCTTTTGCCGCAAAGCATGTAAAAGAGCAATCACTAAGACTATTTATTTTTTGCCACTGAGCATTTGCAAAACCAATAGTAACAAACATGAATAAAAAAATGTATCCTTTTTTCATAGTTCAACTGTTTAATTTATGTTACAATAATTATGAATTACTATTCCACTTTATACACAATATTTCAATTAATAATCTACTAACTATAAGTTCTTTCCCAATATTTGAATTAGGATTATAAAGATTATTAGGAGATTCCTTCAAAATAACACTTTGAATTTTATAGCAAGAGTTATTCATTTCAATTACATACCCAATTTCAATTACAAAACTGTAAAAATCGCTTTGCTTGTTTACGAAGTCAACGGGCATATTCCCTCTGAATATTTTGATCTCCGAAATTTTACCGATACAAATTTTCGAAAAAATATTTTTAAAGTCCTTTTTACTATTTGCAGAATTCCACAAGACTTCCTTTTGGGAATTTTCAATATTTTCAGTAATTACCATTTTGATTTCTTTATTTACTGGAATTTGAATTGGCATTTCTTCATTTTTCCTAAGAATTATCATTTTAGTGTTAATATCAAATGAAAACTCATTGGCACAATCAAGAATTGATTTATGCTCTTTATGATCGAGAGTAACTGTTTCGAGCGTTAAATTGAAACAATCTCTTGGATATGCCAAATCAGATGAGGCAAAATCAGGATTTAATAAATTCTGATTATCCTTTTCAATAATAAAGATTTTTTTGATGTCTGATGTAATAACATTATGATCCATATTTTTATTTTAGCAATTAGTGTCAATAGGTGCCGTTTTAAGCCTTGTGTATAACGGCCGCGGCTATAAAATCGTTGGGGACTGCGTGAATGCTAACCTATCAACCGTTGCAAAACTTGCAAGCGGGCTGAAATTTATACTAACATCTTAAACCCCTATGTTTTATGAGCCGTTGTTGGCGGTAGTTTTTTATATCATTTTATTATTAAATAAAGCTTGCCAGAATGTCCTATATAAAGAACTTGTCTTTTTATTCATAAAATCAGAAGTTTCAGCGTTAATATAAACAGTTTCAATTGTCACCTTTTGAAATCCTTTGAATTTTTTGATTTCCCAATAGAATCTATCACTATTTGTATCATAAATAAACAAACTACTAAATATTGGCTCTTTTGAATTTTCAGCAAACTTTGTTTCTGACACTTTTTTTGCATCACTAACCGAAATTATCCTTGCTGCTTTGAATCTCTTAAAAGCTTTAAGTTCCCTTTTTAAGTTTGATTCTTCTGTAAACTTTGGCGGATTAATCAAATTTAGTTTGGAGTCAAATTCAATAAATGCACCTGCTGGACCAAGACCTCCAATTTCATTAATAATATGCATATTATTAAATCTAATTGGTTCCTTTAAACTATATATTACCATATATGTAATGAAACTATTATTTTTTTTGTAATTCGAATTATTGACTTTCGTTAAATCTGTCATACTTGACATGCTAGTCCACTCTGTAAGATGTATATTGTTATCCCTTGTAATATTATCAAAGAAATCTTGGCTTGTCAATGAAAGAACGATGCTATCTGCTTTTAAGAGGATAGAATCATTTTTTGATTTTTGAGCATTAACGGTCACTGAAAAACACGCCACTGAAAAAAAGAAAGTGTTTCTGATAAAGTTATTCATTTTTAAATTTTATTGAATTTATTGCTTTGACAAAATTAGAATTGTACTTCTCTTTAATTGAATCATTATATAGCATTGTAATATATAGATTTGCAATATTATGTTTATGAATGAAAAACATTGTGCACCATTTGTAACCTTTACCATCTTTTGATTTAATATCAAATTTTGTAAATCCAGCTTCGGTTGCATTAGTCGATTTTATTATTACTGAATCAAGTCCTTTATAAGTGTAGATTTTAGCTGTTGAATCCATTTTTGTAAAATTCATTAAATTCAAACGAATACAAGTGTTATAAATATAATCTGATGATGATTCTCCATCAAAAAAAGAATATCGAATACAATAACCATCTGTTTCATTTATCAGATTCAAATCGTACTTTAAGTCCTTTGCCTTTATAACTTTTATTTCTTTGAATCCTTCAGGTATTTTAAAATCAAAATTACACCTCCTTTGATAATCTGAGAAACTACTACTCTTAACAATATCTTGTCCAAAAACTGCAATCTCAAAAAAAACAAATAATAATAAAATAATCTTTTTCATAATTCAATGTATTAGGTTTCTTAAAATTACCGCCAACGTTTGGCGGTATGAAATGTTGGGGGAACCGTGGACACGAACCTTTCCTACATTAAAAACTTTGCCAGCGACCGATACGTTATCCTTACCCATTAATCCCCAATATTTTATACCGCATGTTAGGCAACGTTATTTATATTTTGTTCTTGTTTTGTAATATATCGCTTCACCCATCTCTCCATTTTGTTTGTCCCTTCCAACTATTTTTATAATGTCAGATTCCTTGCTTACAGAATCAGTCAAGTCTGTTTGAATTAAAAATCCATATATTTTTTGAGTATTATTAAATTCTGAAACTTTCTGCACAGAATTAATCTTAACATTTTTCCCATTTATTTCAACCGACAGATCAAGGTTTTCAATACTTGGTGATATATCAGTCATTTTATTTAAGAAACGTGACAAACTCATAGGTCGGAAATACATTGTGTATCCCGGAAATGCACCTTGAATTCTAAATACATTTACCCCATAAATCTCTAATTTATCATAATGAATATTCAAAGTTGTATTATTAAATGCTTGCACATTCCATGCCCAAAATTCCAAATTATTGATTCCATAATCACGCATTCTAATGCAAGAAAGTGCAAAATACATACCTCCATCAATAGTCATGGAGTAATCACCGGTTTTACTTGAATATGTAGAATATAATGTTTTAAAACTATTATTCTTAATTTCAATAATAGCGCTATCAATTGGATTATTGTTGAAATCTGTCACTTTTCCAGTTATAGTAATTTTTCCCGATTGTGAAAAGGAACTTATACAAATCAAGAAGTCAATTGCTAAAATTAAAAATAATCTCTTCATAGTTGCGATTCTTTTATAATGTTGCCTAACGTTTGACGGTATGAAATGTTGGGGAAATCGTGGACACGAAACTTTCTTACATTAAAATCCTTGCTTGCGAGCGATTCGTTTTCTTACCCATTAAACCCCAATATTTTATACCGCTTGTTGTCCCTGGCGTTTTTATTTTTAATCTCTTTTATTTTATCCATAAGAATTTCAAGTTTAGTAGTTTCACTAAAATAAAAATCATATCTACCAAATCTTAAAGAATGAACTAATAAATCTTTATTATCAAATATTATTGAAATCTGTCTTTGATAAGAACCCGCTTCAATAATCATATATTTCTGATTGTCTGAAATTAATTTCCATTCCAATTCTTTAACTGCTTCAATTATTATGTTTTTATCAATATTAGCATACCTTTTCAAATTTTTCCTTGT
>CAWEFA010000043.1:0-4293 GCA_963808135.1 uncultured Bacteroidota bacterium
CAATGGGTTTCGAATATACAATCCGTATTTCATAACTTAATCTATTTTCAACAGTATGAATCTACAACTTTACCACTTTTGTATTTGCATAAAGAGTTATTACAATAGAGATTTACCCACCAATCAGGAATTACTTCGTTTTTAAAATTTAAGAAATCGTTATTTGAAAGCGAATCTTTTTGAGCAGTATTTATCAGTTTAGAATATATGCCTGTTATTTTACTATTAAATCCCATGTCAGTATCTCTTCCGACTAATTTTAAAGAATAGATACCCATAGAAATAAATTTGAAAATTTGACAAGCACTACATATCAAAGCAGAATTAAAGATTTGGCCTTTAAAAATAACTTCATTATTTTTCAGCATTGCATATTTATTTCGGCAAGGTATTCCAATCTTATCATCGAGGTTTTCTCCAAATGAGTGTTTAAAATTGCAATTATCGAAAAAAGAACATCCAAAATGCCCAAACACCTCAAAACTGACTTTTCTGTTTTTAAAATATGAAACAATTTCTTCAATTTCTTTAATTGATAATTGATATGATAAAATTATTCTTTGTACTCCTAATTCTAAAAAAAATTCTACTTGATATTTATTTATTATTTCAAAAAATGAGCTTGCTACAAGAGGTATTTCAATACCTCTTGATTTAATGGATAAAATTGCACCTATATCACCAATTACTACATAATCAGCACCTAAATCAATTCCCTGTTCCACATATGAAAGAAATGAATTTTCAAATTTTTTTGTCCCGTTAGGGTCATTTGCTAAAAAAGGCATATTTGCTGCAAATAATACATCTGCATTATTTTCATGTGCGTAGTTAATAATATCCTTAAGCTCAGTTTTATCAGGACATATTTTTTGACCTAAGGTATTGTATTGCCCTCTTCCGCTGAAAGACATAGAATGAAAAATATCTGTTGCGCCAGCAACATATATTTCATTTGCGCCAGCTTCGATTTGTAATTTACAAGATTTAATACCGTTTACCGGAACTAATAATTTCATAATTTAAACATCATTTTGTAAAGCTATTTTAAACATTCAATTTATTGTTTAACCAAACTAAACATTGAAAATGTTTAACTAATTCAAAATTTGAAAAACATTTTTATTAATATAATTAATGCAATCGTCGACATGCCATTTATTCTTCAATAAATTACAAATTACTTCCGTAACGAGTTTAGCTTGTTCGTGTTGAAATATATTTCTTCCTACAGACACTCCTGAAGCGCCACCATAAAGAGATTCATCAACAGCCTTAAGAAATTCAAACAATTTATCATTCCGTGACCCACCTGCAATCACCACAGGAATATCAACAGAATTAGTAATTTTTCTCATTCCTTCGGCTGTTCCCGGATAGTCTACTTTTACCAAATCGGCTCCCAATTCCTGCGCCAAACGGGCGGCATGTGCAATCTTAACCACGTTTTTGTTCGATTCATTTACATACATCATTGCTAAAAGAGGCATACCCCAGTTATAACACTCGTTAGACACGATACCAAAATCTCTTAACATTCTAGGTTCCGATTCAACTCCTAAATTAATATGTATCGATACTCCAACTGCTCCCATTTTAATGGCTTCCTCAACTGTCCCAACTAATATTTTTTCAGATTGAAACTTACCTAACGATGTTGAAGCTGAAATATGCATAATGTAATTTCCATCTAAAAGACCCGGGTACTTATTTATTCTTGATAAAATTCCCTTATGCAATAAAATTGCAGTAGCGCCTCCGTCTTTAATGTTCTCAATGGTTTTATAACATTTCTCTAAACCAGCAATGGGACCATATGTTGCGCCATGGTCAATTGGAACGATACAACCTCTTCCACCCGGAAAAGGCATTATTCTCGATAATCTCATATCTTTACCATTCATGATTATAATTTTTTATTATTGAAATATTATTTTTCCTGGATATTTTCATCTATTTTAACACCTACATGTCTCCCTGATTTACAGAAATAAGCCAATAATTCGTCTCCAACTTTTATAGTCGATGCATTTCTTGGTTCCCCATTTCCCCCAAAAATTCTAATATGCCAATCATCTTGCACAAATGCATTGACCTTTTGACCTTCAGATGACTCTACTTCTATTTTCAAAAGCGGCCTAAGCTCAGTTTTAACTCGCCCAACTGTTACAGTTCGGGCATTTCCATCAACATCAACGCAAGTCAACTTAGCTCCGCCCTTAAGTTCGGTAATGTATGCTGTATTATTATCAGGGCACCAGACATATGAATGAACTGCTCCTGCGTTAACTCTGAAGGGACGAAGTTCCATATATGGCAAATAATGAGTTTCCGAACTAACGCATAACCCGCCTTCTGATGTAGAACCAATTATCATTCCTTCATTTTTTTGCAATAAATTTGTTGTATCTATACATGCTCTGTAGCCCATTCCTGCATGTTCAACATTTATTACTTTTGCCTTTTCAAGGTTTAGCTTATAAGCGGTCTCTCTCTGCAAAAGATTATTTAATTTCATTAATTCGTTTAAATCGTTATTAATAAATAATACGCCATCACATCCGGCTTCCATAACACCATAAGCAATTTCTGCATCAATAGTTTGACTTACTTTTTTTATAAGTGTTGTTTGGGATTCCTGAAGTTTTGCAATTAATAGTTCCAAAGGAATATTTGTTTCAGCAACCAACTCCACAACTAAAAAATCATATTCCTTACCTTCCTGCCAAGCTTCGTCCATGGTTTTCTGATCAATGATTTTTGTCTCAAAAGCTCTTAAAAGACCCTTTTCAAAAGCTGCTTTCAAAATATCCTTTTTTGAAGAAAGCACTATTATTCCCTCAGGAAGATTTGTGATTTCTTCAATATTTGTTACTTCAACAATCAATTTACTTTTTTTAGGTAATCTGGCCTTATTAATATCCTTAGTGCTTATAAGAATATACTCAAAACTCAGATTATTCACTAAAGCAATTTTATCCTTATTTTTGGAAAAGTTTCTGCAATCAATCCAAACTGTTTTTTTAGTTGTCCTCATTTTTTATATGCTTTATTATATAATAATTAAAACGAAAACTTGGGGATGAATAACTATCCGGCAATTTCTTATCGTTATTGTTCATGGCAGAATGTTAGTGCCCTTTAAAATACTCTGCTTAACTTTCTTATCCTTAATCTGCTTTGATTCTGTTTACTAAAATTGTATTATATTGAACCTATTAAGTTTTATTACATTTTATTTCAATATATGCCGAACATACAATATGTTAGCTCTTGTAAAAGAGCGTTTCATATTGTCGTTTCGGTATAAATGACAGGCCTTTTATATATCACCTATTTTAATATCAGGATTTTCTATAACCACATTTATAATATCTGCAAATTGCAACCATAGTTTTTCAATACTCTCTGCCGCGAACAGATCTCTATCATAATGACAAAATATTTTTATACAATTTTTATGTTCATGAATAGCACAAAATATATCAAACCACGGTCCTTCATCTTTTGCAATATGCCAGCTTTTCATTACCTCAGGTGCTAATTCAATATCTTCCGGCTGAAGATAATTAAATACAATCGGAGCCATATTCATTGGCAGATCAAGCTGGTTTAATATTTTATGATAAGGATAACTTTTATGGACATAAGCATCTTTAAGATTTTTATTTACAATTTCTAAAAACTCCTTAAAATGAAATTCTTCATTAATCTCATTTCTGATAAAAATATTATTCAATATTAACCCTGCAATATTACTTATATCATTATGGTCTCTAACTGCTGCTATAACAGCCTGAATGTTATCCTTTAAACCCGCATATTTATAACATAAAATATTGTAACACGCTAATATAAAAACCAATAAAGTAGTTTTTTCATTTGCTATCAAATCATAAACCAATTGTTGATGCTTTTTATCAACGTAAAATTCAAATCCAGCTCCTTTAAACTTGGGATTAACGCTTTCTTTTACACCTAAGAATTGCTTTATCTCTTCATCTGTAATATCCTCTTTTACAAACTTCCTTAATTCATAAATCAGTTCTTCTTTGTACGAATTGGTTCTTCTTTTTATTTCCAGGCTTTCAGATATAAAATGAGATATAGTTTTATCAGGTATTTTATTTTTAAACACATTTTCCCAATATTCTTTCAATTTAATACCCTGTTTATGCTTGTCTAGTTTATTTAACCAGTTTATATAATCTTTATATTGTATTTTTAGTTCAGGTAATGGATATGGCTTATTCAATATATTTGCTTCATATAATTTGTAAAATTCACTTAAAA
>CAWEFA010000044.1:0-5055 GCA_963808135.1 uncultured Bacteroidota bacterium
GATGGCACAAAAACTTCAACGTCGTAAATCGGCTCCATAATTTTAGGGCCGGCATTTTTAAACGCTTCCCTAAAAGCATTACGCCGGCAAGCCTGAACGATATTTCGTTTGAATCTACCGGGTGCATTTTGCCATCGTACACGGCAACACGGATATCGCGCGCATACGAACCGGTAAGCGGGCCTTCTTCCATCTTTTCCATTATGCCTTTTAAAATAGCCGGCATAAAACGCGCATCAATAGCGCCACCAACAATGCAGTTGTAATAAACCAGTTTTCCGCCCCATGGCATGTCTATTTGTTCCTTGTTGCGTACATTAATTTTAATTTCTTTACCTCCCACTTTAAACATAATCGGGTCAGGAACACCTTCAATATAAGGTTCAATAACAAGATGCACTTCGCCAAACTGACCAGCGCCGCCCGATTGTTTTTTATGACGATAATCGGCAGCCGCCAATTTTGTGATAGTTTCACGATATGGAATCTTAGGTGCAAGGAATTCGGTTTCAATTTTAAATATATTATCCAAATGCCATTTTAATATATTAAGATGGTATTCGCCCTGGCCATATAAAATAGTTTGCTTAAGTTCTTTTGAATATTCAACAATTATTGTCGGGTCTTCCTGGTGCATCCGGTTTAATACTTCGCCTAATTTTTCTTCATCGCCTTCGCTTTTAGCTTTTATTGCCGTACGAAATTTAGGATTGGGAAAAATGATTTTTTCAAATGTAAACGACTGACTGGGTAATGTAAGCGTATGCTGTGTTTTTGTGTTTTTTAGTTTTACGGTTGCGCCGATATCACCAGCCGAAAATTTTGGAACTTTTGTCCGGTTTTTACCTGCCGAAACAAATAATTGGCTTAGGCGTTCTTTGGTTTGATTGCTGTTGTTAATCAAATCAATTCCTTCTGAAATTTCACCGCCAATAATTTTAAAATAATTTATTTCGCCAATATGTTGTTCGATGTTTGTTTTAAATACAAACAATGATGGAGGCAAAGCGGGATTCACCTTAATTATTTTACCCTCATCGGTTTTTAAGCCCTGTGAAACCTGTGGGCCTGGCACTACATTACAAACAAATTCAAGAAAACGGCCAACTCCCATATTTTTTTTAGCTGAACAACAAGTTATCGGGAACATACTGCGGTTTAAAATGCCATTTAAAATGCCGGAGGTCATTTCTTCTGTGGTAAGCGTACCTTTTTCGAAAAATATTTCCATAAGCTTTTCGTCGCTCTCAGCAGCTTTTTCTATCAACTGGTTATGGAGTTCTGTTGCTTTATTTATTTCGTTTGCAGGTATATCAACAACTTCGGGTTTACCGCCATCATTTGGGTACTTTAACATTTTCATAAGCATTACATCTATAATACTGTTAAAACCCTCCCCTTCGTTAACTGGATACTGAACAATAGCAATGTTGTTGCCAATACGGTCTTTGGCCATTTCAATAACTTTCTCATAACTCGCCTTATCATGGTCGAGTTGATTGACAAGAACAATCACTGGTTTTTTATAATTATCAAGATGCCTTAGATGAATTTCGGTGCCAACTTCAATCCCGTTTTGGGCATTGATTAATAAAACAGCACAATCGGCAACCATAAGTGAAGCAATTGCGCCTCCAATAAAATCGTCCAATCCCGGATTGTCAATAATATTTATCTTGCAGTCCTGAAATTCAGTATATAGAATGGAAGAAAAAATAGAATTTTTATTTTCATGTTCTATATCGTTATAATCCGATACAGTGTTTTTCTGTTCCACCGAACCACGCCTTTCTATTATGCCACCTTCGAAAAGCATCGATTCTGCAAGTGTGGTTTTACCCGAGCCGGAATTACCTAACAGTGTAATGTTTTTAATTTGGTTAGTCGAATAATTTTTCATTTCTGTTGTTTTTTATCGTTAATGGCAAATTAATAAAAGCCTTGTAATATCGGAAATTCAATAATTGTATTGATTCTACAAAAAGCGTTGCAAAAATAATATTTTTTTGGTTTTTCGCAATTTTTCAAAGCCCAAACACAAAATATAATTTTGGCTTACTGGCAGTTTAAAATGAAATTCTATCCGGAAATTGCTATCAATTTGTTGTAACGATTAATATTTAAGCAGGGCTAAAATATTTGGTTTTATTTTTAAAAAGAAATGATGTCTTTTAATTGAATTAAATCTATTGATAAAATTTTTCAAAGATTTATTCCTTTCCAGGAAAGGATTATTTTGTCAAGCTATATTTTCTATTCGGTTCAATTCATCAGCTATAATATTTTTAACATGCTCTTTCAATATTTGAGGATCGTATGATGGAAATTTTTCATACGGAATTTCGTCTAAAACTTTAATAATAATTTTTGTTTTACCCGAAATTGCCATTCCGTTTTTAGGCAGCAAATTTCCTGTGCCATAAACTACAATTGGTAAAATTGAAACTTTGTTTTCGACTGCCGATTTAAAAGCGCCATCCTTGAAACGTCCTATTTTGCCAGTTAATGAGCGCGTACCTTCAGGAAACATCATAACAGTTCTATTATTCTTCAGGGCTTTAGTTATGCCTTCATACATTTTAGGAAAGGTCTTAGGATCGTTCCTGCTTACCCTTATGTAGCCATTAATAGTCATCATCCAACCCAGGGCAGGGATACTGAAATTTTCCACTTTAGATACCCACATAAAATAAGCATATAAATGGTATAGTATTAGAATGTCGAGCAACGACTGATGGTTTGAAACAGCAATGCAAGCTTTATTTTTAACGAGTTTATGCTTATCAATAAAATCAATATCCCCAAAAGGATATATATAAACATAAAAAGATGCTAAATACCATGTTAGTTTCTGGGTAAAATAATGCTGACGGTCAAACGGGCAGGCAATTAACCATAATATAACAAAAACGATAAAAAAAACAGTCATTGTAAAACCACAAACCAACCAAACTATTATAGAAATTAAGAATCTTTTAGAAACCATCATATTTCATTTGAATAAAATTAATATTTCAAAATTCAAAAAGTCATTAATTACAACCAATCATTATTAAATATGAGTTAAGCCAAGGATAAAAATTTTCCATTTCAGCTTTGCAATTTGTTATTTTTTCTTAACAAATTTTTCAATTTATTAATTGTAATTGCCTATTTTGTTAATCTAACTTTGCACAAAGTTATCTTTAAAAATAAATAATACATAAGAAAGATTTCTTAATTTAGCTGCCTTAAATTGCTCTAGCTGTAATTAAATGTACCTAATTTAATATATTATGCAACCTTTAAAATCAGGATATTCTCTTTCAAATTGGATATTGCGTACCGCATTATTTATTTTCATTTTTTTATTATTTATTGAAAGTTTTAAAACCTTAAACTTTAGCAAGAAGGATTTCTATATTTCATCAATTTTTATTCTTTCGGGTATTTTTCTGTTTATCGGTGGCTTTAGTTCAAAGCATACATTAACAGTAGTTTCCGGGGCTCTACTAACAGTTTTGTCAATTTATAAAATATTCATGGTTTTTTCCGGAACATTAAATATAGCAATTGCAAGCTACCTTCTTGTTTTAGCAATAGGCTTTTATTTTGTGTGCTCGGGAAATCAATAATTCTAAAATTATTAATGAATTAGGCATGGGCTTTGTGTTATATTTATGCAAATTTGCAGAGTAATGAATAAGGTTCTGACTATTTTAATATTATTTTTGATTGTTACAGGTAATGTAATTTCCCAAACAGTAAAGAATCCAGAACAAGGAAGCATTGTTAGTGAACCTGTAACTGTAACTTACAAGAAAAAATCCCCTTCAGATAATCCAACAACCGCTAATAACCAGAATAATTCTAATAACACTGGAACCAAAGTAACTCAGGCTAAAAATTTATCTGTAAAAGAAAATGTAAAAAGCGAAAGTTGGGATACAATAATTAAACTTGGCGGCAAAAAAATACCTTGCAATGTTTGCAAAGTCAATCCGACATCAGTCAGCTATAACAATCCGGGGCAAAACAAAGTTATAGAATTGCCCAGAAAAGAAATTGAAAAAATATACTACAAAACAGGTCGTAGAGAAGTGTACAATAAACCTGTTTTACAAATGATTGACAAAACACAGTGGGAAGCCGTTCTTGTAACCGAGAATCCAAATGAAGTTGATGGGCTTTTTAAGAGAGGAGTTGTTAAAGCTAATGCCTCATCGGGAAGCCGAAGTCCTAAAGCTGCTAAAACCAGCGCTACCATTCGTTTACAAAAAAAAGCTGCCAATATGGGCGCGCTAATTGTACTTGTAACAAACTCTGAAATGAAAGGCGGTTATGGTGAAATACCTGGTTGGGAACTTGAAGGCATAGCATACGGCGACACGCCTCCTGCCGATACAGCTTCAGTGAATAAGGCCATAAGGCAGCTAATGGCGAGGAATAAGGCAAGAATTGAAAACGCAAAGAAAAATAAAAAATAATAGCATTACAATGCTGCCAGATTTATTGCCGAGTTATTCCATTTCGGGGCTTTTACAATTTTCTCGATAATCTCTTCCGGTATTGTTGCTATTTCAAATAGTTTTCTGTGTTCAGGGCGGATGAAATTATCTGTAATCATTTTTTCGAAGAACAATAGAAAATAATCGTAGAACCCACATGTATTCAGTATTACAATAGGTTTTGTAAATAAACCGAGCTTTTTCAGGGAAATAATTTCTGTAATTTCTTCAAGTGTGCCAGTGCCACCAGGCAAAGCCAATACGGCATCAACATCTTCAATAAGTTTGCTTTTACGCTCGGCAATGGTATCAACCACTATCATTTTTGTAATTGAAGGATTTCCCCATTCCATCTCCACCATAAATTTCGGGATTACTCCGGTAATTTGTCCCTTGTATTCAAGGACCGATTT
Organism: uncultured Bacteroidota bacterium; assembly: GCA_963808135.1. Taxonomy (GTDB): domain Bacteria; phylum Bacteroidota; class Bacteroidia; order Bacteroidales; family DTGW01; genus CAWEFA01. Next base: position 4,901 of record CAWEFA010000044.1, read on the forward strand.
AGATAAAGCCCCCATTGACCCTACCGATCCTCCGCCATATATAATTTCAATATTCTGGCATGTCAATATTTGGCCTACTTTGAAAGCTGCCTCGATATATACTTTAGAAATTTGCTTGCTTGATGCGCAGAAAACACATACTTTCTTTATCATTC
>CAWEFA010000045.1:0-18570 GCA_963808135.1 uncultured Bacteroidota bacterium
AACATTGGTGCCGTCGGTGCCGCTGCTATAGAGGTCGAACCCGACCAGGTCGATCCCCTCCGCCTGAACAACATTCGCATGGAACTTGCAAGGACGGAAAGAATGACAAGCAGCATACCGATGCCTACGGATTTCATGACTCAGTCTCCAGATATGGTCGACTACGATGAGAAGAAAACCTAAACAGAGTCAGAGTAAGGCCAGAACCGCTCCAGACTGGGAATGTGCCCGATGTGCCTTACGCTGAAAAAAAACAGTTCGATGCAACAATTGCGGCCACGACAATGTCAATTATTATTGTCCATAATCCAAAATAACACTTATTCGTGTCCAGGCATTCCGCACCGTGCTTGCCCCACGGCGGCGTGAGCTCGTCAGACGCATGATATCCTGAGCCCAATGTCTATCTACACTTGTTCACTGCATGACTCTTCGCCGGGCTGCCTCTTTGCAGCGACAAAAAAGTTGCCCGGGCCTCCTGCGTCAAACGCGGGGTTGCTGGGCAACTCTTTTCTGGATTTTGATTCGGTTACGACTCATTCACGTGCCATCCGAATCGCCGCATAGAAAACACCGAGACATAGGCAATTTTACGAGCAACGATCCGTATGATTGCTCCCTTCAGTCGAGTCAAGTAGTTGCGATATTCTTGCAGGTTTCCGAGCCGGCGGCGAAACGATTCGTCCGGGCTTGGCACGAACTTGGCCTCAAATGAGGCGGGTGTCGATGATGCCCCTTGGCGTATAGGTTTGTGTGCCTACCAACTCTGCTTCCAAACGAGACCGAAACAGCCTGGCGAGAAGTGCCAGGGCGGCGCGCCGAAACGACACAAGACTCGACAGGTCCCCTTAAAGCGCCCCCGGCGATTGCCACTCGCCGCTGGTCCGCTAGAATAGGGAGCGGAACCTAGGCAACTCGCTTGTTGCCATCGCCATCCAACCGGTTATCCACCCAGGAAGGGGTCGCCGTGATCTCCCTGCACAAGAAGAGGTTTCACGCTCGTGGAACTCTTGGTAGTGATTGCCATCATCGGGATCCTGGTCGGCCTCTTGTTGCCCGCCGTGCAGTCGGCGCGAGGCCGCCCGGCGGGACCAGTGCAGAACAACCTCAAACAGCACGGCATCGGCATGCTCTCGCACCATAACACGTACGAGCGTTTTCCTTCCGGCGGCTGGGGATGGTATTGGGTCGGCGACCCCAATCGGGGCAGCGGGCTTGCAGCAACCGGGCGGCTGGGTTTTTGCCATCTTGCCGTACGTCGAGCAGGAAGCTTATCTCTGGGCTCGGGCCGTAGGACAGCGGGACGGCGGCGCGATAGCTTAGATGATCCAAACTCCGTTGGCATTGCAGAACTGCCCCACCCGTCGGCCCTTGCAGACCTGGCCCGTCCAAAGTGGGCTGAACCAGCCCTATGGCTCGGCGGTCAGCGTTAGTCGCAACGCGGGGCGACTACGGGGCCAATGCGGGCTACGTGGGTGGATACTATCCCTATGGCGAGAGTGGGGCCGCCAGCGATCTGCCAACGGGCGACCAGATGACCGCCAGCAACACCTGGCCGGACATCTCGTCCTATTGCCAGGGCATCGCCTACATGCGCAGGGCGCATCCGGCTGGCGAATGTCACCGACGGATCCAGCAACACGTACATGGTTGGCGAAAAATACCTCAACCCCGATGCGTATGCCACAGGCACGGACGGTGCCGACAACGAAACCATGTACGCCGGTTTCGACAACGACAATCACCGACTCGAGCAACAACTGGCCCGCGTTTCAGGATACGCCCGGTGTGCCTTTATGCCGACATTTTCGGCAGTGCCCATGCAGGTGCGTTCAACATGCTCTTTTGCGACGGTTCGGTCCACCCGATCAGCTACGCGATGGATCAGACCACCCACACACGACTCGGCACCCGCAGTGACGGCCTGCCTGTCGATGAGAGCAAGTATTGATGCTCGTTCGCAGGCCGAGGCGGTATCAAGCGCTGGGCCTGTACCATCATCTCGGCGCTGCGGCCGCGATTGTGGATGCAGACGTTGCCATCGCCAAGAATCAGTTCCGGAAGAGTCCGCCGTATGAAACTGCCAGCAGGTTAACACGATGGTTCTGACCCGGATAAGGCGAAGAGCCGCTATTTATCAAGGCTTGAAGAAAAAAATAAAGCACATTTTGCCGAAAGGAAACCGGTTATATCATGATTGGCAAATTAATCCTGTTATAATAGCTGTAAATACAATGCTTATCTAAGTTTAAATAAATATTATTTTTTCTTAATCTGTATATTGTCTTGAAATGATGACTGAACTCGGAAAAGGTCATTTCATCAGTGAATAGGGTGGATAACATTCGCCCCTAAACGATGCTATTTATAATTTAATTTTCGATAAATTCATAACTTTACTATCATTTAAATATTTAATCCCATTCATTGTTTAACTTAGTGAAACTGTATATCAAAAATATGGTTTGCATCCGTTGCCAGATGGTAGTAAAGGCCGAACTGGAAAAACTTGGCCTGCATTATACTGACGTAAAAATTGGAGAGGCCGATATAGTTGAGAGTATTCTACCGGAAAAAATGCAGCAGTTAGATATGGCTTTAAAAAAGTCGGGGCTGCAATTGATGGATAATAAAAAAAGCATTCTTGTTGAGAAAATAAAAAGCGCTATTATTGAATTGGTGCATTATAGCGAAGAACAAATTAAAATAAACCTTTCCGATTATTTAAGCGAAAAACTCAATTACGATTATACCTATCTTGCCAACCTTTTTTCGGAGGTTAAAGGAATTACCATTGAGAAATTCTTTTTATCACACAAAGTTGAAAAAGTAAAAGAACTGATTGTATATGACGAGCTGAATCTTACTGAAATAGCCTACAGGATGCGTTACAGCAGTGTTGCCCATTTGTCAAATCAATTTAAAAAAGTTACAGGGTTAACTCCATCGCACTTCAAAAAATTAAAACACAAAAGGCGAGCTACACTTGAAAAGGTGTGAATGATGCCATTTTAATTTTTAACTCTCATTCCAAAAAAATGTGTGAATGATGTAATTTTTATTGTCAATTGTATAACATTTTCCCGAAACCGTTAAATTACCTTTAACCAAATTTCCAGTTCAAACTATTCAGAAATTAATATACAAGATATTAACAAAATAATTAATTAAATGCAAACCACAGAACTTGAAAAATCGAAAACTCATATCCTGATCGAAATAATTGAGTATGTTCCCAATTCGGTAGTTAGTAAAACTATAATCCGAAAAACAACCGGAAATATAAGTGTTGTGGCTATTGATACAGGCGAAGCTTTAGCGGAAAAGATTTCTCCATTCGACACATTCATTCAAATTATTGAAGGAATGGCCGAAATAGTAATTGATAAAAAACCAAATATTCTTCAAACAGGTCAGGCCATAATAATTCCAGCCCATACTTCCAATATGGTCAAAGCAAATGAGCGGTTCAAAATGGTCTCGACTGTAATAAAAAGCGGTTACGAAGGATATTCAATATAATACAAACGGCTAACAACTTATAAGAATAATCATAAAACAAAAAATTATGTCAAAAGAAAAAGAAGGAAAAGAGAAAAACAATAAAAAAGCGCCAGTCAAAAACCTGAAAGAGAAAAGAGCAGCAAAAGCGGCCAAACGCGCAGAAAAAAATGAAGTGAGTAAATTTATAGCATAGCTTCAGCAGTAGTTACAACTATTGTAAAATCCCTTTTTGAAAAAGGGATTTCCTTTGTATTGAATGCTATTTTGCATTTACTCAAATAAATTCCGGAAAAGAATGAAATTAGCTTTTATTGGTACATATCCACCAAGGGAATGTGGCATTGGCACCTTTACGAATAACCTTTTCAACTCAATTTTAGTTAACAGTGAAAAAAGGGAATATTCTTATGAAGGTTTCGTTGTTGCATTAAACGACTTCGAACTTACTTACGAATATCCTGAAGAAGTAAAACTGACAATCAGGCAGGAGCACCAGGAAGATTACTTACAAGCCGTAAAATTCATTAATCTAAGCGGCGCCGACCTTTGTATTCTTGAACATGAGTTCGGTATTTTTGGCGGCCAAAGCGGGGTATACATTCTCCCTTTGTTACATCGGTTGGAAGTTCCTCTTATTGTAACGCTGCATACCATACTTAAAAATCCCTCTTATAATGAAAAGGCTGTTTTGCAGGAAATATGTAAAATGGCAAATAAGTTAGTGGTGATGAGCCATAAGGCTATTGAATTCCTTGTGAGCATTTACAATGTGCCAAAAGAAAAAATTGTTTTTATTGAACATGGCGTACCCGATATTCATTTTAGCCAGGAAAAATCGAAAAAGGAGTTTAAGCTCGAAAGTAAGAAAGTGTTGCTTACTTTCGGTTTTATAGGGCGCAACAAAGGAATTGAAACGGTAATAAAAGCATTGCCCAAAGTTGTTGAAAAACACCCCGATATTATTTATATTGTTTTGGGCAAAACCCATCCAAATGTGTTGCGACATTCCGGCGAAGAATATCGTATTTTCTTAATGCGTTTGGTTAAAAACCTTCAACTTGAAAAGCATGTTATATTTCTAAATGAATTTATTAACGAACAGGATTTGTTTAAATATTTATCTGCTTCCGATATTTACATAACACCCTATTTGAACGAAGCCCAAATTACCAGCGGAACACTTTCATATGCTGTCGGAGCTGGTTCGGCAGTTATTTCAACTCCGTATTGGCATGCTTCAGAATTGTTGGCGGAGGGAAGGGGAAGGCTTTTTAACTTTAATGATTCCATCAAACTGACGTCTACTTTATCAGAACTCTTGGATAAACCAGAGGAGTTAAATGAGCTTAAAAGAAAAGCGTATGATTATGGCCGAAAAATTACATGGCCGAAAACAGGTGAAAAATATATTGAGCTTGCTGAAAATATTCTTAAGGAAGGTTTTGAGGTAATTGTAAAAAAAGATACTGTCATGGACCTTCTTATCCTGCCTCCTTTTTCACTGACCCACATCAATCGTTTAACAGACGATACAGGCATCATCCAACATGCAAAATTTGGCATCCCGAATTTAAAAGAAGGCTATTGCTTGGATGATAATGCCAGGGCTTTGCTTATGGTTTTAATGGCATACAGGCAAATGAAAGATATCCGGGCACTTGAATTATCGCCCATTTATTTAAGTTATATCCATTACATGCAAAATCCGGACGGCACTTTCAGAAATTTTCTGAGTTTTAGCAGAAATTTCCTGGATGAAGTCGGTTCCGAAGATTCTTTTGGCCGTACTATATGGGCATTAGGATATTTACTGGGGAATGCCCCCAACGATGCGTATTACCAAACAGGTAAATTGGTTTTTTTTAATGCATCGCCGAATTTTGAAAAATTAAAGTCCATAAGAGGTATTGCAAATACTATGATTGGCATAAGTTATTATCTTAAAAGCAACTTATCTGACGACTCAATGACCGAAAGGTTAAGAAACATGGCCCAAAACTTAATCAAACATTATTATGAAAACGAAACCCCCGACTGGAAATGGTTTGAATCTTTGCTTGCCTACGATAATGGCATTTTGCCTTTAGCTCTTTTACATTCAGCGGAAATACTGAACGACGATAAAATAACAAAAACAGCGCTCAAAGCTATGAATTTTCTGACGAAACATACGCTTAAGGATAATTACTTATCGATAATTGGAAATGAAAAATGGTACAAAAAAGAGGGGGAACGTTCTGTTTTTGCACAACAACCGATTGATGCCATGGCTATGGTTTTGATGTACCACCAGGCTTTTCATGTAATAAAAGATAAAGATTACCTCAATAAGCTGTACACTTCATTTTTGTGGTTCCTGGGTGAAAACGACCTGAGAATGAGCCTGTATGATTTTGAGACCCAGGGATGCTGCGACGGTTTCGAAAGCTATGGCGTAAACCGTAACCAGGGCGCGGAAAGTTCACTGGCGTATTTAATTTCTCACTTAACGGTATTACAGGCTTATGAAGAATTTCACGAGACGGATTGAAAAGTAATGTCGTTTGGTTTCAGGTAAACTGCTAATTTTTAAAAAGGTACTGTTATATTGCCCACCATAGTATCGTAAAATTCGACTTCGCTTATTTTTTCAAACTGTTCAATCATTTTGTTCATGGCATAAATTATATACTCTTTTTGTTTTTGAAAATGAATAAACATAGCAGCCAGGTTTACTGAAGCTTCTATCGCTTTTGGGTTCCTGAATAAAATAGTAAAGAATATTTTCCAATAGAGGTATCCAGTTCGTTTATTAAACCCAACCTTTTTGCAAACCCTCAAAAATGAACGCATATAAATAAGCATTACGCCGAAACCCGGTTTATGTTTGTAATCTATATTGAGTTTAAGGCCATTATAAATAACCCTTTTATAATAGTTTTCGGGTTCATAAATGTGCTTAATTACACGCAGATAATTTTTGATTACTTCCTTTCGGGGCTTTTTTGTAATAAAGTTTAAACCACTTGTCGATTGATCTATATCGAATTCAGTGATCGATTTTGAAGCATTTTGAAACAACCGGCCTTCAAATTCAAGGCGACGGGTAAGTTGCGTATTTGGCAATGCATAAAGCAATCCTAACATTGCCATACATATTCCTGAATTTTGTATGGAAACTATCATATTGTCTGCTATTCCTGGGCTTTCGCTGTCGAAACCAATTATGTAACCGCCATTCACGACTATTCCGTACGACATTATTTTTTGCACCGCATCTTCAATAGATTTATTTACATTTTGGATTTTTCCGCTAATTGCAAGTGTATCGTTCTCGGGAGTTTCAATGCCGATAAATACATACCGGAAATCCACATCTTTCATAAGCTGAAGCAACTCATCATCATCGGCAAGATTTATGGAGGCTTCCGTAGTGAAGTAGAAAGGATATTTATGTTCAATAGTCCATTTTCTGATTTCACGAAGAAGTTCTTTGGCTTTCTTTTTATTGCCGATGAAATTATCATCAACAAAATCGACATGTCCTCTGTGGCCAAGATCGTAAAGGCTTTGCAATTCTTTTATAACTTGTTCTGTTGTTTTAAACCTCGGAATGCGCCCGAACAGTTCAATAATGTCACAAAATTCGCAATTGTAAGGGCATCCGCGAGTGAACTGCACACCGATCATAATATAATCTCGGAAACGAATAAGGTCATATACCTGGGTACAACAACTTTTGACATATCCGCTTTTTCTTCAAATGCAAAAATTCCTCTCTTAGCGCCATTTTGTAATGCCCGGAGAAACATGGGAACGGTAACTTCGCCTTCACCTAAAACCAGAAAATCGGCTTCTTTATAAATTCAGGCTGTGATGTAGGATCAGGGCCTCCAACAACTACGGTACAATTTAAATTGTGAGCTCTCTTAATAAATTCAAGCATGCTCTTTTGCTGGGGCAACATACCGCCGGTACAAACAATGTCGGCCCATTTCAGATGTTCATCCAATAAAGGCTCAACATTCTCATCTATCAGTTTAAATATCCATTGCTGGGGTAAAAGCGCAGCCAAGGTAAGCAAGCCAAGTGGCGCCGCTGGATATTTGGCCCCAACAATTTTACATACATCCTGATAATTCCAAAAGCTATAGTCTGAAAATTTAGTTTGAACAATTAAGCATTTGGTAAATCCTCTAAAAAAATCCTTCATTTGCAATTTATTCTTTTACTTACTAAAAATTATTATAAAATAGCTTTGAGATTTGAGGTAGCGAAGTAATATGTGATGTGAAACATGAAAGTAAATTTATTTAAATTATACATCAAATTAGTTACACAATTCTTTGACATATTTACATAATTCACACATTTTTGGAATAAAATTAATTGTCAAACTGTGGATGGCTATTATAAATGGATTGAGGATTAGAATGAAGAAGCGAAATATATATTCCAGTGAATTAAAAAAAAGTCCCGCATCTGCGGGACTCAAAATTTTAAATGTTTAATAATATATAAACTCTGCTAGTTTAACATTTACCGCGTTTGATCCTTTTTTCCTTCTTGCAATCAAAAGTTACTTCATCATTCTCCCTGATACTATCTTTTAATCCGGATGAATGAACAAAGTATTCTTTAGGTGAATTTGCGTCTTTAATGAATCCGAATCCTTTCGAATCATTATGCAATTTTACTGTTCCGTTGTTCATAATATGATTTTAAATTAATGGGTACAAGGTACGCTTTATTTTTTTGATATTGCTTTTTATTTTTAACAAATCGAATATTAACCTGAAATCATTTGATTGGGTAATTTAAAATTTAACCTTCTTATAAAAAATTCTTTTGGTAATTTCTGCTGTAATAATATAAATCACCACAATCAGCAATAAAAGTAAATAAGTAGAAAGACTGAGAGGGCAGAATCCAAAAAGAGTTCCAAGAGGTGTGAATGGTAAAATTAATGTTATAACAGCAATTGACAGCGTTGCAATTAACAGATATTTTCCCGGTTTGCTCCTGAAAAAAGGCTTCCTGCTTCGGATAACAAGCACAATCATTGATGCCGAAATAACCGATTCCAGGAACCATCCTGTCCTGAACTGGCCTTCATTGGCGCGAAGAATGAGCAACAGCAAGCCAAAGGTCAGATAATCAAATATAGAACTTACCAGACCGAAAGTAATCATAAACTTGCGAATGGCTTTGATGTCCCAGCGCCGGGGATAGTCAATCATTTGTTCATCTACATTGTCGGTAGCGATGGTCATTTCGGGAAAGTCGGTCATCAGGTTGGTAAGCAGAATTTGCTTGGGAAGCAATGGAAGAAATGGAATAAAAAGCGATACTCCTGCCATGCTGAACATATTTCCAAAATTAGCGCTTGTTGCCATAAACACATATTTCAGTGTATTGGCAAAAGTAGTTCGTCCTTCTCTCACACCTTCAACCAGAACACCCAGATCTTTTTCGAGCAATACAATATCGGCAGCATCTTTGGCGACATCGGCAGCAGTATCAACTGAAATCCCGACATCGGCAGCATGAAGCGCAGAAGCATCATTGATTCCATCGCCCATATATCCTACAACATTTCCGGCTTTTCGCATGGCAATGATGATACGTTCTTTCTGATTAGGCTCTATTTCGGCAAAAACATCCACAGCACCAACACTTCTGAGAAGTGCGCCATCGCTCATCTGGCGAAGTTCAGGACCGGTAATAATTTTATTATCCGAAAGCCCCATTTTTTTACTAAGACTGGCTGCAACAAGATGGTTATCGCCTGTGATAATTTTAAGCGAAACACCAAGTTTCTTCAGGTTGGCAATGGTTTCAGCAATATTTGCCTTTGGCGGATCAAAAAGAGTGAGAAACCCTAAAAACGTCATATCTTTCTCATCGCTTTTGTTAATTGGTGATCCCGATGTTATATTTTTATAAGCAATGCCTAGAGTGCGAAATCCATGATTGCTGAACTCTTCAAAGTGTTTCTGAATCTGATCTTGCATTGATGCAATTTCAACTATACTTTCCTTCTTTAGTTTCTGCAGATGAACATACATCAAGTATATTTGCCAATGCTCCTTTGGTAACCATAAAATGTGAATCGCCATGTGAAACCGCAATACTCAAACGTTTTCGAAGAAAATCATAAGGAATTTCATCTTGTTTCTGATATTCTGACAGGTCAATTTTACGATAGTTACGGATGGCTTCATCAATAGGGTTTGTAAAGCCTGTTTCATAAGAAGCATTGAGATAAGCAAACAGAAATACTTTTTCATTCGCATCCCCATTCACATCAAGTGCGGATTCAACTTGTACGGTTCCTTCGGTGAGGGTGCCGGTTTTATCGGAGCAAATTACATTCATGCTGCCAAAGTTTTCGATAGAAGCAAGCCTTTTAACAATAACTTTCTTTTGAGCCATCTTTTTGGCGCCATGTGCAAGATTGATGCTGATGATGGCAGGCAATAACTGTGGGGTTAACCCAACTGCAAGCGCCAGTGAAAAAAGAAAAGAATCCAGAACAGGCCGGTGTAAATAAACATTGATGGCAAATATGATGACAACCAAAATCAACGTGACTTCTCCGAGAAAATAACCGAATCTTCGTATGCCATGTTCAAATTCGGTTTCAGGTGCTTTAAGTTTAAGCCGCTCCGATACTTTGCCAAACTCGGTGTTTTTGCCGGTAAGTGTAACCAATGCTTTTGCATTGCCACTTACAATATGGGTGCCCATCCAAACAGTATTTGTTCGTTGTGCAAGGGCAGTATCGGCAGGTAATACAGAAACAGACTTTTTCAACAGGGAAGGTTTCGCCGGTAAGCATGGCTTCATCAACAAACACATCTTTTGATTCAAGAAGCAGGCAGTCTCCGGGAACAATATCGCCGGCATTCAGGATAACGATATCGCCCGGCACAATATCTTCGACAGGAATTTCCTGTTGTTTCCCATCACGAAGTACCGCTGCTTTAATTTGTACTATGGCAAGCAATTTCTCTACAGCATTGGATGCGCTGTGTTCCTGCCAAAAACCAAGAAGTCCGCTTATAATGACAATGGTAAGAATGATTGAAGCATCAACCGTGTCATGCAAAAACAATGACAATCCGGTTGCAAATAAAAGAATGAGAATAATCGGGCTTTTAAATTGGGCAATAAGAAGTGTGAATGCATCCGATCGTTTTTTGGGTTTCAGACGATTTGCGCCATAACTTATGAGTCTGTTTTTTAGCTTCATCGCTTGTAAGACCGCCGGCCGTTGCCTGAAGCTGTTAAGTAATTCTGTAACGGAAATGCTCCAAAAGGATTGAGGGTTTTGGTCCATGAGCTATTTGGTTTGGTTGATTTAGAACTTTCTTGCCATGATGTTTAGTCATGGTAAGAAAGTTCTAAATTATGCAATGTTATTTAAATATTGAATATTTATACAGATTAATTTTTTATGAATTCTGCATTGGCAACGATTGAAACTTCATCTCCTAACATAGCGGAAGTCATTAGATGCACCAATTCCAAATTCGCTGCGTTTTATCGTACCTGTTATTTTAAAACCTGCAATTGTTTTTTACCATGGGATTTGCGCCAACCCTGCAAACAGCATCCAACTCAACTGTTTTTGTGATGCCGTGCATGGTGAGGTCGCCAGTTACTTTATAATTTTTATCATCCACTTTTTTGAATGTTTTGCTTATAAAAGTAATAACAGGGTATTTTACTGCATCAAAAAAATCGGGACTTTTCAAGTGTTTGTCACGTTGTTCATTGTAGGTATTAATACTGTTTACATCTGCCGTCATTTCTGCTATGGCGTCGGAGAAGTCATCTTTGGATGATGTAACTTTTGCATCGAAGGTTTTAAACCACCCTTCAACATCTGAAACCATCAAGTGGGTTATTGTAAAGCCTAATTTTGCATGGGCTTTGTCAAGCGACCATGTTGCATTATCCGCTGTTTTAAACGACAATCATCAAAGCCGTTGCGGCTACGATTGTAATTGTTGCAATCTTTTTCATGTTGATTTTTTTTAATTTGTTATTTATAAATTTAAGTAATGTATTAACATGAAAAAGATTGCAACAATTACAATCGTAGCCGCAACGGCTTTATTATTGTCGTTTAAAACAGCGGATAATGCAACATGGTCGCTTGACAAAGCCCATGCAAAATTAGGCTTTACAATAACCCACTTGATGGTTTCAGATGTTGAAGGGTGGTTTAAAACCTTCGATGCAAAAGTTACATCATCCAAAGATGACTTCTCCGACGCCATAGCAGAAATGACGGCAGATGTAAACAGTATTAATACCGACAATGAACAACGCTGACAAACACTTGAAAAGTCCCGATTATTTTGATGCAGTAAAGTACCCTGCTATTACTTTTATAAGCAAAACATTCAAAAAAGTGGATGATAAAAATTATAAAGTAACTGGCGACCTCACCATGCACGGCATCACAAAAACAGTTGAGTTGGATGCTGTTTGCAGGGTTGGCGCAAATCCCATGAGCAAAAAAACAATTGCAGGTTTTAAAATAACAGGTACGATAAAACGCAGCGAATTTGGAATTGGTGCATCAATGACTTCCGCTATGTTAGGAGATGAAGTTTCAATCGTTGCCAATGCAGAATTCATAAAAAATTAATCTGTATAAATATTCAATATTTAAATAACATTGCATAATTTAGAACTTTCTTACCATGACTAAACATCATGGCAAGAAAGTTCTAAATCAACCAAACCAAATAGCTCATGGAGCAAAACCTTCAGTCATTTTGGAGCATTACCGCCACAGAATTACTTAACAGGCTTCAGGCAACGGCCGGCGGCCTTACAACCGATGAAACTAAAAAAAGGCTCATAAGTTATGGAGCAAACCGCCTGAAACCCAAGAAACGATCGGATGCGTTCACGCTGCTTATTGCACAATTTAAAAGCCCGATTATTCTCATTCTCCTTTTTGCAACGTGCCTGTCATTGTTCTTGCACAACATGGTTGATGCTTCAATCATTCTCATCATCGTTGTCATAAGCGGGCTTCTTGGTTTTTGGCAGGAGCATGGCGCATCCAATGCAGTAGAAAAGTTGCTTGCCATGGTTCAAATTAAAGCAGCCGTACTTCGCGATGGAAAACAACAGGAAATTCATGTAGAAGAAATTGTGCCGGGCGATATTGTTATCCTGAATGCCGGAGATATTGTACCCGGAGACTGCCTGCTTCTCGAATCAAAAGACCTGTTTGTTGATGAAGCCATGCTTACCGGAGAAACCTTTCCGGTTGAAAAAGTTGCTTCTGTTTTACCTGCCGATACAGCCCTTGCACAGCGATCAAACACATTGTGGATGGGCACTCATATAGTTAGCGGCACGGCCAAAACATTGGTTACTCTTACCGGTAAAAACACCGAATTTGGCAAAGTGTCGGAGCGGCTTAAACTTAAAGCGCCCGAAACCGATTTCGAACATGGCATCCGACGGTTCGGATATTTTCTCGGAGAAGTTACGCTGGTGTTGGTTGTTATCATATTTGCCATCAATGTTTATTTGCACCGGCCTGTGCTGGATTCTTTTCTTTTTTCCCTGGCGCTTGCAGTTGGGTTAACCCCACAGTTGTTGCCTGCCATCATCAGCATCAACCTCGCGCATGGCGCAAAAAAAATGGCTCAAAAGAAAGTTATTGTAAAGCGGCTTGCTTCCATAGAAAACTTCGGCAGCATGAATGTAATATGCTCCGATAAAACCGGAACCCTCACCGAAGGAACAGTGCAATTACAAGTCGCACTCGATGTCAATGGTATTGCGAGCGAAAAAGTATTTTTGTTTGCCTATATCAATGCTTTTTACGAAACCGGCTTTGCAAACCCTATCGATGAGGCCATCCGTAACTATCGTAAGATTGACCTGTCGGAATACCGGAAACAGGATGAAATTCCATATGATTTTCTTCGTAAACGATTGAGCATAGCGGTTTCTCATGGCGATTCACATTTTATGGTAACCAAAGGAGCGCTGGCTAATATACTTGATGTTTGTTCAACTACAGAAACTAAAGACGATAGTATAGTTGAAATTGCATCCATGCAGGATCAGATTCAAAAACACTTTGCAGGGTTCAGCAACCTTGGTTTTCGAACCATAGGCATTGCATATAAAAATATACCATCAGGATCGTCCATAAACAAAAGCGATGAGAAAGATATGACGTTTTTAGGGTTTCTCACCCTTTTTGACCCGCCCAAGGCAAATATCGTCGATACCATTGCCAGCCTGAAAAAACTCGGTGTTTCACTAAAAATTATCACCGGCGATAACCATCTTATTGCAGCCAGCCTTAGTAAAAAAATGGGGCTATCCGACAATAAAATCATTACCGGCCCTGAACTTCGCCGGATGAGCGATGGTGCACTACTCAGACGTGTGGGCGCAGTAGATGTTTTTGCCGAAATAGAACCCAATCAGAAAGAACGTATTATCATTGCCCTGCGAAAGGCTGGAAATGTAGTGGGATACATGGGCGATGGTATTAATGATGCTTCTGCGCTTCATGCTGCCGACGTCGGGATTTCCGTGGACACTGCTGCCGATGTTGCCAAAGATGCTGCCGATATCGTATTGCTCGAAAAGGATCTGGGTGTTCTGGTTGAAGGGGTGAGAGAAGGACGAACGACCTTTGCAAATACGCTTAAATATGTGTTTATGGCCACAAGCGCTAATTTTGGAAATATGTTCAGCATGGCCGGAGTGTCGCTCTTTATTCCATTTCTTCCTTTATTACCCAAGCAGATTTTGCTTACCAACCTGATGACCGACTTTCCCGAAATGACCATTGCTACCGACAGGGTAGATGAACAGATGATTGACTATCCCCGGCGCTGGGATATCAAAGCCATTCGAAAGTTTATGATTACATTCGGTTTGGTTAGTTCTATATTTGATTACCTGACTTTTGGACTGCTGTTGCTTATACTTCGCGCCAACGAAGGCCAGTTCAGGACAGGATGGTTTCTGGAATCGGTTATTTCGGCATCAATAATTGTGCTTGTTATTCGAAGCAGGAAGCCTTTCTTCAGGAGCCGACCGGGAAAATACCTGCTAATGGCAACGCTGACAATCGCTGCTATAACGTTATTTTTACCCTTCACCCCGCTTGGAAATCTTTTTGGATTCTGCCCTCTCAGTCTTTCTACATATTTACTATTATTGTTGATTGTGGGGATTTATATAATCACAGCAGAAATTACCAAAACAATTTTTTATAAGCGGGTTAAATTTTAAATTACCCAATCAAATGATTTCAGGTTAATATTCGATTTGTTAAAAATAAAAAGCAATATCAAAAAAATAAAGCGTACCTTGTACCCATTAATTTAAAATCATATTATGAACAACGGAACAGTAAAATTCTATAATGATTCGAAAGGATTCGGATTCATTAAAGACGCAAATTCACCTAAAGAATACTTTGTTCATTCATCCGGATTAAAAGATAGTATCAGGGAGAATGATGAAGTAACTTTTGATTTGCAAGAAGGAAAAAAAGGATTAAATGCGGTAAATGTTAAACTAGCATAGTTTATATATTATTAAACATTTAAAATTTTGAGTCCCGCAGATGCGGGACTTTTTTTTAATTCACTGGAATATATATTTCGCTTCTTCATTCTAATCCTCAATCCATTTATAAGAGCCTATCCACAGTTTGACAATTAATTTTATTCCAAAAATGTGTGAATTATGTAAATATGTCAAAGAATTGTGTAACTAATTTGATGTATAATTTAAATAAATTTACTTTCATGTTTCACATCACATATTACTTCGCTACCTCAAATCTCAAAGCTATTTTATAATAATTTTTAGTAAGTAAAAGAATAAATTGCAGATGAAGGATTTTTTTAGAGGATTTACCAAATGCTTAATTGTTCAAACTAAATTTTCAGACTATAGCTTTTGGAATTATCAGGATGTATGTAAAATTGTTGGGGCCAAATATCCAGCGGCGCCACTTGGCTTGCTTACCTTGGCTGCGCTTTTACCCCAGCAATGGATATTTAAACTGATAGATGAGAATGTTGAGCCTTTATTGGATGAACATCTGAAATGGGCCGACATTGTTTGTACCGGCGGTATGTTGCCCCAGCAAAAGAGCATGCTTGAATTTATTAAGAGAGCTCACAATTTAAATTGTACCGTAGTTGTTGGAGGCCCTGATCCTACATCACAGCCTGATATTTATAAAGAAGCCGATTTTCTGGTTTTAGGTGAAGGCGAAGTTACCGTTCCCATGTTTCTCCGGGCATTACAAAATGGCGCTAAGAGAGGAATTTTTGCATTTGAAGAAAAAGCGGATATGTCAAAAGTTGTTGTACCCAGGTGATGACCTTATTCGTTTCCGAGATTATATTATGATCGGTGTGCAGTTCACTCGCGGATGCCCTTACAATTGCGAATTTTGTGACATTATTGAACTGTTCGGCGCATTCCGAGGTTTAAAACAACAGAACAAGTTATAAAAGAATTGCAAAGCCTTTACGATCTTGGCCACAGAGGACATGTCGATTTTGTTGATGATAATTTCATCGGCAATAAAAAGAAAGCCAAAGAACTTCTTCGTGAAATCAGAAAATGGACTATTGAACATAAATATCCTTTCTACTTCACTACGGAAGCCTCCATAAATCTTGCCGATGATGATGAGTTGCTTCAGCTTATGAAAGATGTGGATTTCCGGTATGTATTTATCGGCATTGAAACTCCCGAGAACGATACACTTGCAATTAGCGGAAAAATCCAAAATGTAAATAAATCTATTGAAGATGCGGTGCAAAAAATAATGTCGTACGGAATAGTCGTGAATGGCGGTTACATAATTGGTTTCGACAGCGAAAGCCCAGGAATAGCAGACAATATGATAGTTTCCATACAAAATTCAGGAATATGTATGGCAATGTTAGGATTGCTTTATGCATTGCCAAATACGCAACTTACCCGTCGCCTTGAATTTGAAGGCCGGTTGTTTCAAAATGCTTCAAAATCGATCACTGAATTCGATATAGATCAATCGACAAGTGGTTTAAACTTTATTACAAAAAAGCCCCGAAAGGAAGTAATCAAAAATTATCTGCGTGTAATTAAGCACATTTATGAACCCGAAAACTATTATAAAAGGGTTATTTATAATGGCCTTAAACTCAATATAGATTACAAACATAAACCGGGTTTCGGCGTAATGCTTATTTATATGCGTTCATTTTTGAGGGTTTGCAAAAAGGTTGGGTTTAATAAACGAACTGGATACCTCTATTGGAAAATATTCTTTACTATTTTATTCAGGAACCCAAAAGCGATAGAAGCTTCAGTTAACCTGGCTGCTATGTTTATTCATTTTCAAAAACAAAAAGAGTATATAATTCATGCCATGAACAAAATGATTCAACAGTTTGAAAAAATAAGCGAAGTCGAATTTTACGAGACTATGGCGGGCAATATAACAGTACCTTTTTAAAAAATTAGCAGTTTACCTGAAACGAAACGACATTACTTTTCAATCCGTCTCGTGAAATTCTTCATAAGCCTGTAATACCGTTAAGTGAGAAATTAAATACGCCAGTGAACTTTCCGCGCCCTGGTGACGGTTTACGCCATAGCTTTCGAAACCGTCGCAGCATCCCTGGGTCTCAAAATCATACAGGCTCATTCTCAGGTCGTTTTCACCCAGGAACCACAAAAATGAAGTGTACAGCTTATTGAGGTAATCTTTATCTTTTATTACATGAAAAGCCTGGTGGTACATCAAAAACTAGCCATGGCATCAATCGGTTGTTGTGCAAAAACAAAACGTTCCCCCTCTTTTTTGTACCATTTTTCATTTCCAATTATCGTAAGTATTATCCTTAAGCGTATGTTTCGTCAGTAAATTCATAGCTTTGAGCGCTGTTTTTGTTATTTTATCGTCGTTCAGTATTTCCGCTGAAATGAAAAGAGCTAAAGGCAAAACATCCATTATCGTAGGCAAGCAAAGATTCAAACCATTTCCAGTCGGGGGTTTCGTTTTCATAATAATGTTTGATTAAGTTTTGGGCCATGTTTCTTAACCTTTCGGTCATTGAGTCGTCAGATAAGTTGCTTTTAAGATAATAACTTATGCCAATCATAGTATTTGCAATACCTCTTATGGACTTTAATTTTTCAAAATTCGGCGACGCATTAAAAAAAACCAATTTACCTGTTTGGTAATACGCATCGTTGGGGGCATTCCCCAGTAAATATCCTAATGCCCATATAGTACGGCCAAAATAATTTTCGGAACCGACTTCATCCAGGAAATTTCTGCTAAAACTCAGAAAATTTCTGAAAGTGCCGTCCGGATTTTGCATGTAATGGATATAACTTAAATAAATGGGCGATAAATTCAAATGCCCGGATATTTTTTCATTTGCCTGTATGCCATTAAAACCATAAGCAAAGCCCTGGCATCATCATCGAAGCAATAGCCTTCTTTTAAATTCGGGATGCCAAATTTTGCATGTTGGATGATGCCTGTATCGTCTGTTAAACGATTGATGTGGGTCAGTGAAAAAGGAGGCAGGATAAGAAAATCCATGACAGTATCTTTTTTTACAATTACCTCAAAACCTTCCTTAAGAATATTTTCAGCAAGCTCAATATATTTTTCACTGGTTTTTTTCGGCCATGTAATTTTTCGGCCAGAATCATACGCTTTTTGTTTAAGCTCATTTAACTCCTCTGGTTTATCCAAGAGTTCTGATAAAGTAGACGTCAGTTTGATGGAATCATTAAAGTTAAAAAGCCTTCCCCTTCCCTCCGCCAACAATTCTGAAACAGTGCCAATACGGAGTTGAAAGAACCGCCGAACCAGCTCCGACAGCATATGAAAGTGTTCCGCTGGTAATTTGGGCTTCGTTCAAATAGGGTGTTATGTAAATATCGGAAGCAGATAAATATTTAAACAAATCCTGTTCGTTAATAAATTCATTTAGAAATATAACATGCTTTTCAAGTTCGGCGGGGGTTTTTACCAAAATCATTACAGGAAACTGAAAGTTAAGT
>CAWEFA010000046.1:0-17871 GCA_963808135.1 uncultured Bacteroidota bacterium
TCACCCTTGGCCACATGATCGAGTTTGACGATAGCAACTCAACCGGAACTCGGGTTTCCGGCATTCTGCGCCTGCAAGATTCTTCTGTGTTTCAAAGCTCCATATTCGATCGGTCAATATTGTCAGTTCGGTCTGAGCGGCTGGGACAGCGCTTCCGCACGATTTGCTATGGCCGGGTCAGCGAATGCCGGCAGTGGCTCCTGGAGCACCGCGTGGAACGCTGGCTCCACAACAACACCGGGACCTTAGCCTCCAATCTGACGGGCGGCTCCGGATACCTTCGTTATCAATTCCACAGGCCGGGGAACGGGGACGCTCAACGTCGGCAGCCTATAGGCTGAACGTTGTTCTTTATCCCGTAAGCAGCCATGAAGTAATGATCGCGAGCACTGGCACGATCACTTCTGGCAACCCGCTGTTAAGTGGCAAAGCGATTCTTTCGCCGGGCCCCTTCAACTTCCAATCGCTGCAGAACAATCACATGTTTCACATTGCCGGGCTTGCAGCGACTCAAACTTCAGCCCCAGCGTCGGTATATTGACCTTCGATGGTGTCGGTGGACTTTCCGGTACGGAATACGAAAATCAGGCAGGCACCCTAGGTGACCAGAAAATAATTGGCACTCAAAATGAAATAATCTTATTTACTTCTGCTTTTCATATGCGCAGGGCTTCAGCCTGTTTTCGTCACGAAGGATTTAAAATAAAATGTTTTTCAACTGATCCGTTAGAACTCCCGTTTTTAGGGCCCGATGATTATTTTATCCCAAAAGCCGATCCGTTAATAAAATGGTCGCTAATTATTAAGGAATGGGTAGGTTATATTTCTTATAAAATAGCTGGATATATTTAATTCGGTTATATTTTGAACCAATTTTTCAACTACACTAAAAGTTTTAAACGATAAAGCGGAGAGAGAGGGATTCGAACCCTCGGTCCACCTTACGGCGAACAACGGTTTTCGAGACCGCCCCGATCGACCACTCTGGCATCTCTCCTTTTTTTGTTGTACGAAACAAATAACTTTCAACTGAAAAAATTCAGAAGCGCAAATTTATTATTTTTCAGCTAAATTTTTTTTCTTACTTCATTTTTAAATTAAACCTTTCAATATTTCATTTCAAAAATTTCCATATCCTTAATATTGCTTCCATCGATTTTAAACCTCACGGCAGTTCGCACTTTCTGAATTCCAAGTTTGCCGGCTGCGCCTGGATTGATGTGCAGCAGGTCGAACTTTTTATCGTAAATGATTTTTAAAATATGGGAATGGCCACAAATAAAAAGCTTTGGTGGCTTGGTTGTCAGGCCTTTTCTAATTTCCGGTTCATAATGTCCCGGATAACCGCCAATATGGGTAATCCAAACGTCAGTGTTTTCGCAGGTAAATCTTTGGTGTTTGGGATATACAATTCTTACTTCGTGCCCGTCAATATTGCCATACACAGCTTTAAGCGGCTTAAATGCAGCAATTTTATCGGCCGTTTCAATATTGCCTATATCGCCGGCATGCCAAATTTCATCGCAGGCTGAAAAAAAATCAAATAGCCTGTTATCAATAAAACAATGTGTGTCGGAAAGAAGGCCGATTTTTGTCATTATTCAAAAAT
This sequence comes from uncultured Bacteroidota bacterium, assembly GCA_963808135.1. Classification (GTDB taxonomy): domain Bacteria; phylum Bacteroidota; class Bacteroidia; order Bacteroidales; family DTGW01; genus CAWEFA01. The sequence continues at coordinate 1,610 of CAWEFA010000046.1, forward strand.
TAATTTTAAATCAAATGCAAAGCTATTTATGATTTTCAATTTATAATTTACAAAAAGAAATATTTATTCAGAAAGGAGCATTATAAGCCCTTTGCATTCAATTATAAAATAATAAAAAATTTATAAAAACGCGAAAAAGAATTTGAGATAGTTACAAAATCTATTATGTCCGGCAAATATTTTCAATCGAATAAAAAATTGCGAACTTTGTTGAAAAATTTTATAAATCAATACAGAATGAAAAAAACAAAAATTGTTGCCACAATATCGGATAAAATTTGTGATGTTGCATTTTTAAAAAAAATGCATCAGACAGGAATGGATGTGGTTCGGCTGAATACTGCCCATCAACCGCTTGATGAAGCATTGAAAGTGATAAATATAATCAGGCAGGTTTCCGACCACATTGCAATTTTGGTCGATACAAAAGGCCCTGAAATAAGGGTTACAGGCGCTGATGAAGCAATTAATGTAAAAACTGGCGATATAATTAAAATCAAAGGCAATCCCGGCAAGGTAACCGGTAAGGATTGCATTTATGTTTCTTACGATAAATTTGTAAGCGAAATTCCTTTAAACAGCCATATTTTAATCGACGATGGCTTACTTGAACTCGGTATTGTTGAAAAGAACGGCGATACCTTAATTTGTAAAGCCAGAAATGATTGGAAAATTGAAGGTCATAAAAGCATTAATGTGCCGCAGGCCGATTTTAAGCTGCCTTCGCTAAGCGAAAAAGATAAAGCTTTTGTAAAATTTTGCATTGAAAATGATATCGACTTTATTGCCCATTCATTTGTTCGCAACAAAGAGGATGTTAAAGCAATTCAAAATATTTTGGATGAGCATAAAAGCCGGATAAAAATAATTGCTAAAATAGAGAACCAGCAAGGCGTTGACAATCTCGATGAAATTCTCGACCATGTTTACGGCATAATGGTTGCACGCGGCGACCTTGCAATTGAAATTCCTTATGAAAAAATTCCCGGTATCCAGAGAATGATTATACATAAATGTGTTTCCCGGCGTAAACCGGTTATTGTAGCAACGCAAATGCTGCATTCTATGATCAGCAGCCCGCGTCCGACAAGGGCAGAAGTGAGCGATGTTGCAAATTCCATCTTTAGCAGTACCGATGCTATTATGCTGAGCGGCGAAACTGCTTCCGGGAAATATCCTCTTGAAGCAGTTAAAACAATGGCCAAAATTGCTAAGGAAGCTGAAAAATCAATCAGCAATATTCATGATGTTCCTTTAGTAGTGCTTACTAACGAAAGGTCTGCATTTCTTACTAAAACTGCTGTTGAAGCAGCGATAACTTTAAATGCAAAAGCGATAATCACCGACAGCAATACCGGTCGCTCTGTAAGGAATATGGCAGGTTATCGTGGGCGCAAGCCTGTATTTGCCCATTGTTATGATATGCGTGTGGTCCGCGAATTGGCGCTTTCATTCGGCATATTTCCGAACTATATTGAAGAAACCAAAAACAGCTACGAGTTCGTTCATAAGGCGCTGAAAAGTCATTTAGATAATAATCGTTTGAAGAAAGACGACCTGGTGGTTGTTATGGCAGGAAATTTCGGGAGCAAATTCGGCGCTTCATTTATCGAAATCAGCCCGGTTGAAAAGCTTATGCACAGGCATGAATTAGGATAACAGTTGCAAGCACGGCACCGGCAAATAAAACAATAATCAAGTAGCTGATAACATTAAAAAAAATGGAAATGCTATTATGCCGCCAAAACATTTTTCTGGTTGGAAGAAAAACTGGTTGGTTGATCTTAATAATCGCTATATTCTGTTCATCGCTCAAAGCCCAGCCTTCGGACTATTTAAAAGGCAGGTCCTTTGAAATTAAAAACCAGCCCGATTCGGCAATTTTTTATTACAACAAATCTTTGGAAAATGATAATAACAACGCCAAAACATTTTTGGCCAGGGGACGTGCTTGCTATCAAAAGAAAAGTTTTACGGAAGCTATAATTGATTATAATAGCGCAAACAAGCTAAACGAGGATATTGCCGATTATGGCCTTGCACAATGTTACGCACAGCAGGGCGATTTAAAACAGTCGCTTGTTTGGTTAAACAAACATTTAACATCGAGATATAAGCTGCCGCAGGTTATAATAAGGCTCGATCAGGCATTTTCACGCTATGAAGATAAACCGGAATGGAAAGCTTTTTGGACAAAAGACTGGTACAACAATTACGACACCCAGGTTGGAGAAGCACGCTTTATGTTAAATAACAAGGATTGGCTGGGCGTTATCAATTACGTTTCCGATATTTTAAAAAGCAATTCACATCATCACGAATTACTTTATTATCGTGCAAAAGCTTTTCATGAAATGGGAAATTTTAATACGGCCATTAACGATTATAACAAAGCAATTGAAATTTATAAACACAACTTTGAATATTTTGAAGGGCGTGCCGGGTCATACTTAAAAACAAATAAAAATAATGACGCTTTGGCCGATTATAGCACGGCTATAAATATTGCCCCTGACGAATTTAAACTTTATCCGGAACGGGCAGGAACATACCTTTTACTCGGTCAATACGATTTGGCTAAAGCCGATATGGATTTATATCTTTCTTTATTTGAAAATGATTCATCCGCCATTTACCTGGCAGGGAAAATTGAACTTGAAAATGGAAGCTATTTCGATGCTTTGATTAATTTCAACCGTTTGATAAAAAACTATCCTAAAACAGCCAAATACTTTTTATCACGTGCAGAAACATATGAAAAAACAAATTTGATTCCTTATGCTTTAAAAGATTTTAATTCATGCTTGTCTTTAGAACCTATGAATATTGTCGCGCTAAGAAAAAGAGGGCAATTATTATTAAGCAATGGCAATAAAAAAGCTGCTTGTAACGATTTACAAAAAGCAATGAATGCAGGCGATTTTGAAGCCAATAATTTGTTCCTGGATAATTGCAGATAAAAAAAGAAGCGTTTAAAAATCAAAAGAGTCTTGTGTTTTATTTGTTTAAGCTTATTTGGATTTGTTTAGAAGTTCAGTTTAATTCTCAAAAAAACCAAATTAATATTTTGAGTTTCTTGTTTAATTTTTACACTGAATAATTGATAATAAAACGATGCATCAAGGTTTTGGGAAAGAGAATAAATAACGGAAGGTCCCAAATAATATCCATTTAGGCCCGGAAACAGCATGCCTGCTAAATTAATGTTAAGTAGCGGGGTTACCGGATATCCTAACTGCAATACAAAATTATGTTTAAGAATCGACAGGTTTTTAACATTTTGCGGTGCATTGTAAAAACTAACTAAGGAAATACTGTCCTTAAAATTTATACCGGATCCACAATATAAATATTCGGCAAGAATGGTAAATGAATTGCTGAATGTATAATCTGCGGAAATGGATGCCAGAAATTCACCGGTAGTGTCGCTAAAATGTTTAACCGGTTGAAAATAACTCAACTCTCCCCTGAAAGCAACATTCTTTATAGCGCCTGACCACCCGGCGCCGGCTACATAATCACTGCCATTGAGAACGCCGCCCAAGAACTGGAAATCATATTCGAAAATGTTGAATTTATATAATATTGCCGAAGTAACTTTTTTATTATTATCCAATTTTGCTGCCAATTCCGTAGACGATACTTCAGAATTAAAGTATTGAAGCCTTAAAGCATCGCTGCCTGGCCGCTCTACATAATCAAAATCAAAAAAAGAATATGTATTAAAAATATCGTTAGGGTTCCAAACCAATGTTTGTCCCCAGTTAATCCGCTGGCGGCCTAAAGTTATCCTGAGCTTGTTTTGTTCGTATGCCAGGTTTAGCCTGTCGACATTAATGTTTAGCTTATATGAGTTTCCTGAAACAACATTTTTTGTCAAATCAAACAAGCCATAATCTTTCCCTATACTAAAAATGCTGTTGGTTATATTTTCGCCAAACAAAAAACGGTTGCGCAACTCAATATCTGCTGTCAATGATTTAACCGGAATATATTTTATATTAATCCTGTTATGGATCAGATTGCTAATTGCCCAGCTTTTTTGAATACTGTCGAACATTACGTTCTGTAAATTTGATATGTATCCCGACAAATAAAAATTCTTTTCGGGTTCCTGTGAATTTGAGTATAAGCTGAAATTTATTAAAACCAGTATTATTAAATATCTTAATGTATATTTCATTTTCAAATGTTTAAAGAAATCAAACAATCTCTTGAATTTCTTTTCTTTCATCGCTTGCAACTTTGCCATCGACGAGAGTGATAATGCGACGGGCTTTTTTTACAACCCTTTGGTCGTGTGTTGAAAAAATGAAAGTTATATTTTCATCGCGGTTCAGCTTCTCCATAATATCAAGTAATTTTTCGGCTGATTTGGAGTCGAGGTTGGCAGTAGGCTCATCGGCAAGAACAAATTTGGGACGCGAAGCAAGCGCGCGTGCAACCGCAACACGTTGTTGCTGGCCGCCGGAAAGTTTCCCGGGACGGCTATTTATTCTATCGTCAAGTCCGACCGCATTAAGTAGTTCGGTGCTTCTTTTGGAACGTTCTTCTTTCGAACGGTTTTGCAGGAACATGATAAACTCAACATTTTCACGCGCTGTAAGAACCGGTATCAGGTTGTACGACTGAAATACAAAACCGATGTTTCGCATTCGGAAATCAATTAATTTCGAGCTTTTTAACGCCCCAATGTTAATGTTGTCTATTAATATTTCCCCTGATGTAGGATAATCGATACCGCCGATCATGTTCAGAAAGGTTGTTTTCCCCGATCCTGATGGACCAACAACTGCAGTAAATTCGCCCTGTTCAAACGAAATATCCAGGTTTTCCAAAGCAACAACTTCGTTGCCATTTTCACGGTAAACCTTTGTCAATTCTTTTGTTTCAATTATTTTCATAAAATCAAAGTTTTCTAATCGCTTCCGATGGATTCAGTTTTAATGCTTTCCGTGCCGGGACAATGGAAGAAATAATCCCGGCAATTATCACCATGATAACAATACGAAAATATGCAGAAGTTTCAAGAAACGGGTACACCATTGAACTAAAGCCAAATCCTGACATCCCCGAAGCAAACCTTGAAAGATCAATGCCGAATTTTTCAAAGAAATTTACTATAGCAAATGAAAGAACAAGCCCGACAAAAGAGCCGGTAAGCATGAGCAAAATAGTTTCGAGCATAATCATTGAAAATATTTTGGTTTTATTCATTCCAATAGCCATAAGCATGCCTATTTCACGTACCCTTTCCATAACAGCCATAAGCATGGTGTTGATAATGCCGAAACTTAGCGCCAGGAAAATAATAGACATAAAAATATAGAGCATGTAATCCATTACACCGGTTAACAGTCCAAGTTCGGGCATAATTTCAATCCACGGTTCTATACTTAGTTTGTCGCTGTTGAATTTCTTTTTTAATGAAGCAACCAGCGTTTCACTTTCATTATCGTTATAAACTGAAATGGCAATTTCGTGGGCAGTTTGCGAACCGAATCCTATAATTGTTGCTAAATCTGATTTTCGAACGTAGGCATTGTGCCCGTCAAAAGTAGAGTTGCTTGTTTTATAAATACCGATAACTTTAAAAGCAGCATTGGTAATATCTCCCGATGCCGACTGCATGGTTACCACAACTTTTGAACGCATTTTTATTTTCAGTTTTCGGGCCAGTTTTTCGCCGATTACAATTCCATTTTTCCTGGTATCGGCGAAATAATTTCCTGTCTGAATGTATTTATAAATGCCTGTAACTTTCTTTTCCTTTTCAGGATCAATTCCGTTGAGCATAATCCCTTCGCCGCAATTGGCGGAATTAATCATTGTTACCGATTTTAATCTTAAGCTGTAAGCTTTTATTTTTCGACAGGTATCTAAAACAGAAGTCAGTTTCTGTATATTAAAAATAGTATCATTTAATTCCTTGTTACTTTGAAAATGGGAATTGTGGATTTGAATGTTTGAAACTTCATTTCCTATGGCCATTTCAAGACGCTGATAAATCAACCCATTCATAAAAGCAATAATCCCAACACCACCAATAACACCAAACACAATGGCAAAAATGATGATGAGGCTGCGCGTTTTGTTCCGCCAAATATTTTTCCACGATAATGAAAGCAACATAGTTGTTGGTTGTTAGATGTTAGTTGTTAGTTCACTGATTTCAACCTTACTCATTTGTAATTTGTCATCAGTAATTAGTAATTATTTATCTTCTCATGGCTTTGGTTAAATCTAATTTATAAACCGAATATAATGGGTAAATAAGAACTACAAGCACAATTGTAAAAACAATGTAAACCTGCTGGAGCATATAATCGAGCTGCCAGGCAGTCGGTAAAATCGGCTCCATACCAAAAGCAGCATAAGATTTAGCCATTGAAGCTCCCATATGGATTGGATTAAAATGAAAATAAGCAACAATCGGCAAGCTTCCCAGAAACCCGAAAAATAAACCCAACATACAAATAAAGGCAAGTTCAAAACTAACCAACTGAATTAATCTGCTACGCTGCATACCTACGGTTATCATAATTCCAAACTCATGCCGGCGTTCGGCAATCATCATTAAAACAGTGCCAAAAACACCAAATCCCACAATCAGGTAGAGCAAAGAAATAATAATCATTCCACTTCCCTCGTTGCTTACGTATTGCTGGTATAGCTCAATAAGCATCTCTTTCCATGACATTACTTCGTAGGCATTTGAATTAACAACCTTATTAATTTTCCTGATGGCTTTATCCATTTCCTGTGGGTTTTTCAAATCAACTACAACAGATGTAATACGCCCCTGTGCCGAATAATAGTCTTGAGCCAATGGCAAAGGCATATACACCATCTGGTTGTCGAATTCCGGCGATGGAAGCTTTACAATGCCAAGAATTTTGTAAATACCATTTGCACCCATTCCCTGGTATCCCTGGCTTAGCAATACGATGGAATCATTAACTTTTAACCCCAGGTATTTTGAAAGGCGTTCCGATAAAATTACCCCTGTATCGTTGCCGGTGAAATATCTTCCCGAAACAATTTTTTTATTGAGTTCTGTAAATTCATTTTCCAAAGCCGGATCAATGCCAACCGTAATTACGCCTTTTGTTTTATCGCCCGATGATGCCAAAGAAAATGATTCGAGGCGCGGAATGAGCCCTTTGACTTGTTTAAGCTCTTTAACTTTTTCAAATACCGGGTCATTGGCAGCCATGCTATAATCGAAAGTCTTGTTGTCCCAATAGCCTTTTCCGTGAATCTGGACATAGCCTGTGTAGGAATGCAGCACGTTATTAATAAGGTACACCCAGGCACCGTGTTTGAAGCCACGTGCGATGATGGCAAAAAATACCGCAAAGAATACCGATGCCACTGTTATCAATGTCCGGCGCCTGTTGCGCCATAAATTTCGCCAAGCCAATTTTAACATAGTTGCTGGTTGTTCGTTGCCGGTTGTTAGTTTAGGACTGTGTTGTTTTTAAATTTTTATAATAATTTATAAACCCATTCAAAAGTTTTTTACATTCGGTGACCAAATACAGAAGATTTTCAAGCTGTGCCATATTTAAGTATCCTAAATCAAAAGCAATATACAATTGTGTTTCTAATTCATACAGCGAACCCCTTGAAATGTATAGAAATTGAATGGTATCTTTTGCAGTTTGTCTTCCTGAACCTTCAGCAATATTCGAGGCAACTGAAATAGCACATCTTCTTATTTGATTTGTTAAGCCATATAATTCTTCTTTAGGAAAGGTTTTTGTAATGATATAAACTTCCTTAGCAAAGATTCTGCTTTTCTTCCAAACATCAAGATCAAAATACGATTTTATAGATTCCATAATTATACTTTTTTACTAACAACCAAAAACCAGCAACCAGCAACGAACAACCAACAACTATCAACCAATGGCTATCTGATTGTTTTCATATTTTGTTGCGAAAAGAACCCGTCATCTATGGGTTTATTGAATGTTGTTTTGTCGAAATCCACAATGGTTTTGTTGCCGGGTTTATCGGCAGGGATAATTTCAAAGTGTGTGGGGATTTCACGGTCGCCCATGGTTTTAATTGCTGAAGCGGATTCGGTTTTAACAAGTTGGTTATCTTCATCAAAAAATTCTGTTTTCATTTGGAAAAAGCCCGGTTTGCTTATCCACTTGATTAAAGAGCCCCACACAACAGCGGCATTGGGTTTTGGTACAAGCTTTATTTTATAACAATTTGTTTCATTGCAAATTTCACTTCCAAGCAATGTTTGGTCGTAATCATCAACAATTGAAGCGGCTTTTAGCAAATCGTCATTAGTAAAGTCTGATCCCATCCAACCTTGCGACATCATAGACGGGGGTAGTTTAATCATTCGCTGAATATTGGGGACCCAATTCCAGATTTCATTTTTACGTTTCAGAAATGTTTGCCCTTTTTCTTTCGCCGGCTCAGTTATAATAACCATGCTTAAACTACTTCCTTTCGACCAGGAATGAAATGCTATTGTACGTTGCCACGTTGGCCTTACAATTGACATGTGCATATAACTTTCATTGGTTTGGCCCTGCATAAGGTCGTTTGCTTTTTTTACAATTTCTTTTGCCGAAGGTTGCTGACTTTTGGCCGTCAAACATAGAATGAGCAATGTGATGGTAAGTTGAATATATTTCATCATTATAGTCTTTTAATAAATAGGTTTTTCAAGTCGTTTTAAAATTCTCTCTATTATTTTTTTGTTATCAAAATTTGGGGTAGACTGGATAATATTAATCATTAACCCATCCATTACAGAATTGGCATGAACAGCATCAGCTATGGGATTTTTTGAACTTTGTTTTTTGTAATATTTCTCCAATAAATCAAATTGCGAAAATATGACGCCTTTATAATCCTGATATATTAATTCAGCTACACCTGGTTGAAAAGCCAATGCAAAGTACAATCTCCAAAAATGGATATTGTCATTCATTATTTTAAATATTTTTTTAATCAACTTACGAAAACTCACAGGTGTAAGCATTTCTTCCGGGAAGTTTTTATCCAATAATGGAGTGAAGGTGTCGAAGATTTCTTTGAATCCATTGCTTACAACAGCTTTTAATAATTCCTCTTTGCTTTTAAAATAATTATATAACAGACCTTTTGCAATGCCTGCATGTTGCGCAATCATGCTTATGGAAGTGCCATGATAGCCATAGGTTGCAAATATCTCCAATGCTGTTTCGAGGATCAACTCTCGTTTTTCCTGCCTCACTTTTTCAAATTGCACTTTTGTTTTTGGCGACATAATTTTGACTGAACGTTCGGTCAAAATTATATAATATTTTTTAAATAGTTCCAGATTTTGAAAATAATTTTGCAACCCATTTCAAATCATTTTCTGTTTTTGCCAAAAAGTTTTTTATCGAAGGAGAAGCCTCCACCTCCATAATATAAAATGTAAAGCAATAACATTGTCATGGAAAAGTCAGTTCGATATTCGTGGGCAAAGCGCCAGAACCCCTGATGTAAAAGCATCGGCCATTTTGTTGTAATGAATGCTGTTATCATTACAATTAATAAAGGAATAGCCGCCAACCGGCTTAATAACCCAAAAAGCAATAAAGTACCGCATACAATTTCAAAAAAACCTGTAAAGGAAGCCCATAAATGGGGGTGCATAAACCCGATTTTTTCAAAACGACCTGTACCCAATAATTCAGGGTATAAAAATTTCTGTATACCTTCTGAAAGGAATATCAAGCCTACGATTAACCTTGCTATAATCGCCGGTACTGTTGTTGTTTCATTAATCTTCTTTATCATTTTCAGTTTTTAATTTGGAGCTTTCGGATTTATTAATTCCATAAATGCCTGCATGTTCCTGAGATTATCCAACATCGGGTCGTATAGCAGTTTAGACTGGTCGTTGAAACCAAACTTTATAGCTGTTCTTAATGAGTTCACAGCGTCTTCAGGCCTGTAGGTGTTTGCATAATAACAACAGAGAAAATATAAATAATCGGGATTTTCCGGATCGGCCAAACCATATATTTTAAGAAATTTCTCTGCGGCGTTCCAGTTTTGCTGCGCCAATGCATTATTAACATAACTGTATGATAAAAGGCTTACAAAAGCAAGCAAACGTTTGGCATAAGATTTTTCAAGACGGTTTTGTGCTTTATTTTCAGAATTTTTAATATCGTTTAATTCTTTTATCCACCATTCCGTGGGCGATTCATTTATACTTTTTGCAAATACCTGTTGTTTCTCCATTTCATTGAGCAGTATTTTTTTCTCTTTTTCAAGATAGCCCGTTAATAATTGATCCCGGGAAATGTTATTCAATGTTGCGGCAATTTTTGAACTATCAGCCAGGCCATTGGTTATTTTCAAAGTGTTGCCAAGCATATAATAGGCCTTCATAAGGCTGTCAGGGCTTTTAGCTGCTTCGAGTTGTTCAGCCCCGCCAATATTTTTATTAACAAAATTTTTAATTAGCGTATCGTTTAAACCGATGAGTTTATCTTTCATAGCAAAAATTTCCATTATAGTTACTGCTTGTTCCAGCGTTTCTTTTGGCGGCCAATGATGAATGCCGTCGAAGCTTAAAAAAATATTACGGCCAGGCCAATTTTTCAACGAAGTTTCCAGGCGCCTCATTTCAAGATAATTCATATCTATATTTCCGGCTATCCCAATTAAATTATAAGTTGTGTTTGCATCGGCAGGATCGACTGCCCCGGAACAGGCAATTACACCTGCTGCATTTTTGTAACTATTGGCAATTAAGCAGGCAACCCTGGCGCCTCCTGAAAATCCCGCATAATAAACCCGTTTGGGATCAATGGCTATTTTCTTTTTGGTATCTTCAAATAAAATTTCAATTATATGCGACATTTCCGTTTGCTGCAAACCATTTTTGGAATTGTTGGAACCAATTAAAATATAGCCGTATTTTTCGGCAACATTCTTTAACAACGTTAACGGCAATTTGCCATCGCTTTTCGGATCAAAGCAATAAATTACAGGCCAGTTTCGGTCGATTTTATAGTTCGAAGGCAAAAATAAACTATAACTCAGGTTTGGGTCAGTTTTACATAAAACATTATCGATAATTCCGCCTTTATGCGCCCACTGATAAAAGTCCCACTTGGTTTTGTCGCCATAGTTGCAGGCAGTTAATGAAATAAATAATAAATAAATAGCTGTTCTTTTCATAATTAAATACTTTATGTTTTTGGCAAATTTATATTTTTAAAAAAAAAATATTCAACAGGTTTCTTAATAAACCAAAAATAATTGGGTCTATTTATCCACCCGAACGTTTCACTTTGTAGCCTTCATCTGTAAGAAGCTGAATAGTTTTATCGCAAAAATCGCCCTGAATAATCCTGGCTTGCAAGCATCGGCGCTTCGCCGGCGCTGAGCGTGTGTGCCTGGTTTTGCACACAAAGAAATTTCGGTGGAGGTGTCGTTCGACGTACGGTTGATGCCGAGAGCCCGCAGCAAGCAGACAGGCCGCGAATGCCGAGCGCAAGGATCGATGGGTTCGAACGAGCGGAATTAGTGAAAAGTCCGTGAGTCGAACAGCAAGGCGCTCACCTACGACCTCAAACTCTGTCCATCCAACCAATTGCCCATTCACCCGCAGGGGTAAGTCGCTGCTCTGGTGATAAGCTGTCTCGACAATGGATCCTTTCGCGAGGCTGAGTAGGTCACCAACTGAAAACCTGACTACCGGAATGTCCAGCGCCAGCGTACACGGGAGCCAGGGAAGTGACTCATATCGGTCACTTTCCTGAAGATTTTCTGCCGGCTGCGGAGCCTTGGCCGCTTTCAAGTCCACTATCGGTGTCGCGATGTTCATTGCTTTCACTTCCCCTTGTTGATGGACCCATCCCGCATAGGCTCGGCGAGTATCGTGCGCATCGTCTATCTGCGATGGCGATTGCTCGATGGAAGCCAAATGCATTGGTTTTACGATAAGTATGAAAGCAATTGGGTGACCGTTCGCACAGAGGAGTCTTTTTAGCGAGTCACGAATCAGTGGGAGGCGGGCTAAGTAGCCGCAGTATAAGGAGAAATCGCTCTAGTACAGTGTGCTGCCAATGCGCTCGCGTTGATCGTCACTGCGCGAATGCGGTGGCTGCGTGAGGTGGATATAAGAGGAGTTCGGTATTAAGGAGCGTGGCCGCTCTGCTAACTAGCAGAGCGGTCCGTCGCTTATGTAGAGCTAAGAATCAGCTTCCACGATACTTATTGAAGCATTGCAAGGGTCGCCTGGGAAACCTGGTTGAATGTGGTAACTGACTTCGCGTTTGCCGAGTAAGCCTGCTGCGCCACAATTAGCTTTGCAAACTCGGTTGCGATATTCACGTTCGACTGCTCCACGTAACCTCCGGCGACTGTGCCTCTTCCGCCAGAGTCCAGCCAGTCCGACTACAGCCGAACCGGAGGCAGCTGTAGGCTGATAGTTATTGTTGCCAATGCTGGTAAGTCCTTGGGTGTTCGCAAAGGAGGCCACGGCGACCTGCCCCAGTGCAAGCGTGTTCCCACTTGAGAAGGTTCCTTCGATGGTACCGTCCGGTTGCACCACGTAAGTTGTGAGCGTGCCGGGCGCGAAACCATCGGTTGTTGTAGCGCTCGTGGCGCTGGCCAATGCCGTTTTGGGAAATGGTCGGGCTGGCGAGGGTTCCAAAGGGCCCAGTAAGCGTTAGCGGCGAGGTCGCGCCATCGGCAAGTGCAGGGATGCTGATGGGGCCGAAGAAGACACTTGCTGAGGTCAAGGCGCCGAACCATAGAAGCCAACGAACCTGACCCTACAACGGTGGTAGCCCCCGTTCCTCCAGTTATATCGGCTGACGGGACGGTAACGGCGTACGTCCAGGTATTTGCCGCCGTCTTGGTATACGTAACTGAAAGGTTATGCGCCGTGCCCAGCGAATCAAACACGGGGAGGGGAGCGCTCGTAGTGGTACCACCGACGACAGTCGTGGAATCAAGATTGGCGGTCATTCCAACTGTAGTGCTGGCCACAGCAGGAATCGTCACACCTGTACCCACCTGCAACGGCTGCAAGGCGGCGGAAGTGTTGATAATTCCGCCCACCAGGGATAGCCCAGCAGTAATTCTCCGCTTGGCGTGATGATTTGTCCTGCCTTGTTCGTGGTAAAGTCGCCGGCGCGCGTGTAATCTGGCTGGCCGGTGGAACTCTGAGTGACAAAGAATCCGTTCCCAGACCGCCATTGAGCGCAGTGCCCGTCGGGTTCAGGGTTCCCTCGGTAAAGTTGGCTACGGTGGAGGAAACTGCCACGCCATATCCCGTCTGCAATGGGTCGCCGCTGCCATTCGTGGCAGTAGATTGCGAAAATACGTCGTTGAACGTCAGGTCCTGGTCCTTGTAGCCGTCTGTGTTGAGGTTAGCAAGATTGTTCGACACCGACTGAAGTTGGTCTTGTGCCGCCGTAAGTCCAGAGAGTGGAGTTGCGAAAGATCCCATCACTTGCCTCCTGTTGCGTTGTTATTCGTACCGGAAAGACCAATCGTTGCGGCATTCAGAGACGAGTTGATAGTTGCCGCCATGGCGGCGGAATTGCCGGAAGCCACAGGCATCATGGTGTTCGGGTCAAATGGAAGCTGACTGGTTGCCGCGCCTGCCGTTGAAGGCGAGAGCAAGCTGGCAGCGCCGCCGTTGGCTGTTGCAAGCGCGGCGTCGCTGGCGGTCGTTGCCGCTCCTTGCACCTGTCCCGCTGCTGTCGTTCCTGCGCTTGAAGATGAGGATCCGGTGATCCCTTGATTGATGCTGATGAGCTGATCAAGCTGATTGAGCGAAATCATCTGCCCCACCATGGCCGTCGAATCTACCGGAGCCGTCGGATCCTGGTTCTGCAACTCCTGTGCCAGCAGGCTCAGGAAAGTAGAGCCCAGTGCGCTGCCGGAGTTGCTGCTTGAGGTTGAATTGCTGTTGCTGGTTGTGTTTGCTGTGCTTGCTGTTTTGGCCTTGGCAGTCAAAGACGTCTGGAGTGTGCTGTTTGGAGACGCTTTGAGCGTACTCAAGATTGTCGGCATGGTGTAGATTGATGAAACGCTATGCATTTTGATCCTCTCCTGTACGCAAAAACGTACTGAAACAATTACCTAAACTCTGATGTCAAGCCGGGCATCCAACCGGCCTTCGCTCTTGGTCATCACATCAGCCGCAGGTTGAAACTGCCGGCCGCCAGACCCACTACCTGAATAGCCCGAGGTTGAGTTGCCCCCCTGCTGTCTTCCACTGCCCGATTGGTCGGCAGAGCTGTCCGGCGTGCCGTTGTACCCGCCGTTGCCCTGCCCCATCCCTTCGTGGTTTAGCTCGATTCGTACATTCAATCCTGGTTGCCGCCGAGTCGGAGCTGCATCTCCGGCACATTTGCGGCAATCGTCTTGGCAAGCTCACCATGGTCCACGGAAATCTGTGCCGAGATCCTGCTTTTGCCACTAAGGTGTTAATCGAGATATTGCCAAACTCGCTCGACCTCATACCGACTCGCATCTCAGTCTGATTCATGCTCTGGATCAGCCTGGCCGTATTGATGACGGGCGAAACCTGCGGCGCAGCGGTCGAAATGAGAACAGCCGCTCCCGGGATTGTCGCCGCTGTTCCCGCCCGCCCCGCTATCGTCGAACCCGCTGGCGCCGGAGCAACGCTGGCTGAGATCTGTCCGTGACTGGTGGAAGCCACTGAGGTGTCAACTAGTAATTGAACAGGGGTCGCATTTTGATCCTGCGATGACGCTCCGTCTTGGCTCTGCTTGCCGGCTGTCGATTGCCCTTGCGCTACTGCCGTGGAGCCGGCCTGGTCCGTTGCAGAGGATGCATGTTCCTTCGTTCCAGTCGCATCGTTGGTTACGGCGCTTGATCTGACCACATCGTGGGAGAATGGTTTGGCCATTGGCTCCATCGGTTGGCTCGGTTTCATCCCCGAAAGGCCCAACTGACCAGCCTTGTCGAGCTCGCCTCCCAACCGAGAACGTGCGCTGCCTGATTGGCGACAGGGCCTGAAATGCTGGAGTCGGCCACGATAAACCCAGCCGCAGGCGGCACAACCCGCTTTGAAGAACCACTGTTCTGCGGCGCAGCAACCGGCGCCTTTGGGGATTCGTTGCCCAAGGTGCAAACCGCTGCAAGTGTCCCGCCGCTCGCGTCGAGCTTTGCGACAACAGCCGCCTCCAGGCTGGCAATCGAGGACCTTTCTCCATCGGAACTTACACTCGAAACTCCGTCCGAACCAGGGCGCTGATCTCCATCCCCAGCCCCTGTCGAGATCGCGCTTGATCCATCCTTCGCAACATCTGGCGTCAGAATGGCGGGAACATTACTCGCCGGCAGACTGCCCATCCATCCGCTCGCTGGTGGAAGTGCATTGAGCACGGCACCTTCGCTTGAGAATCCGCCCGTATTCATGCAGGCGCGGGAGACAACGGCTGAAACCGTACTTGAAGCTGACTGTTCCACCCCTTGAGAAGCCGCATTCGCCTCCATTGCGGGTCCTTCCCTCATCTGTACCAGGCGAATCAGGCTCATTGTTCGACGCCTTCGGACCGGATATCGGCAATGCAAAAGCCACCTGAGTCTGGACGAGTCCTGGATTGTTGATTGGAGCCGGCGTCGGCAACGGTATTGCTGGAGACACGATCGTCTGCTGATGGTGCCGTGCAATGGTTGTATCTTTGTTCGCAATCGAGCCTTCAGTCCTCGCGGCCTCGAACGTCTGCTTGGGCCGGCCCGATTCCTTGGATGCCTGCGTCACTCCGAGGATCGGCATTCGGCAATGCACGCGAACAACAAGAAGCGATTCGCTGAATGCTTCCGGCGTCTTTGCGAAGGTTTCAACCGGCGCAATCGCGCTCGTTCCATCAGCCACCAGAGATGCCGTTTCGATATTGGCTTTTGCAATCACAGCCGACTTATTGCATTTGTCGGGCCAAATCGAGATGTTAGTCGCTGCCGGCGAAACACGATATTCCTCCTCATTCGAATCAGTACTCTACGGAGTGCCTCCACTCGCGTGGATCATTCATCAGAGAAAGCAGGCAACATTTGCCGGAGCAGTCACCGGCAAAGAGTGCCGGGTTGATGCCAGCATCTTCTAGGTAGTTATGCTGCTTTCCATGCACAGCGATGCCATGCACCAACATTTACGACACAGATGTTAGTTGGGGATCGTCTGCGAAGATAACATTTACGTCGACATGCCGACCACCTCGCCGTAGACGCGCAGCCACGCCGCCTCGGCCGGCGTCTGGTGG
>CAWEFA010000047.1:0-5671 GCA_963808135.1 uncultured Bacteroidota bacterium
CACTCATTGCTCCTCCGAATGTAAAAAATTTTTTACCTTCAATGGTATAGATTTCTCCACGGCGTAGATAAAAGATGTTTTCAGCTACTTTACCTACAGGGGCTCCAAACATTTCGACTTTTGGCAGTTTTTGAAGACGATTGTGATTGTCGTGGTTTCCATCCAAAAAAGCTATAGTGAAAGGTTTCTGAGAAAGAGAATATGTAAGAAGCATCTCTCTTTCGGAGAAATCAGCATCCCACAGATACTAAAATCCCCGGCCACGATTATTACATCGGATCGGGTTAATTTCTCTCCTTCAGGGAACCTAGAAGGTAGGAATCTGCTAAAATCGCTATGTGTGTCACCAGTGTAATGTAGATAGCCATATTTATCTTATTTTGATTTAATATCGATGCTTCAACCGGGCAGCCGGTGCAATATGCGCTTGTTGCCATTCACAGGTTAAAAGATTCATCGTTAGTTAACGGTGTTATGTGCAATGAAACCGGAATTTTTTCCATAGAAAACTTATCATTTGGAAAGTTTTATGCCGAAGTTACGTTTGTAGGATATAAAAAGTTAGTAATACCCAATATACTTCTAACCCCAAATCAAAAAATTGCAAATATTGGCACTGCAAAACTTGAGCCTTCTGTAACCAATATTAACGAAGTTGTTGTTACAGGAAATAAATCGGTTGAATATAAAATAGATAAAAAAGTTATAGATGTAAGCTCTAATATCGCGGCATCCGGCGGTACTCTTGTTGATGCGCTCCAGAACACAGCTTCTGTACAAACCGATGTTGAAGGCAATGTTACGCTTCGTGGAAATACAAACTTTACCGTGCTGGTTGATGGTAAACCTTCCCCGCTCACAGGTACCGAGGCTTTACAACAAATTCCGGCAAATTTGGTTCAGAATGTTGAAATCATAACCAATCCCTCTGCAAAATACGATGCCGAAGGCACTGCCGGCATTATAAATGTGGTAATGAAAAAACAAGAAGTTCGCGGGATTAACGGAATTTTTAATGTTACAGCCGGTACGGGCGATAACTTAAGTACGCTTAATAAAAGTAGCGCCAACCTTAACCTGAATTATAAATTTTCGAAATTTAATTTCACTTTGGGCGCTGATTTTACCGATATGAAATATGCATTAACTTCTTATTCTTATTCTCGAAATAAAGATAGTCTTAAAAGACTTGTATTGGATCGTACTGCAGATGGTACCGGTTATTTTCACAGACAGGGTAAAGGAATAAAAATTGGTGTTGATTACGATATTAATAGAAACAGTACCATTTCATTTATGGGAAATATTGGCAGTCGAAACATGCATCGCCTATTCGCCAATAATACTTACGATGTTCATTATGACACAGCTAAAAACAAATTAGGAGACACGATTGGAACAGCTAATTATATTTCAAACTCAATGACTGGAATAACCCGCATATACTACAACCTGAACCTCGACTATCAGCTTAAGCTGGATGATTTTGGCCAGCAATTATCAGCTTCCGTTTATTTTAATGCCGGGCCAGACAACGCTCCATCCAATACTAATTCAGATACCACAAATTCAAATTGGGTATCACTTAAAAAAACCCAACCTCAGTTACAAATAGCCCAAAACAGCAATGAAACCGAGGTTAGGGGGAAAATTGATTACGCGCTTCCAATTGGTGAAAAAGGAAAATTAGAAACAGGCTATCAGGGCCGATATTATCAAAATAATGGCTATGATTCGATATGGGGAAATATATCATCAATACCTAATTCCAATCAACAGCTAAAGGCTAAGGACCAAATCCAGGCCGGGTATGTGTCGTTTTCAAATTCTTCATTTATTGATTACCAGTTAGGGTTAAGGTCAGAATATGAAATGCGCGACATCAGGTTAAACGACACCAAAAATGGAATTAATGATTACCCAATGAATAAGCTTTTTTGGGCGCCAACATTGCATTTATCCAAACAACTTCCCTGGGATTTGCAATTACAGGCCAGCTATACCAGGCGTATAAACAGGCCCAGGGATTGGAACCTGAACCCTGTATCAAGATATTCAAGCCCAACATCAAAAATGACAGGTTCTCCTATTTTGGAATCGGAAATAGCTAATTCTGTTGAACTCAATTTGCAGAAAAAAATAAATGAATTTTCATTCATTTCCGTTGAAAGTTTTTTTAAGCAAACAAATGATTTGATATATCCGAAAACTGATTTTAACTCAAAAACTCAGATAGATTCAATGTCTTTTTATAATCTTGACCACGACCGTTCAATTGGCGCTGAATTTACGGTAAACGTAGCCCTTGCCCGTTGGTTTATTTTTAATGCGTCTTCAGATATTTACAATTATCGCATCTATGGTATGCAAATAGTTCAGAATACATCTCAAATCAATAGTGCCAACACATGGAATATTAAAATTAACCCAACATTTCGTATGCCATGGGGAATGGGCATCCAAATAAATTATACATACAATGCGCCAACCATCAGCCCCACGGGTGGTCCAACATCAAGCAATTATTTTTCCAGCCTGGGCATCAGGCAGGATTTGTTGAAACATAAGGCTTCTTTAACGCTGATGGCACAAAACCCTATTGGTCGCACCAAAGTAATTTCTACAGGATATGGAACAGGGAAAACATCTTATAGTTGGTTTCAACGTGAGTCGCAAGTGTACTTGCTCACTTTTAATTATCGTTTCAATGACTATAAGGTTCAGAAAAGTAAACGCCCACAGGATGATTCAAACGGAAACGGTGATCAGGATATGATGAATGGTGGAATGTAAATAATATTAAAACCTGTTGTTCAATTATTCAGCCAAAGAATCTTAAGAAAAAATTTTGAATTCTGAATTAATCCAAATTTATTTCAGCTAATTACATTTCAGCCAGGTTGAAGCTCCTTTTCAACCTGGCTGAATTATGTTTATATTTCGTTATAAAAGTTCAAATTAGAAATTTAGGGTTCAATTAAAAGCATAACAACATATTTTTTTTATCTTTAAATAGTTTTTAGAAATTTTTACTTTTATGTTCATTTATTTAGGCACAAAAGATAATAATCAACTGTAATTAATTCATTATTATTATGATAAACCTGAAACTTTTTTTTGGGCTTATTCCAAATACTGCAAAACTCGAATCGAAAGAGAATGCGCTGATTAAAGAATATGCCGAATTTGAAGATTACAAAAAATCCGATGAATTAAAATATTATATTGAAACCAGGGATTTTGTAAAATCAGCCGAATTTGCAAAAAAAATAGAAGAAATTAAATCCCTTAATTATAAAAAAACTCCTGAATATTTGAAAGAAACAGAGTTTATTTCATTAAAAAAATCCCATCGAATCAAAAACCATTACAGTGTTTTAAATACCGAATTATATAAAAATTATACTGAAGTAAAGGATTCCAAAGAATTAGCCGAATACAATGAATTAAAGTTATTTGTTGAATCTGAACAATTCAAAAACAAGGAATCATCAATCAAATCATTAAAATATGCCAATACGGATGAATTTAAAAAAGAAAATGAATACCTGAAACTCAACAAATCAAAGGGCATTAAAAACTATTATAAGGTAATTTCATTGGAAGTGTACAAGCTTTACAAATCATTAAATGGTTCTGAAGAGCTTTCAAATTATCTAAAACTCCAAAATTATTCCGAATCGGAAGAAATTATTAAACTTGAAAAAGATATAAAATCAGCTAAATTCAGCGCAACGCCTGAATATGAAAAACTGCAACAATATAAAGCTTTAAAAAAATCAAAAGCTTTAAAGGATTATTATAAAATTATTCATTCTAAAGAATATGATATTTTTAAGCACCTTCACAAATCAGATGAGCTTGAGCAATATAAAAACCTTGAGAAATTTGTTAATTCTGAAAAATTAGCCGGGCTAAAGAAAAATAAAGATGAATATAATGGCAGCGAAGAGCAAAAAAAAGAATTAACTTTTAAAAAATTACAAAAGGATAAATACTTTAAAACCTATTTTGCATTTATACAGTCGAAAAAGTTCGCACAGCTTCAAGATACTGAAAAATCAGGAGATATTGAAAAATTAGAAGTTCTTGAAAAATTTATTCAAAGCGATAAATTTCTCGAAATAAAAGCTTACTACAAGTTATCGCCTGAAAAGAGATGGCAGCAAAAAAAGGAATACGAAAAAATTGAAGAGTTTAACAAACTTAAAAAAGATAAACGTTTCATCGACTATTTCAAATTCATAAATTCAAAAAAATTCAAATTATTTGCTGAAACTGAGAAATCAGGCACAATAAAAAAATATGAAGAATTGCAAAAATTCATAAACAATGCTGATTTTAAAAAATTCAAAGATTATATGCTTCTCCCGCCGGTTAAGAAATGGGAACAAACAGACGAATTCAAAAAGCACGAAACATATAAAAAACTTTGTCAGGAAAAAAAGATAAAAGATTACTTGAAATTTATTTCATCAAAAAAATTCAAACTCTTTGATGAAGTGTTAAAATCGGGTGAAATAAAGCATTATGAAGAACTTGAAAAATTTATTTCATCAGAAAAATTTAAAGATTTTAAAACATATATGATACTTCCTTTTAAGGACAAATGGGAAAAAACTGAAGAATATGCAAAAAATGAAGATTACCTGAAATTAAAAAAATCCGATAAAATAAAGTGGTATTTTAAAGTTGTTGATAGCAATAAATTTGATGAAATAAAAAAATGGAAAATAACTTTTTCCGAAGATTTCGATTCTCCTAAATTGAACGGGAAAACCTGGTTAACCCGCTATTATTGGGGCGATACAATATTAAAAGATACTTACTCGCTTTCAAACGATAAACATTTTATATCCGATGGAAAAAATTTATCAATTGAGAACAGCATAATTAAAATAATTACGCGTCGGGAGAAAGCTATGGGAAAAGCCTGGGATCCTTTATTAGGATTTAAACCAAAAGAATTCGAATTTACTTCCGGCCTTATTAATACCGGCAAAAGTTTCAGACAAAAATACGGACGGTTTAGTGCAAAGGTAAAATTTCAGGATAATGGCGCTGTTACCCATGCTTTTTGGCTGGTTGGCAGTCAGGTAATGCCACAAATTGACATAGTTAAATATTGTAACCGCCAGTTTAAGCTTAGTAACTTCTGGGGAA
Organism: uncultured Bacteroidota bacterium; assembly: GCA_963808135.1. Classification (GTDB taxonomy): domain Bacteria; phylum Bacteroidota; class Bacteroidia; order Bacteroidales; family DTGW01; genus CAWEFA01. The sequence continues at coordinate 5,164 of CAWEFA010000047.1, forward strand.
ATATTGCCCAAAAAGACGGGATTAATATAAGCAGTAAAAAATACAGCTGTTTAAAATTAAAAAATGATTTCTTCATTTACGAATTAGAATGGACGCCAAATGAACTCATTTGGAAAATAAACAATATTATCTTAAAAAGAGAAAAATCAGGCATACCTGACGAGCCAATGTATATTGCATTAAGCAGCGGTATTTTCGGTAATGTAAATGGAAATGATTTTCCAATAAACATGGAAATTGATTGGATAAAATGTTATGAAATGACAACTTAATACCAATTGCATTTAAAAAACATTGAACCATTTCCTTTTTTAATTGTACCGTAAAATGCTTTTTAGACATATTTTTTTCATAGGAAGAAAAGTTAAATTATTTACTGCCGTTATAATTAATTTATAATTAGGTGGTTATTTGCTATAATATTCTTGAGTTTTTTAATAGACCATAAAAGTATTTTTATATATTTGCTGAGTTATCCATTAATTATAAAAATATAACATTATGCAAC
>CAWEFA010000048.1:0-32924 GCA_963808135.1 uncultured Bacteroidota bacterium
AATTCCGTCTCGCCCTGGCGCTCGGGGCTTCGGTGGGAGTGATGGAGCCCGCAACGCGAGCGGCCGCCGATCTGCTGAAAGATCCGGATTGGCGTGAAGGCAGTGGTCTAATCGGCTTGCCGAGATAAGCGCAGCGTGCAGGCGTTCGTCCAGCCTCCGCGACCCGCGCTGACGGAGACGCAACTCGATGCGGCGGCGCAGAAGATTCACGCGGCCTATCTCGAAGGAGAAGCACTACCTGAACCCCGATCCCGCCATGCAACCGTGGGACAAACTTGAGAAGGGATTCCAAGACTCGAACCGGATGCAAGCGGCGAGCGATCGCGGGTTTCCTGGAGCGGGCGGGCTTCCATGTCAAACCGGTGGCAACCTCCCCGGCGCCGCTGCAACTGACGAAGGACGAGGTGGAATTGCTGGCGGAAATGGAGCACGGCCGCTGGGTTGTCGAACGCCTACTGCAAGGCTGGCGGTACGGCGAAGTCAGGGACACGCTGAATAAGATTCATCCCGACCTGAAGGGCTGGGGCAAATTGGAAGACACGATCCGGGACTGGGACCGCTCCGCGGTGCGCAAATGGCCGCAGTGGTTGGCAGATGCCGGCCTCCAAGTCAGGCGAGAGTAAGCTGACGTTTCCAGCGGTCAGGACCCAGCAACAAGGCTCACGCAGTTTTCAGCGCCCACCAGCCGAGCGTGCCACTCTCGGCATTAGGGGCAGAGAGGATCAACCGCATTAGCAAGGTTTGAGGGTGTCTGCTCGTGGGGCTCGGTGGTGAGGGCCTGAGACGTTCTCGAACTTCTTGCTCGCCATCTCCCGCAAGGCCTGCCCATAAGGGACCAGTTTAAGATTCAGCCGGTCACAGGTAAACTCAAACTGCCGAACATGTCCTCGAAACACGCCTCGGCCCGAGCCCGGCCATCCTCGAACCCCACGCCGAATTCGTGTAGTTTCGTCCGGGCTTTCTCGGTAAGTCTGTCGAGTTCCGCCGTGAGCCGGCACGAACCTGATCAAACTTATCGAGTGCCCGGGTATAGGATGCGCTGTCTCGCTCGATCCGCCGAGTGAGAAAACTGCCCCGGAGCCGGATGGCAAAATCGAACCAGCGCCCCAGGATCAGGTGCCGGAGCGCTTCGCTGGCCGAATAGAATTGCCGGGAGAGGCGGAAGATCCCCGCTTGCAGCTCGGAGGGACTGATGCGCGAGGGGCAAACCACCGCGTGCTGAGCGTCGAACAACTGCCAATCCCCCCAGGCAAAGATCCGTTTCTCCTCCGCCAGGCGCCGGGTCATAGGAGGCCCGGGCAGGGCCGTGAGCGCAAAGAACTGGGCCGTGGTAAGCCGCGAATCGCGAGCGAACTTAAGCGTCTCAGTAAGGGTCTGAGAGGTATCGGCATCAGACCCCAGGACGAACATGCCATGAACACGAATTCCCGCTTCGTTGAAAGCGGCGATGGCGGCACGGTTCTTCTCAAGCGTCGCGTGCTTCTTGAATAATTTGAGGGTTTCCTCGTTCACCGACTCGAGGCCGACGAAAACCATGGCACAGTTCGCGCGCTTCATCAGGCGTAGCAGTTCGCGGTCTTGCGCCGTTTCCACCCGCACCTGTGCGAACCAGCGCGGCATCCTGACGCCTTCCGCCAGCAGGCGCTCGAGCAGCCGCTTGGTTCGCGCGCGATTGGCCGCAAAGATGTCGTCGCCGAAGAATATTCTCTTGCCGTTTAACTGGATGGTGTGGCGGATCAGCGCCACCGCTGCGTCGTCGCTCAGGAAGCGAAATCCCCGCCCGAAATTCTCAATCACCGAACAGAACTCACACTCATAAGGGCAGCCGCGCGATGTATTTACAACATTGTGGGTGATCCCCCGGTTCATTCGGCCGGAATAGACGGGGAAGGGTAGCGCGGAGAGCTCCTCGCTGGTCAGGTAGGGACGGTCCGGATTGCGGATGATTTCGCCGTCCCGGCCGAGGTAATTCACGCCCTGCAGGTCGGTGAGATACGGGTCCCGGAGATTGTCTTCCAGCCGATCGAGTAGGAGAGGCAGGGTGTAGTCTCCCTCGTGCGTGACCACCACATCACCAAACCGCAGAGACTCCTCCGGCAGAGCCGTGGAATGTGGGCCTCCAAAGAGTATCTTGACGCGGGGATTCACCAGTCGCACCCGCCGCGCCAGTTCAAACGACTGATTCGCCGTCCGCGTGATGACGGAGAGTCCCAGTACATCCGTATCCGCAAGCCGCTTCCAATCGTCTGCATCCAGGCGCCCGGGTACGCGGTTGTACTGTGGGACGATAGTGACAATGTCCTGGTAACCCGCGCGGCGGCAGACCGCTTCGAGCAACGGCACGCCGCGGGCCGGAAACTGGAACAGAGAGTAAACGTCTTTAGCCAGACGGCCGTCCAGCCGGCCGTCCACGGTGGCGGGCAACTCCACAAGCGAGATGCGTAGACCCTTCACGAAGACACCTCATCTCTCCAGGACTGCGACAGCGGTCTGAGATTCTCATGTCCAGGATATGAAAACTGCTCAATATAGCTCACTTTTCCGGATTGCGATACAACTGCGTATATCGTCAAGCGGATTGTCTCGATTTGTCGTTCGGCCGGAGTTCTCTCGGTGCCTTGCGACGCGGTGGGGATTAAGGCTTTGGGGGCGCTGGCGGCAGAACAGAAGCCCAGGCAGAAAATCGCTCACTATATTGTCTGCAGCAGCGGGTGGGATTAGCGTTGCTGACGACCTGGAGCGGCGTAAGATCGTGGCGCGCTGAAAGCTGATGCAGGATTGCTATTCGCCAACCAGTATCAACTGGACTCTGTGAAAAAGAAAGCTCCAGAACGGCCTGCTCACATCGGGGTGGGCGTGATCGAACAGAACTGGGACGACATTATCATCCTTATGCTTTCGAAGGTCTAGCGACGTACCGCCGTGATAATGACCAGCGCTATCTTGGAAGTAGTACGCCACCAATGGGCCTTCTAGTTTGCCATGGTATTGCTGGTTGATAACAGCGACCGCAACTCCGGGGCTTCTAAGCAATAGCCTCCCAGTGAGCCATTGCCACGCAAAAACCAGAAAGAAGATGCTGCAATAGCCGAGTGCGTAAACCGCTGTGTACCTCCCACTTCCCACTTCCATCGGCTTGAGCATGCCGCCCCCGGAAGTTAAAGCGAGGGTCGTCACAACCGGAACGACGATATTCGTTACGATTAACAATGGCAGATTCTTGAGTCGAACAGAGAGCACGCCCGTCTGAATTGATCGGCCGGCATGAAACGGCTTCCCGTCCAACATCGAAAACACACCCGAAGCGGGCGATCCATCTTCAGCACTTGCATCAGCGCTTGGATGGCTTCTAAGTACGATGGGAATCTCAAGTGTTAAAACGGGAAGAGCCAAGCAGCCGAGCGCCATCAGAAGACCGCACAGTCCGCTCTCAAGCAAGCAGAGAAGCTGCGGGTAAGTGACCACGCTGAATATTGCAACCAAACCCAGCAGCCCAGCTAGCGCGATGGCCCCCGGTCGCACGGGAAACGTAGTAGCACAGCACTCCTGCCGCAGTCAAGCTGGTAACGGCGTTCTTTCAAGTCGCAGTGGTAGTCCCATAGCGCAGGTTTCCGTCTTTTAGGTCTACGGCTCTTCCGGCAATCCCTCACCGACTGGCATCGCGTCACATGCTTAGGTGCAGTGGCCGAATCCGCATCCGGGGGTAGCGCAGCGTGGGTGACGAGCGACAAGAGCCGGATGCCTCGTGTTAAAATCATTCATCGCGACGACAGACCATGGAAACCCAACAACAGCTCGGTCTTATCGGGGCGTTTGAAACCAGCAGACCTCCGAACCCCATCTTCTGCCATCAGGAATTCCTGGAAAAGCTCACCCTGCTGCGCACCACGGCGATGGGCCGGCGCGCCGCGTACCTGATGCAGCGTCTGGCGGTAGCTCCCCGCCGCCTGCACTACAAGCCGACTTTTGGCGAGAACCGCGGCTGGCGCCGGTCCCGCTTGGGAGGAAACGACGGCAGTCATTTCTACGCTTGGTGGGCGCCGAAAAATGCACCGCCGCTGCGGGACGGTGACGGGTTTGCCCAGGCTCCCGACGGCGCCATATTCCTCCGGGATATTCGCCACCACGACAACCATTCCCGGTTGTCACCCCAATCGTTCACCGAGCATTACCTGCCGGTCACCGTCGCCGAACTGCGCGGCGAGGAGTATGGTCCGCCGCCCTGGACGCCCACGCAGTCGCGGTTCGCTCAGGCGCGGCAGCGGGTGCGCTTGCTCAAAGGTCATCCGGGCTCGGGAAAAACCACGGCGTTGTGGCACGCCGCAGATTCGAGCGGGGCGGAACGGATTCTCTACGTCACCTACTCGCGCGACCTGGCAGCCCTGGCGCGCGACTACTTTGACCGCTATTGTTCTTCGCACAAGCGCTTCGAGGTGGTGGTGTTCCCGAACCTGGTGCGGCAAATCGTGGGCTCCAACGCGCCGGTGATGCTGGAGGGCGCCCTGCAGCAGCGCTTTCGTGAGGACGTCGGCACCTCCGCGCGCAGCCTGGGGCCGTATGCCAATAACCCGGCAGCGCTCTACGACGAATTCTATGCGCATTTCGTGGGGGCGGCGCTCCCTGCCGGCGTCGGGCCTCTGCGGCCTGCAAGGCGCCGCGCGTGCCGGACAAGGCTTATCGTGAGCGCCGAACGCGGTTCATCGGCACCTCGGCCGTGACGGCGGTGCTGGAAACGGCCGCCCGCCTGGAGCGCCAGCCGGAGAGGTTGGCGGAACGTTATTTTCCGGAGCTGGAGCTGGCTTGGCGCGCCACGGAGCGCTTACGCGCGGCAGCGGCTGCCGGCCCTGTCGGGCTCGACTTCGACTGCCTGGCCGTCGATGAAGTGCAGGACCTCGCCCCCATCCAAGCGCTGGTGCTGGTGGAGATGTGCACGCTCGCTTTGCGGGTGGGCAAGACCCCCGTATCCTTGCTCCTGGCAGGCGATGAGGCACAGACGGTGCGTCCGACGGACTTCGAATGGGCCTGGCTCAGCGACATGCTTCATCACCGGCTGGGCGCTCCCTCGGAATACAAACTCTCCGCCAACCTGCGCAGCCCTCGCCGCATCGCGGAACTGGTCAACCGCGTCTGGGACTTGTATTCCCTGATTGAAAAGCAGGAACGGCCGCGGGGCGCCGGCCAAGCTGAAATCGAAGACGATGCCACGGATCAAATTCTCTATTGCACCGCCACACCGGGTGCGGAACTCGACGAGCTTCTGACCTTGCTGGCCGCCCGCGAGGGACTCGCCCTGATCACCTTGGAGGAGACCACGCCCGCGTTCATCCCGGAATCCGTGCGGTCCGCGGTGTTGACCGTTGCCGAAGCGAAGGGTCTCGATTTTCACACCGTGTGCGTGCTGGACCCCGGGCGCTAATCCTTCTTTTAACATTAACGGAATCCTGTTCTCCATAACCTGCCGGTGAACTTTCCCCGATTGTTCCATCAACCCTATTTCATAACGGCTTTTCACAGCCCTGACAGCCGCTATCTGATAATCTGCCGGTTTGAAATTCTCAAAAGGAAAATACTTCTTAAAACGCTGATAAAAAGCCAAGGGAATCAGTTCTGTTTCAAGAAAAATAGTATCGGGAAGGGTTTTGTAATATCCGGCCACATCACGAAAGCTTTCCATTTGCCTGATTATTGGAAAAAGCGATTCATTCGTTGCCCGTTCATAGCTTCGGCGCACCCAAAATACAGCTTCATTATCGCGGGGGACAAATAACATTCCTTCCTGCAAAGTGCCTGTAAAATAGTATAAATTAATTTTGCCGAATATTACGGCCATATTCCATTCCGGTTCCGTAGCATCCATTTTCGAACGAAAACGGATCATGCGCGTTTGAAGCTCTTCAAATGGTACTTTTGAAAACATTGCGAAATCTTTTTACAATTTATTTTTGTGCCTTTTTCAACTCAATAATCCGGTTTTGAATCTCTTCAACTTTTTTAATATTCCCCAAGCGTTTGCATGTAATTAATAAGTTTTCATAAATAGGAAGAAAACCGGGATTTAATTTTAAAGCTTTATCAAGGTAAAAATACGACTTATCGTACTCGCCAAGTATCCTAAAGTTTATTCCCAGCACCATGTTGGCATTGAAATCGTCAGGCCTGATTTCAACCGCTCTTTGAAGATAATATCCGGAGTTTGGAAAATCGTTTTTATACTGGCCTACCAAACATCCGGTTTGAAAATTAAAATCAAAATTGTTTGGCGCCAATTTCAAAAAATCAATATAATTCCCGATTATGAAATCAATATTGTTTATGTTGTTCATTGTCTCTTCAACTTTCTTTGATATAAAATCAGCCCTGTCGGGCATTAAATAAACTGCCTTTTTATAACAAAATATAGCTGTATCGGGAATATTATTCGCAGCGTAAGCATCTGCTAAAACAGTAACCACATCTACATGATTAGGGTATAATGAAGCAGCTTTTTTTGAATATTTTAAAGCGTTTCCCAAATATTGCCTCTTTAAGGAGGTATCAACATTCTGGTTTGCCATGCCCAGATACATTCTTGCTGCAAACATATTGCCAATAATCCCATTGGATGAAGTTTTTACATCAGTTGTAAATAAAGAAACATTATCTCTCCATACCTGATTGCGACTATATGTTTTAAAAAAACATAATGACAATACTACTATCAATAGGGGAATCCTGATATTAACCACTTGAATATACCCGGGAATTTTTACGGTTAAAAGCCACGCTATTATTAATAAGAACCCTATTGAAGGTATAAAAATAAACCTCTCGCTCATAAAGGGGCCGACAGGGAAAAACACGTTAGATGCAATTGAAAGGGTTATCATATAAAATAAGATACCATATGAAACAACTGTTTTTTTTGCAAGTTTCAATAACGCAAATAATCCAAGCGCCAAATAAACCAATAAAGAAAGAAGGGCAACCAGATTGTTCCAGTTTACTAATTTGATATGGTATGGGTAGTAATCGTAAGTCAGTGGATTTGGCCAGAAAAGTAATTTAATATACAGCCCGAGGGTATAAGAAATGGTAGCGAATTTTTCAGATATTGTTGCGTAAAGATATGAATTGTTTAAAAGCTCATCTGCCGGAGGGCTGAATTTACCGACTACAAGTAATCTTATTACAAGAAAAACAACCGTTGCCAGACAAACAGGTATTAAAGAAATTAAATATTGATTCCATTTCTCTTTTTTATAAAAGTAAATAGAAAATGGAATGATAACTAAGAAAGTAATGGCATTTTCTTTTGAGAGCAAGGCTAAGAAGAATGAGACAAAACTCATTACAAGATACATGTAACGTTTCGTGTCAATATACTTTAGAATAAAAAGGACAGTTGCTAAAGCTCCAATCATAACCATTATTTCATCCCTTCCTTTTATATTGGCAACTATTTCGGTATGAACAGGGTGAGCTATAAATAAAAGCGCTGTAACAAAAGGAATATCAAGAAAATTGGTGTTCCTAAAATAGGAACTAAAAAGTTTAGAGATTAGTTTGTATAGAATTAGTGAGGCTAAAACTAAAAACAATATGTTAATAAAATGACTGATATGCGGGTTTTCTCCAAAAAATTGATATTCGATTGCATATGTTGCCATTGGCAATGGCCTGTACCTGCCTCCCGCAGAAATATTATAATTAACCGGGCCAAAACAACCATAATAAAAATCGTGTTTAAAAATATCTGGTAATCCTGCTAAACCGTTTTTTGTGAATTTATTTTCTGTTATAACTATGCCATCGTCAAGCGCATATCTATTGGGAATGGTATTGCCGTAGAAGACGAAACAAAGAATTGTAATAATGATAGCTTTTAAAGTATTAGCTTTAAAAGAAAGATTTGAAATTTGCATAAGTCAATTATTAATGTGAATTAAGAGTTAAAATTATTAATCTAAACTGGCTTTTTCCCCCTTGGAAAAGGGGGCTGGGGGATTGATTTCTTCTATTAAGATTTCAATGCTTCGAATAACATTTTGCAAATCACTTTTAACCTGATGTTCAGTAAATCGCAAAATGAAAAAGCCCAATTTCTTTAATTGATCGTCCCTGATTATATCTTCATCATACTTGAATTGATGGGAATAACCATCTATTTCTATTATCAGTTTTATCTTTCGGCAAATAAAATCTACAATGAAATCATCAATTGGAAATTGTCTGTTGAACTGTAATCCTTTCATTTTTTTATTTTTTAAAACATTGTTCCAAAGAATAACCTCGCCAATAGTTTAATTATTCCTCAATCCACGTGCTAATGGCCTTAAGTTTTTTTTCTATTTGACAAATTCTTCAATCCCCCTACCCCCTTTTCAAAGGGGGAATTGCCGCCTACAATATTCCAACTCTTAATTCGCATTATTAATAAAAACTAAAATTAAAAATTTATTGATAAATCTTCAATTTTACATCTTTCTTTTAGCGCAACAAATAATATTTTTTCAAAATAAATATTATTTCTTTCTCAACCTTAAAGCATTTGATATTACGGAAACAGAACTGAAACTCATTGCTGCAGCAGCAATAACCGGGCTCAGCAAAAGGCCAAACAGCGGATATAAGATTCCGGCGGCAATGGGTACGCCAATGGAATTGTAAATAAACGCGAAAAATAAATTCTGTTTTATATTGCGCATTACTTTTATGCTCAAATCCCTTGACCGGACGATGCCATTCAGATCGCCTTTAACCAAAGTAATATCAGCGCTGTTCATGGCAACATCGGCGCCTGTTCCCATTGCAATCCCGATATTTGCCCGGGCCAATGCCGGCGCATCGTTAATACCGTCTCCCGCCATTGCAACAATATGGCCTTGTTCCTGTAGTTCTTTAATTTTTTTGTATTTATCATCGGGCAGGCAATTTGCAATGTAGCCATCGAGCATAAGTTCTTCGGCAACTTTTTTAGCAGTGAACTGGTTATCGCCCGTGAGCATGATGACTTTTATTCCCAACTTTTGCAAAGCTTCAATAGCTTTTGCCGATGTATCTTTAATCGAATCGGCTACGCTAATAATCCCTTCAACTTTGTTTCCAAGCAACAGGTACATGACTGTCTGCCCGGTCGACTGCCATTCTTCAACAATTTTCTTTTGCTCATCATCGGGAGAAGCATTAAAATCTTCTAAAAGCCTGTTGTTTCCCAATCCTATTTTATCGCCCCGGAAAATTGCCTGTACTCCTTTGCCAGGAACCGATTCAAAATTATCGGGTTTGAGCAGTTCCATTTTTAATTCTTTTGCCCCATTCACAATTGCCCCGGCTATGGGGTGTTCGCTGTTTAAGTCGATTGAAGCCGCAAATTGCAGTAATTCGTTATTAGTAAATTTTCCAAACGATTTATAACTTTTCAACTTCGGTTTCCCATTGGTTAGGGTTCCAGTTTTATCGATAATTAAAATATCAACTTTATTCATTGCTTCAAGGGCGCTTGCATTTTTTATAAGCACGCCCGACTGTGCAGCCCTTCCAATCCCAACCATAACCGACATAGGGGTAGCCAAACCCAAAGCACACGGACAAGCAATGATAAGCACCGATATTGCATTGACTAATGCGAAAACAATGGCAGGATAAGGCCCCCATATAGCCCATGCAATAAAAGTAATTACGGATATTAAAATTACTACCACAACAAAATATTTTGCCACAACATCGGCAAGCCTTTGGATTGGTGCTCTTGACCGACTTGCGTCATTTACCATTTTTATAATTTGTGAAAGCAAGGTATCGGAACCAACTTTTTCAGCCATCATAAAAAAAGAGGTTTTGCTGTTGATTGTTCCCCCGGTTACTTTGTCGTTTTTCGATTTTTCAGCGGGTACTGGCTCGCCCGTAATCATGCTTTCATCAATAAATGCATGGCCTTCAGTAATTACACCGTCTACCGGTATATTTTCACCGGGCTTTACCAATAATAAATCTCCAACTTTTACATCTTCCAAAGATATATTTTTTTCAGTACCATTTCGTATAACCCTTGCTAATAAAGGGGAAAGGCTTAACAAGGCTTTTATTGCCGAATTGGTTTTCCCGTGGGCATAAAGTTCTAAAACCTGGCCTAATAACACCAACGTTAATATGGCAGTTGACGATTCAAAATATAAGTGAATATTTCCCTGGTAATCTTTAAACTGTGCAGGAAATAAACCGGGAACCAACAAGCCTGAAACGCTGAACAAATATGAAGCGCCAACGCCAATAGATATTAATGTCCACATATTTGGTGTGCGCCTTCGTATAGAACTCCACCCGCGCATAAAAAAATCCAAGCCTGAATAAAAAACCACCGGTGTTGCTAAAATAAATTCTATCCAATTCCAGGCTTTTAATGAAGCAATTTTTTCAAGATGGAGAAACGGAAATAAATCTGACATGCCAATTACAAATACCGGAATACTTAATGCAAGGGCAATCCGGAATTTTTTCACCATCCTAAAATATGCTTTTTCTTCTGCGCTTAATTCAATACCTTTTTCAGAAACCAATTCCATTCCACATTCTGGACATTGTCCTGGTTTGTTTTGCTTCACATCAGGGTGCATGGGGCATATGTACGAAACATTTGGATGTAGTTTGTATTCGATTTTTTTCAGGAACATGCCACATACGGGGCACTCACCGGGTTTACCGTATGTTTTATCACCTTCGCATTGCATGGGGCATGTATATTTGGCAAAGTTTCCGGTTGCGTCATGAGATAAATTATCGCCTGTCATAACATGATTTTTTTACAAACAGTTTTTAAGAATACAAGCTGCCATTTTATCCTACCGGTAAGAGTTTCATATTGCATACCGGGCAGTTGCCAGGCTTGTCATAAGTTTTCCCCCCTTCGCATTTCATGGGGCATTGATATTTGTTTACCGATTGCCGGATATTGGCCTGTTCATTGCCGCAAGTACATGTTCTGCTGTTAATGGAAACTTTAAATTCATTATTTCCATTTAAGAGATTTTTTTCTTTTGTATTCATCATTTTATTTTTTTTAAATTGATAATTTTATCAGCTTCGCTTAAACTATTCAAAAATAAATGTACATGATTTTATCCAAATTGTTCATTAGGGCAGGAAACAAATTCAATAAATTTTCTGTGGAATTTTCAAAGATTACTTCTATATGATAGCTTGCCCTTTTTAAGCAATAGGTATATCCCTGTTAAAGTAAAAGCCTCCTTTGCTTACTTCATCAATTGCATGAAAAATTTCTGAAAAGAAATTTGTTTTAAAAATACAGCCTCTGAAACCAGCCTCAATGAGTGGTTGTAAATAAGCTTTTTCAGTAAACATTGTAACGGCAATAACTTTTGTATGCGGATAAATTAAACACCATTTTTTGGTAGCGGTTATGCCGTCGAGTTCCGGCATTTGAATATCCATAAGAACTATATCGGCCAAAACCGGATTGATTAATTGCAAAAATTCTTTGCCATTTGAGGCTTCACCAACAATTTCACAATTTAATTCATTTGTGAGAAATAGCTTAACAGCTTCCCGAAAAGAATTGTTATCATCGACAATTAATATTTTAAGCTTTTTTGTAGTCATTAAATAGCTGTTAAATTGTTCTAAAGTTAATGAAGTACCTGAAAGTTTATGAGAGCATTTGGGTCTGATTTAATTGGAAAAAGGTTTGATTTTAACCAGTCCTAAATGATTGGTATTAAACAGTACAAAAGGAGGGGATTAAATTTAAAAAAAACATTGTGGTTTTTGAATTACAAATTATATTTCAATAAGTTTATTCCTTATTGCATAAATAACCATGCTTGGTGAATTTTTGCAACCTGTTTTTGCCAGTAAATTTGCGCGATGGCCTTTTACGGTTTTTGGACTGATGTGAAGTTTATCTGCAATTTCCTCATTGTTTAGACCATTGCAGATGAATTTAATTACTTCTAATTCACGATTGGTTAGTGATGAGATTTCCTGAGCTTGCCTTGGCGCATTTTTACCAAAGTTGGTTATGATATTTCTTAATAATTCGTTTGAAAAATGGCTTTCGCCAGAAGTAACTTCTTTGATTGCATGTTCCAGTTCTTTAATATCGGAAGATTTCAATAAAAAACCTTTTACGCCGGCTTTAACCATTTTATAGTAATAGTTCTCATCGCCAAACATTGAAAGCGCAAGGATTTTAAGGTCGGGGTGCTTTTCAATGGCACGTATGGTAGCTTCCAATCCGTCCATTACCGGCATTGAAATATCCATCAATACCAGGTCGGGTATTTTGTTTTCCAGTATATCAAGAAATTCTTTGCCATTAGATGCTTCGCCAATTATAATTCCAATTTTTTCATTCGTTATCAATGATTTCAGGCTGCCCCGGAAAATCAGATGGTCATCGACTAATAAAATTGTTGGCAAAGACATATTGCTTTATATTTTAGTAACACATATAAAATTAAGAAAAAAGGCAATAAAAACAAATCGTTTCAAATTAAAGAAAATTGAACTTGGACAAACAATTATATATTAATTGACACTTTTATTTTAACGCCTTTTTCGGGTGGGTTTTCGATAACAAAATTTCCGCCTAAAATTGTAACCCTGTTTTGCATATTGAACAATCCTAAACCTTTACCCGATTTCGAAATTTCGTCATAGTTAAAACCAATTCCATCATCGGTATATTCGAAAGCAATTTGGTTGGATGTTTTCATTAAATTAATGGTTATATTATTTGCACTGGCATATTTTAATGTGTTGTTAATACATTCAATAATAACCCTGTACAATGTAGCTTCAATATCTTTATCAAATCTTTGTTCTATATTCGAATCAATTATTATTTGTATGGGAGATGTTACCTTTATATTTTCAATGAAAGATTTTACAGCGAAAATTAACCCGAAATTCATAAGCAAATGCGGGCTAAGTTTATGCGAAATCTCTTTTACAGATGTTATTGCTTCATTAATGATGGCATCGGCTTTAGTAAAAATTTCTTCTTTCGGTGTTTGTAATTCCGGTTTGTTTAACCATTGAAAGTACAATTTTATTGATGACAGCATAGGGCCAAGACCATCATGAAGTTCGCGTGCGAAATAATTTCGTTCGCGCTCTTCTGCATCAATGGTAGCATTTAATATTTTTCGTTCGGTTTCTTTCTGTTCGGTAATATCTGTTGCAGTGCCTAATATTTGCATGGATTTTCCGTCAATGCTTTTGTTAAATATAACTTCCTTGTTTCGCAGCCAGCTCCATTGTCCGTTTGGCCTCTTTATGCAAAATTCAAATTCTATCACATCACTTTCTTTTGCATTATTATAACTGGTGAAATGTTCATTTATCATTTGCCAGTCATCAGGATGCACATTTTTTTGTATGGTTTGTAATAGCATTTCATCTGATTGTTCATTTACAAAACCAAGAGCCTCCCAAATATTATGGTTAAAGAATATGCTTTTAAATACAGGTAATTCGTAAATGTAAATTGTATTTGGATTCGATTCGACGATACGTTTTAAAAGATGTTCATTTTGTTTTAACTTTTCTTCCACTATTTTACGTTCGGTAATATCGGCGATGAGGCCGTCGTAGCCAATCAGCTTCCCTTCGGGACTGTGGTGCAGAACAGGTGTGTTTCTTACCCAGCGTACGGAACCGTTTTTATGAACAATCCGATGTTCCAGATATGGTACCTCTGTATTTTGTGCAATTATTGAAGCATGTTCCCTGACAACTTCCCTGTCGTCTTCGTGAACAATCCGGTACCAAAGATATTTATCATCGTTAAATTCCTCAGTTGAATATCCTGTAACTGCAATGCAACCTTCGCCATGATTGGTTTCGGTAACAATTCCATTTTCAATTTTTACGTTATAAATGTAATCGGTAACCGAATTAAGAAGTTTTTTCAGTCGTTCTTCGCTTTTTTTAAGGGCTTCTTCGGCAGTTTTTCGTTCGGTTATATTGCGGGTTATTGAAATAATATGCATTATGCCATTAAAATTAATAAGCGCCGCAGACATAAGCCCTGAAATAATTTTACCGTCTTTATATCTGAATTTGGCTTCAAGGTTATCGCACCGGCCTCGTTCTTTAAGTTCTTTTATTAATTTATTTCTATCATCAATATTGTCCCAGATATTTATTTCGATTGATGTATGGCCAATAACATCTTCGCGCGTATAACCTGTTGCTCGTACAAATCCCTGGTTAACGTCAATAAACATGCCATCTTCCAACCTGTTTATATTTATAGAATCGGGGTTGGTCTCGAAAGCTAACCTGAAACGTTCCTCGCTATATTTAAGCTGGGACTCAGCTTTTTTTCTTTCAGTAATATCAGTTAGCATAGAAACTGAACCCTGAAAACCCTCATTCGGATCAATTATTGCGCTTGCTGAAATCGTAACCCAAACAATACTTCCATCCTTTTTATTCATACGACGCTCAAACCTTTCAGTTAAGCCGTCCATACGATTTTTTATTTTTTTCTTATAATCGGCCAATTCGTCTTTATAAACAATGCTTGTAAGTGGCTGGTTTATCAATTCTTCGGGCTTATATCCAAGCATCTCAGCCATTTGAGGATTTACATAAGTAATAATTATATTTTTATCGAACATTAATACCCCTTCGATGGCTGTATTTACTATTCTTCTGTATTTTTCTTCGCTTTCGCGAAGGGCTATTTCAGCTTTCTTCTTATCGGTTATATCTTCCATAATAGCAAGCTGTACAAAACTTTTGTGGCGAAAACATATTAACCCGAAAATATCTATCGGTAATTTTAATGTACTTTTCAAAATTTGCCGGTTCGCCGGTAATTCCAACATGAATGGTGTTTTTATGTTCTTCGGGATTAAAATAATTCTTTAATTCCTTAATTGTTTTGTTAATAACTTCATTGGGCTTGTAATTATAATAACCCGCAGCAGCCTCATTTGCTTCCAGTATTTTAATATCAATAGTTTTTCCGTTATCATCAAACACTAACTCATACAAGGCGAACCCATTGAACATATTTTTAAAAATTGTCCTGTATTTTTCTTCACTTATTTTTTCACTTTTTTCTGCTTTCAAACGATCCTCGTATTCCTTATGAATTCTTTTATAAGCAAGCTTAAAACTTTGATCGTTTAAGAAAATGAGCGTAAAAACTATAATCATAATTACTGTGAATTCAATACTGTAATTAAGTATTTGTGTATTTGAGGGATTAATGGAATGATTGTATTCAGCAAAGTAAAGGCCCCAAAGCGAAAAAATGCTTAGGACACTTAATAAAAGCGCAAGCCCTTGTTGTGCAATAAGTATAGCTGTATACAAAGATATTATATAAGTTACAATGGAAATATCCATAACCCCGCCATGCACCCAGGCTATTAAAGTCATGCTAATCCAAAGACAAACAACATAAAGGGTACCGGCTAAAGAAACTTTGTTTAACCTGTATATAATATAAATAATTACAAGTAAGCCTGTAAATGTCCAAAGAATGTAATCGCTTATTTGCAGAACCGAACTTACCAACCCTTCGAATATGGATAATAATATTGACGCGAAAACAGAAATAAGCAACAACGTTTTTGTAACGCCCGATATTCTTTTTAATTCTATTTCGTCAGAAATATTATGAAATAAAATAAATTTATTCATGTTGTAGAAGTATTTTATATGGTTTTTATTTATTATGCTTTATACATAAAGTTAAATAAAAAAGAAAGGAATATCAAGAAAAGAAGTAAATATGCCAGAGAGGCAAATACTATTTGTGAACATGCAGTATTTCATTGTCCTGAAGATCTGAGGACATTACTGCTTAACCGGTTTGTGTTTTCATTCAATTGCCAAAAGAAGTTTGGCAAGTTGTTTAAATCACAATTGCCCTGCATAGGGCAATTGTTCAGAATTGCGGAGAAAGAGGGATTCGAACCCCCGGTTCAGTCGCCCGAACAACGGTTTTCAAGACCGCCGCATTAGACCACTCTGCCATTTCTCCGGCTGCAAATGTAATATTTTCTAATTCATCATAAAATATTTTCGAAAAAATATTAACAAGTATCTAACATAACTCATCCTTACTATATTATTGTTTAATAGTTTATTATGTAGTTTCTGTTTCAATTAATTATGACTTAAATTTCATGGATTGCCCTATTTACTTACATTTTTTTTATCTAAAATTTGCAAAACCCAAGAAAATCTATATATTTGCACTTATATATTGAAAGTAACAATTTACTAACCCTAAAAAACTTATTGTTATGAACAAAGCACAACTTATCGATGCCATTGCTGCAGAAGCTAAATTAACTAAGGCTGACTCAAAGAAAGCTCTTGATGCTTACATTAAAGCTACAACCGCCGCATTAAAAAAAGGCGACAGAGTAGCTCTTGTAGGTTTCGGTTCTCTCTCAGTTGCTAAAAGAAGCGCCAGGACAGGAAGAAATCCACAAACTGGTAAAGAAATCAAGATTGCTGCTAAGAAAGTAGTTAAATTTAAAGCTGGTAGCGACCTTACCGAGGCAGTTCAAAAGTAAAAGAAAATCTTTTTTTTTAAAGGGAGTACAAATGTTGTACTCCCTTTTTATTTTTATTAAACTTTCTATGAAACACCCATGATTCCGCAAATCGAAAATTCATAATAAGAGAATATGAGTGTTCTTCCGCAATTGCGGCACAGGCTATTCGACCATTAAAATAAATTATCTGCAAATGAAAGAAGGACTTATTCGATATTTAGAAAACTTTATTAACCCAAATCGTATACAGTTAATTAATAATAACCTGAAGCTCAGGACACGATATATCACCATTGTTATTGAAGAAATATTTCAATCACATAATGCAAGCGCAATTTTACGTACATGCGATTGTTTAGGGATACAGGACGTTCATATAATTGAAAACAAAAATAAATATCAAATTAATCCCGAAGTTACACTTGGTTCCGAACAATGGCTAAATATTTATAAATACAACCAACAGGAAAACATTACAAATTCCGTAATTGCCGATTTAAAAAATAAAGGTTACCGAATTGTTGCTACCTCGCCATATGCAAGCAATACAAGTTTAGAAGAATTTGACCTTAATAAAGGAAAAGCTGCTTTTATTTTTGGAACTGAATTATCGGGAATAAGCGATTCAATTAAAGAAAATGCTGATGAATTTCTTAAAATTCCAATGTTCGGGTTTACCGGGAGTTTTAATGTATCGGTATCAGCGGCAATAATACTTCATTACATAACTTTAAAATTGCGGCAATCATCAATCAACTGGAAAATCCCTGATAATGAATTAAATGAAATCAGGCTCGATTGGTTAAAGAATTCTTTGAAAAATGCCGAAATGATTGAAAAATATTATTATGAAAATATTTTAAAGCAACAATCTGAATCTTAACCTATTATTAATTAAGAAGAAAATATAAATATTTAATTTAATTGCAATTTTTGACAAAAATCTATTAACTTTGGACGAATGTATATATTTAATGGATGGATTGCATAATTATTGATGATGATAAACTTTCGAGAAGGATAATTGAAGAATACATTATCAAAACCGAAAGCCTAAAATTGGTAGGTTCATTTTCAACCGCTGTTGAAGCTATCAATTATTTAAGGCAAAATGAAAATGTTGATTTAATTTTTCTGGATATTGAAATGCCCGAAATGAGCGGCATAGACTTTTTAGATACTTTGCAAAACCTGCCACAGATAATCATCATCTCAGCCAAAGGAAAATATGCTCTTAATGCATTTGAGTATGATGTTACCGATTATTTACTCAAACCTGTTATTTATGCCCGCTTCTTTAAGGCTGTCGATAAAGTAATGAACCGTTTAAAAAAGACTAACTTCAGCACCGGCAAAGACGAACTGTATATTAAGAAAAATTCTTCATTGGTTAAACTTAAATACAGCGAAATTCTTTGGATTGAAGCGCTCGAAAATTATATCATTTTTAATACGTATTCGGAAAAGTTTACCATACATTTCACTATGAAAGGGGTGGAACAAAAATTGCCCGAACAAAAATTTGTTCGTGTGCACCGTTCATTTATCGTTAATACCGAATCAATTTTAGAAATAGATGATAATTCCGTTATTGTAAATACAATTGATGGCAATAAATCCATTCCTATTGGCAAATCGTATAGGGACAAATTACTGAACGATTTGAATTTAATTGCCAAGTAGAGATATCTCAATTTCTTAAAATATTTTACAGGAATTTTAAAAAAATATAGGGTTTGAATAAAATACTTACTTTTTATTATTCCTATGAAATGTATTCAGCCGTTCTTTAAGAGATTCCATCTGGTTTAAATTAACATGCGACACACAAGCCCTTAACCCATCTGTCCTTTCACTTCCGGTTATATCGAGCGATATGGCGCTTATTCCATAATAAAGCAATTCCTCCAATAATTTTTCAGCCGTCATGCCCGGATATGAGAATGTAAAATAAAAACCATCGGCTATTCTTTCATTTATGTCATATTCATAAACAATTTGAAACCCGTTTTCAATAAGAAGCTTTTTCATTATATTAGCCCTTTTGCCATATTCTTTTAATTCTTCAACAAAATTAACATTGCCGTCATTCAACGCTTTAAGCATAGCAGCCAGGGCGTATTGCGCCGAATGGCTGACGCCTGCCGATACCGCATAAATAGCTCCCTGTATTACTGCCAATCCAAATTTTTGAAAAGGGAAAAATCTTTTAAGATCAGGAAACTCCTGGGAATATAGCTTATCGTTAATTGCCATAAGCCCTATACGCTGGCCTGCATAACTGAAAATTTTTGAACTTGAAACCAGCAAAATGAAATTTTCAGTATATCTCGCAACTGTCGGTTGAAAAGGAGGATTGCCGGGAAGCGAATAATCCTTTCTGAAATCCATGCCAAAATAAGCAAGGTCTTCAACTACAATGGCATCGTATTTTGTAGCCAGTTCGCCAATTATTTTTAATTCATTTTCCGTAAAACACATCCAGGAAGGATTGTTGGGGTTTGAATAAATAATTGTTGAGAAATGCCCTTTATTCAGGTACGATTCCAATTTATCTTTTAGTTTTTCTCCCCGGAAGTTATAAACATCAAATGCTTCATATTTTAGTCCTAGAATATTATGTTGCTGTTTGTTCAACGGAAATCCCGGATCGATAAACAGAGTAGAATCTTTATTTTTATATCTTCTGTTAGAAACCATAAAAGCAACGAAACTTCCCTGCATCGAGCCAACCGTAGGAATAATGCTTTCAGGGCTGATATTTAAATTCAGAAAAAGTTTAATAAAGCGCGACGCTTCGTCCTTTAATTCCTGTATACCTTCAATTTCAGGATATATTGAAGCAACGCCATTTTTAAGCGCTTCAATTTCCGTATCAACACCGATTTTCGAAGGCGGTAAACCGGGTACGCCCATTTCCATGCGGATAAACTTTTGCCCCGATTCTCTTTCAATAATATTTATAAGCCTCACTACTTCACGTATTGAAGCTGTTCCTATTTTTAAAATTCCACATTCTTTTATTGCATTATCAACTATTTCCCGGGGAATTGGTGTTTCGCTCTGTAAATAACCCATTTTTATAAATTGTACTATTAGCTTATTGGTTTAAGCTGAATTTATTAAAATACATGTTTCAATAATTGATTTCAAATTTAATTATAAGAAACCTTCTTCATCAAACGCATTTTAAACCAATTTTCGTTTATCTATTACGCGTATGGCTTTCCCTTCGCTTCGTGTAATAGATTTGGGCTCTACAAGTTTTACATCAATACTGATTCCAAGTGTGCTTTCAAGGCTTTGTTGAATTTTTTTGCTCATAACCTGCAATTCACTGATCCGGTCGCTAAAAAATTCTTGTTCAACTTCAACCTGAACGTGCATTTGATCAAGATTATTTACCCTGTCGACTGTAATTAAATAGTGGGGATGGATGCCTTCGATATGCAAAAGTATTTCTTCAATTTGTGACGGGAATACGTTTACTCCGCGGATAATAAGCATATCGTCGCTACGGCCGCTGCATTTTTCCATACGAACAAGGGTTCGGCCACATTTGCATGGCTCATAAATAAGCCGGGTAATATCGCGGGTACGGTATCGGATAAGCGGAAGCGCTTCTTTCGTAATGCAGGTAAAAACCAATTCGCCTTTTTCACCTTTGGGCATTACTTCTAATGTATCGGGATTGATAATTTCAGGGATAAAATGATCTTCAAAAACATGAAGCCCGCACTGGTATTCACATTCACTGGACACGCCAGGCCCAATAACTTCACTTAAACCATAAATATCTATTGCTTTTATTCTGAGCTTGGCTTCAATTTCCTGGCGCATTATTTCAGTCCATGGTTCGGCGCCAAATACGCCAACCCGGAGTTTTAGCTGTTCGCGTTTATATGGGCTTTCATCTATTGCTTCGGCCAGGAAAAGTGCATAAGAAGGGGTACAGGCAAGAACCGTGCTTCCGAAATCATGCATTAACTGAATTTGCCTTTGCGTATTGCCCCCGGAAATAGGAATTACGGTAGCGCCGATTTTTTCACTGCCATAATGCAACCCGAGTCCTCCGGTGAAAAGTCCATAACCATAAGCTACATGAACAATATCGTGAAGGTGCGCGCCTGCGCTTGTAAGCGTGCGTGCAACGACTTCGCTCCAAATATCAAGGTCATTTTTTGTATAGCCGACTACCGTAGGTTTTCCGGTAGTGCCAGAAGATGCGTGTATGCGCACAATATCCGATAAAGGCACTGCAAACATTTCAAACGGATAATTATCGCGCAGGTCCTGTTTTGTTGTATATGGCAATTTCGAAAGATCGTCAACACTTTTAATATCTTCAGGTAGTAAATTAATTTGTTTCATTTTTTGCCAGTAAGCCGGCACATTATGATATACGCGGTGTATGGTGTCAATGAGCCGTTTGCTCTGACATTCCCGCATATCATCGCGGTTCATGCACTCAAATTTTTTATTCCAATACATAATTCTTTAAAATGATAAAATTTTCAATAAGCTCTTTTTTCTATTTTGATAGTAAGCTTTAACTAAAAAATATCTTTCTGCGTTACCATCTTAAGATTTTTTTCTTCAATTATTTTGAAAGCTTTTTGCCTGTCATCAGTTCGCATTACAATTATGCCTTTTTCATGGTAAGCAAATGCATACATATATTCAATGCTGATATGCTCTTCAGAAAAATATTTTAGCACTTTTGCAAATGAACCAGCCTCAATGGGAGTTTCAATACCGATAACATCAGTAAGGTTGACGCTAAAATCCTTTGCTTTTAAAAGCTTCAGCGCTTCCAAAGGATCCGACACAATGAGCCTTAAAATACCGTATTCCGATGTATCTGCAATACTCATAGCTGCTATATGGTTATTTACATCGCTCAATGTTTCCAATACTTCGGTGAGCCTTCCTGATTTATTTTCCAGAAAAATAGACAATTGTTTAATTGACATATTATAATGAATTTATTTGTTTAAGCGTTACAATTAAACTTATTATCAACAACTTTCTAAAATTGCTGTGGCGTTAAATTGTTGAATGAAAAGCATAAAAACTGTAATCGTCGTTTATTTTGGTGAATTTGTATTTTATTGTTTCCAAGCTGTCCCTGGCAATATCAATAAGACCTAAGCCGGCATCCCCTTTCATTGTTGTTGTTCCTAAATGTAAAGTATATTTGTACAATTGAAGTAATTCGTCTTTATTCAGGATATTGAGATTGTCGATATGTTTGCTTAAAGGGCCTATCATGGAATTTTTAATATAATTTCCGGTCCCTATTAGGTATTTCTCATCCTGTTTGCCCATTAAAAATATGCCTTCCCGGATACCGTTTAGTTCAAATGCATGTTTGCTGACATTTTGTAAAATCTCCACCAGTTTATGATATATCTTCTTTTTAAACGTATTCTTTTCCGTGTTAACATAAAGGTTGTCTTCAATCATCCGCAAGATAGGTATTATCGTATGCTGGGAAAAGTCGCCCTTGTGGATAATAAAAATATTATCAGCCGACATTAAGTGGTGAAACTCTTTTGCAACCTTAACATTGACATCATTGTGCCGGTTAATAGCATCTTCCAGGTTCTCAAGTTTTATCTGGAGGTAGAAGAAAGAATTTTCTTTATCAACGGTTTCGAATTCAAAATCGAGCTTCTGTCCCGATTTTCTGGCCATTTCTATTAGCCCAAGCCCTGCTCCGCCTTTGTTTGAAAACTCATTTTTGGTAAGCATTTTAATATACATTTCTTTTAATTTTTCAGGGCTGAGGTTATTGATTTGGTTAATTTTTGACTTTAATACCCTGACGAATTTATTTTCTATAAGATTTGCCGATGAAATATAATATGATTTGCCAATGTTACGTGTAATAAAAATACCGGACGTGGTTGCCGATTTATTTTGAGCGTTAATGTTTTCGCCATGCCTTATTACGTTCTGAAAGCATTCGGCCAATAAAAACGAAACTTTATTGTTGATTTTGCCCTGCTCATGCATATTCATAATATTTGTTTCGCTTATATCAATAATCCGTTCAGTGATTTCGTCATTGAAATTTCCCTGGTAAATGAAACTCAAATTATCATTATGAAGGTTACTGAATAAGTTATAAACAATATCAATATCCATATTTTGTAAATTATGTTTATGTATGATTTTCAGTAAAACTATATTTATATAAAATTAGAAAATTTTATTTATTTATTAATACAGGAATAAAGACATTTGAATAATTTTGCCAGCTTTAATTTAATTCGGCTGAACTTTTAATGAAAAATAATCTCTTGAATTTGTTGCTTTATCGTGCATGTATTAATCTATCTTTAGCTTTCAAATATAACTTTATTAATCTGAAATTTGCCCAAAAGACCATAACCAACTGTAATTTTTAACAAAATAATAATGAAGAAATATTTTATAAGATTAAATTTTTTCCAGAAGACTTTTGCTTTATTGGCAATTATCATACTTATAAATATTGTTTTGTTGTTATATAATACCTTGCGAAAAATTTATGTGCCAAATGTGATAATAGGCGTTCATCAAAGTGCATATTTATATATACCAACCGGTTCGGATATAGATGACGTGTGCCGTATTTTGTACAAAAACAATTATATAGTAAACCGAAGTTCATTCGAATGGCTTGCCGAAAGGAAAAAATATGCAGGACATATTAAACCCGGGCGTTATAAATTAAAAAACCGTATGAGCAACAATGAATTAATTGGCATTTTACGCACAGGAAAACAGGAACCGGTAAGGCTTTCATTAAATAATATAAGAAATGTTTATCAGCTGGCCGGAAATGTTGCCGCACATATTGAAGCCGACTCCTTATCAATTACAAACCTGTTAACTGATGATAAATACCTTTCATCGTTCGGATTTAACAGGCAAACAATATTATCGATGTTTTTACCAAATACTTATGAATTTCTCTGGAATACTTCAGCTGAAAAATTCTTCAAACGGATGAACATCGAGTACAAAAAGTTTTGGAATGATACAAGGCAAAAAATGGCCGATAAAATTGGGCTCACGGATATCCAGGTTATAATTCTTGCATCAGTTATTTCTGATGAAACAAACATTAGCTTTGAATATCCTGCTATTGCAGGGGTTTATATGAACAGGCTAAAAAGGAACATGCCGCTGCAAGCCGATCCAACAATTAAATTTATTACGGGTAATTTTGGCCTTAAACGGATATTACGCAAATACACTGAAATAATTTCGTCTTATAACACCTATTTAAATACAGGATTGCCGCCAGGCCCGATTTCAATGCCCAACATAAAAGCAGTTGAGGCCGTATTAAATTATGAAAAGCATAGTTACCTTTATTTCTGCGCCAAACCCGATTTTTCAGGCTATCATGTGTTCGCCAAAACCCTTGTTCAACATAATCAAAATGCCGAAGCATATCAAATTGCATTAAATAAAAGAAGAATATTTTAATGAACATGATTATTGTCAAAAACATCCTAATTTTATTCATTTTAATATTTGACCAAAATCAAATTTATTAGCTTAAAGTTTTATGTGATGAAGTTCTTTTATTTTTGTTGACTGGTTTATTGGTTTAATTATTTATTCATTTGTTATAAACAATTATGGGATTACAATGTGGTATAATAGGTTTGACCAATGTTGGGAAAACAACGCTATTTAATTGCATGTCGGTTAATAAAGCAGAAATTTCAAATTATGCTTTTAGTTCCAGCAAGTCGAACTTGGGAATTATAAATGTTCCCGATGCGAGATTAAAGGAACTGGAAAAACTCCAGCCTACTGAAAAAATTGTGCCGGCCACGGTTGAAATTATAGATATTCCGGGTTTAACAAAAGGCGCAAATAAAGGAGAAGGCGTTGGCAATAAATTTCTAAGCGACATCCGCAATACCGATGCGCTTATTCATGTTTTAAGATGTTTTGACGATGAGAATTTACCCCATATCGAAGGTTCTATTGATCCGGTGCGCGATATTGAAACCATCGATTTTGAACTCCAGGTAAAAGATACAGAATCGATAGAAAAAAAATTACAAAGACTTGAAAAAGCGCTTAAAGCTGGCGATAAAGAAGCAAAAAAAGGAATAGAAGTATTAAAACATTTGCATGGTGAAATCAGTAATTTTAAAAACGTCTGCGATATTCCTATTGACAAAAACGACCACAAGTTTTTAGATGATATGTTTTTGCTCACGGTAAAACCCGTTATTTATGTATGCAATGTAGATGAAAAATCTGCTTTAACAGGAAATAAATATACCGAAAAGGTGAAAAATTATTTACAGGGAAAACAAACAGAAATTCTGATAATTGCAGGAAAGCTGGAAGCAGAGATAGCTGAACTGGAAAATGATGAAAGTATTATGGCATTCATAAAGGACCTTGGCCTAAACGAACCTGGCGTAAATAGAATGATTCTATCGGCTTATTCTCTTTTAAACCTTATTTCGTTTTTTACCGTTGGCCCGAAAGAAATAAAAGCCTGGACAATTAAAAGGGGCACATTTGCACCGCAGGCTGCCGGGGTAATCCATAGCGACCTCGAACGCGGCTTTATCCGTGCAGAAGTTATGAAATATAACGATTTTGTAACTTTAGGCTCAGAACATGCCTGTAAAGAGAAAGGCAAGTTATTTATCGAAGGGAAAAATTATATTGTAAATGATGGCGATATCCTTCATATAAGGTTTAATGTTTAATTATTTTTTTTGTGCTTCCCTATAAATTTCCATAAAAAATATACCGGGACGCCCGATAACACAATAATCATTCCCGGCCAGGTATATTTTGGTTTGTAAATAAATAAAACCATTTCAATTATAAGGCAAAGAAAAATATATAAAGCTGGAATTACTGGATATCCAAATGCTTTATATGGTCTTTCTTTTTCAGGCCATTTATATCTTAATATAAAAATTGCGAAAATAGTAAGCATAAAGAAAATAAGGGCGGCGAAAATTACATAGTCGAGCAATTGGCTATAAGTGCCGGATAAACAAAGGACAGCGCACCAAATCGCCTGTAGCCAAAGCCCTGCGGCAGGAACGCCTTTGTGATTGAGATTGGCTACATTTCTGAAAAAAAGATTATCCTTGGCCATTGCGTAGTAAATCCGTGCACCGGATAAAATTATTCCATTATTACATCCAAAAGTTGAAATTACAACTATCACAGCCATTAACAATGCCGCATTATTTCCTAAAATTTGATACATAGCGGCAGTGGCAACCCTGTCTTCCGATGCAAACTGAATACCCCGTGCAACAACAGAAACTCCATCAGGAACACCTTTCAATGGTAAAATTAATATATAAACAATGTTTATAATTATATATAAAACACTAACTACAATAGTTCCGAGAAACAGGCTTAACGGTATGTTCTTTTTAGGGTTAATAACCTCGCCTGATGCAAAAGTAATATCGTACCAGGCATCGGCTGAAAACAATGAGCCTACCATAGCTACCCCGATTGCTGCTACCAAAGCCAAACCGCTTATTGGAAATTCTTTGCCGTTCTGCCATTGCGATGGTTGCCAAAAATTGCCGGGTTTTAGTTTGGAAAAGGCAATACCGATTATAATAAACAACAGTAAAATAAAAATTTTTGAAAAAGTGAATACATTCTGGACACGTTTCCCTTCTTTAATTCCCCGGCTATTTATAAAAGTCAGCAGAAGAATAGAAAGTATGGCAACCAGTTGGGTTGTATTAAATTTAAATATCCAAAAGTGAAAAAGGAAATTTTTTTCTGAAATCCATGGAAACATGACACCGGAATATTTCCCGAAAGCCATAGCAACAGCAGCTATTGTTCCGCTTTGGATAACAAGAAACAATGTCCATCCGTAAAGAAAACCGAATAAAGGGGAATAAGCGTTGCGAAGATAAACGTAAATGCCTCCCGCATGTGGCATCATACAGGCAAGTTCGCCGAAACTGGTAGCGGCAAAAACCGTCATAACGCCCGAAATAATCCATACTACAAGTAGCCAGCCAGGCGACCCCAGATTTCGTGCTATATCGGCGCTAACTATAAATATGCCCGAACCTATCATCGAGCCAATTACAATTGATGTTGCATCGAAAAGGTTCAGGCTTTTGCGAAATTCCCCGTTTGGCTTCATAAGTCAGGATTTAGATAATTTATTTTCTAAAGATCGAGAAGATTTTTATTATTTACAATTTAAGTTCTGCCTTCAATTTTAATTATTAATTGACATCATTATCTTTTGATTTTATTTAATTTTAACAGCAAAATCTTATATTTAAAAAATTCATTTGTTATAAAGTTTAAATTAAAATAAAAAAAATGTTTATGGATTATATAACAAAATCAGACAGGTATGAAAATATGATTTATAGAAGGTGCGGTAATAGCGGGATAAAACTTCCTGCTATTTCGTTAGGCTTGTGGCATAACTTTGGCGGTGTCGATGTTTTTGAAAATTGCCGTGAAATAGTACGCAGAGCTTTTGATTTTGGAATAACGCATTTCGATCTTGCCAATAATTATGGCCCGCCTCCGGGTTCGGCAGAAGAAACATTCGGTTCAATAATGGAAAAAGATTTAAAGCCTTATCGCGACGAACTTATAATTTCCACAAAAGCCGGGTATTATATGTGGCCGGGCCCTTATGGCGAATGGGGCTCAAAAAAATATCTTGTTGCCAGCCTCGATCAAAGCCTGAAACGCATGAAAATTGATTATGTCGATATTTTTTATTCACATCGCCCCGACCCTGAAACACCGTTGGAAGAAACCATGTATGCGCTCGATTTAATCGTGCGCCAGGGGAAAGCTTTATATGCAGGCATTTCAAATTATAGCGCCGAACTCACTGAAAAAGCAGTAAATATTCTTAAAAGCCTTGGAACCCCATGCCTTATCCACCAGGCAAAATACTCGATGTTTGAAAGATGGGTAGAAAAAGGCTTATTGGATGTACTTGAAAAAAACGGTGCGGGCTGTATTGCCTTTTCTCCTTTGGCACAAGGGCTTTTAACGGACAAATATTTAAAAGGGATACCGGAAGGATCAAGGGTTTCCAAAGCCCATGGATTTTTGAGGCCTGAGCAAATTACTGATGAAAAAATCACAATAGCTGAAAAATTAAATAAAATTGCTAAAAACCGCGGCCAGTCGCTTGCCCAAACAGCATTAGCATGGCTTCTGAAAGATCAAAGAATAACTTCGGTGCTAATCGGGGCAAGTAAAATTGAACAGCTTACCGATTGTATCCTCGCATTGAAAAAGCTCGATTTTAATAATGAAGAACTGAATGAAATAAACAAAATATTATCTATGGTTTAAACTTTTGAAAATCGTATAAAATTTTCATTAAAACATTTTGCACTGAATATAATTCACCGCTTCAGGCCTTCCGATTAATATTTGTATGATATATACAGGTATTTTCCCTTATTTAAATCATTTTAACCGCTAAACTTTATCATACTATTTTATTAGGTATCGCATGTTACATTCTTTGTAAGCTAGGGTTATAAAAATTAATTTTGAGTAATACGAAAAAATTTAAATTAAACCTTAAAAAGTGTTGTTATGAAACTTGCAAAATGTTTGATCTTCAAAATTAGCAATAGGAAGTTTGCTATTCGCACAAGTATTGTATCGAATATTATCGATAAACCTAAAATAATAAATATACCTTCTCTCGCGCCTTACCAAAAAGCTATGTTTAGTTATGAAGGTGCGTTAATCCCCCTTCTTGATATAAAAAGAAATCTTGGTTTAGCGCAAGATATGGAAAACACATCCTATTCCAAAATACTTATAGTTGAAATTAAAAATAACAATAAGATTGAACTTACTGGTATTGAGATTGATGAGGTGATTGAAGTAATCAAATTAGACGACATATTATCGTATCCGTTTTATAATTCGTCAGGAAAGCAAAACAATAATTTTCGCGAATCTGTTTTAATTCATAAAGGAGAACCGGTAATCTTTTTAAATACAAGTAAATTTCTGTCAAATAGCTATTACGAATTATACTTAGATAAGCCATCAATAGTATTATCTAATTAAAATCCTTAATCAGGAAAATTTTATCTCTATTGAAATAGAAATTTATAATTTTTCCTGATAAAACTCATAAATAAATAGTTTTAATGTGTCATTGATGAATGCTTAAAAAATTTATTATTATTGGCAAAATTTACGAATATCAAGAAATTAATTTATCCAATTATTTGTTGATTTGTAAATAATTATTTAAATTCAATAAAAATATTACATTTGTTGCTTACAATTTTGTTTAAGAATTAAAGGTTACCAAATATGATGAGTCAGAAAAATAAGCATTCGATAATGTTAATAGACGATTCCTCAACAAATAATATACTTTATGAAAGTATATTAATGGATGAAGGATATGAAGTTTTTATTTGTGAGGATGCAAAAACAGCGTTAAAACGATTACAAAAAGATATTCCGGATCTTATTATTCTGGATTTAATGATGCCGGGTATGGATGGTTTTCATTTTTTAGAAAAGAAAAAAGAAATTAAAGCAGCGGCAAATATACCAGTTATAATGCTAACTGCCAAGATGGATAAGGAAAGCGAACGAAAAGCATTTGAGCTTGGAGTGCTGGCTTATATGATAAAGCCAATTGGAATTTCTGAAATCACTGAAAAAATAAAGAAAATATTTGCTGTTGTAAAGAAGTAATTCAAACACTCATTCTTTTATATTATCATTTTTGAAAATTAACTTGCTATTAATAAATTATGCTGCTTTTAGCCTGCCCAGGTTTGCCTTTTCGAGCTTTTCACGGGCATAATCTTCAGAAATATTAATTTCCATAATTTCTTTCGATGGCATCTCATACATGGCATCTATCATAATAGCTTCACAAATTGAGCGTAATCCGCGTGCGCCTAAACGGAATTCTATAGCTTTATCAACAATATAATCCAACACATCATCTTCAAAATGAAGCTTTATTTTGTCCATTTCGAAAAGTTTCATGTATTGTTTAACAATTGAGTCTTTGGGTTCAGTGAGTATACGCCGGAGTGTTGCTTTATCCAGAGGGCAAAGGTAAGTTACAATCGGTAAACGGCCTACTATTTCAGGAATAAGTCCATATGCACGTAAATCCTGGGGTGCAATATATTGAAGAAGATTATTTTTATCGAGATGGTCTTTTTTACGGGCTGCATCGTAACCAACAACTTGTGTGTTCAGGCGTATCGCAATTTTTCTTTCAATGCCTTCGAAAGCGCCGCCGCATATAAAAAGAATATTTTTTGTATCAACTGGGATCAATTTTTGTTCAGGATGTTTACGGCCTCCTTGTGGCGGGACATTAACAATACTTCCTTCGAGCAGTTTCAGTAAACCTTGTTGTACACCTTCGCCGGAAACATCGCGGGTAATTGAAGGGTTATCGCCTTTTCGTGCAATTTTATCTATTTCGTCTATGAAAACGATCCCTTTTTCTGCAGCTTCGGTGCTATAATCGGCTGCCTGCAAAAGACGTGTTAAAATGCTTTCAACATCCTCGCCTACATAACCTGCTTCTGTGAGAACTGTGGCATCGACAATTGTAAAAGGGACATGGAGCATTTTTGCAATCGTCCGTGCCAATAAAGTTTTGCCCGTGCCGGTTTCACCAACCAGAAGTATATTCGACTTTTCAATTTCAATATCTGCATCTCCTTTCCGGCTCACATGTACAAGTCGCTTATAATGATTGTAAACTGCAACAGAAAGATATTTCTTAGCTTCATCCTGTCCCACAACATATTGATCGAGGAACTTCTTAATTTCAGAAGGTTTAAGGAGTTTTATTTTCGAAAAGTCAAAATGTTTATGTGTACGCGATTCATCGCTTATAATTTCGGCAGCCTGTGAAACGCAAGCGTCGCAGATTTGAGCATTTAAGCCTGTAATAAGTAAATTAACATCCTTTTTGTTCCTTCCGCAGAAAGAACATTTATTTTCAGATTCCTTCATTATTTTTTGGCTGAATTTTTTTACGGTCCAATATTTCATCAATCATTCCATATTCTTTGGCTTCTTCGGCTGTCATCCAATAGTCGCGGTCAGAGTCCTTTTCAATACGTTTATAAGGGTTACCCGTGTGCAAAGCTAAAATTTCATATAATTCTTTTTTCAACTTTTGTATTTCGCGGGCAGTGATTTCAATATCAGTGGCTTGACCCTGAACGCCTCCCATAGGTTGGTGAATCATTACGCGTGCATGCTTAAGGGCTGAACGCTTGCCCGCTTTACCTGCAGCAAGCAAAATTGCGCCCATTGAAGCTGCCATACCGGTACAAATAGTAGCAACATCGCTGTTTACAAACTGGATGGTATCGTAAATGCCTAAACCTGCATGAACCGCTCCCCCGGGAGTATTAAAATATATTTGAATATCTTTATTGGTGTCCACAGAATCGAGGAAAAGAAGCTGGGCCTGGATTATATTGGCAACATAATCGTCAATCGGTAGCCCGAGGAATATTATCCTGTCCATCATGAGTCGCGAAAAAACGTCCATTGTTGCAATGTTTAACTGGCGTTCTTCAATAATTGTAGGCGAAATGTAGTTATCGTAAAAAGTGCCGAATTTATGTAAAGTTAAACTACTGATGCCCATTTTGCCTCGGGCAAATTTTTCGAAATCCTGTTTATAGTCCATAGTTGCTAAATATTAAAATTGTCTATATTGAATGCAAAAATCTAATTTTTATAAAATAAGAGCCAAATAAATTGAACCTATTGAATTAAAATCTTTAAAGTTCCGTTTAATCAAAAGAATTCCTCGTAGCTCTGCTACGGGGTAAAATCAAATAATAGGTTTGCTATGCAAACTCCATTGTTGTATTTTCTTTGATACCTCGCAGCTCTGCTGCGGGGTAGTTCATTTAATGGTAAAGTTATGAAAAAGCTACATAATATATCATAGCATTTTAATTTGAATTGTAGAAATTAATGACTCATTATCAGGTAAAAAGTTTACTGAATTCCTCTTTCTTTACCTGTTTGTTTTCAAGTGTTACTTGTTCTTTAATAAATTCAATGGCTTTGTCTTCTCTTAATTTCTCAACTATATTATGCACTTCGTCTTCTTTTTTTAATAATGAAACAGCATATGTGTCGATTTGTTCATCCGGCACATTATTGATTCCATACATACTGAACTGGTTGCGTGTGATTTCTTTAGCATATTCAATTACACTATCTTCAGGAACTTCAATATTGTTATCTTTTAAAATTTTATTTTTAATTAATTGCCATTTCATGTTCTCTTCGAAGCCGGAAAATTCTTTCTCAATTTGTTCATCAGTAAATTTGTTTGTATTAACCGCTTTTATCCATTTTTTAAGAAATGCTACCGGAAGCTCCAGTTTCAATTGTTTTAGGATAAATTCACGTGCGTCAATTTGAAATTTATAATCCGACTCCCGTTTCAGTGATTCGGTAATTTCGGCAGTTATTTTATTTCTGAATTCTTCCATTGAATTTACTTTGTTTTCGCCATATATTTTGTTGAACAATTCCTGGTCAATTTCTGCTTTTTCAAATTTTAATATGGATTTTATAGTAAATTGAAATAATGGCCCGAGGTTTACTATTTTATCAGCAGATGTTTTAAGAATATTGGTAATTTCACGATCATCAGGAAAAGCTTTTTTCAGGTCGAACTTTACAATATCCCCAGCTTTAGCGCCTTTAAAAGCTTTCTTTTCATTTTCATCTTTTGAAAGTTCAAGATAAATTGAAGCATCTGTAACTGAAAACGGATTTTCGAGAATTTTCCCCTCGCTGTCAACCTGCACAAGGTCGCCTTTTACCATTTCGTTTTCATCAATAATATCTGTTTCCTTATATCGTCCATATCGCTTCGTATAAGTATTGATATAGTTTTCAATCATACTTTCTTCCAATTCTATTTCATAAAATTTGATTTTATTTTTTTTATTAATGTTTATTTCAAAAGTTGGCGCAATGCCTAAATCGAAGATAAATTCGAAATCCTTATCGTTATCCCAATCAAAAGGCTTGTTCTCGGTTTCATTTGGCAGTGGATCGCCTAAAACCTGGATTTTTTCCGTTTTGAGATATTCGGTTATTTTTTCGCTTACAAGTTTGTTTATTTCTTCGGCCAATACCGGTTTATAGTACATTTTGTTAATATAAGAAATAGGCACGTTGCCGGGACGAAAACCAGGAATATTGGCTTTACGGCGATAGTCTTTCAGCACTTTCGTTACGCGTTCCTCATAATCATCTTTATTTAGTTGAATTTTCAGCGTTGCATTGAGTTCATCAGTGTTTTGTATGGTTATGTTCATCAGATATAAATTAGGAATTATTAAAAATGTTTATAATTTA
>CAWEFA010000049.1:0-6016 GCA_963808135.1 uncultured Bacteroidota bacterium
ATCTTTCAGGTACAAACCGATGTCTTTATGTTTAATATTACCCGATTTGTCGGCTTCAGGGTGCGAGGCATCGAAAAAATATTGTCCTGCGCCTTCTGCAACTACCACCAGTGCATGGTGGCGTTCTTCAAGCCTTTTACGCAACACTTTTAAAAAGCCGTGCGGCCCGTATAAATCAAACTCCATTTCCGGGACAATAACAAAATTTACTTCCTGGATAGAGAGTGCAGCATTTGCGGCTATAAATCCTGAATCGCGTCCCATAAGCTTTATTAAAGCAATGCCATTATATGCTCCTATTGCTTCATTGTGGGCATTGCGTATAATATCATTTGCAATGGTAAAGGCCGTTTCAAATCCAAAAGATTTTTCAATAAAGCTAATATCATTGTCAATTGTTTTTGGAATACCTGCGACAGAAATTTTAAGGTTCCGCTTAGAGATTTCTTCACTTATAGCATTTGCCCCGCGCAAAGTTCCGTCGCCGCCGATGCAAAAAAGAATATTTATATTTTGTATTTCCAAAGTATCTACAAGCCGGCCTATATCCTGGTTGCCCCGCGACGTTCCAAGAATCGTGCCTCCTGTAAGATGTATATTTTCTACCAATTGCGGCGTTAGCTCAATTATTTCATGATTATAGGAAGGGATAAAACCTTCGAAGCCATATTGGATGCCAATAATTCTTTTTACGCCGTACCTGTAAAATAACTGGTTGAACAAGCTGCGGATTACATTGTTCAGGCCAGGGCATAGCCCGCCGCAGGTTACTATGGCAACTTTTGTTTTGGCAGGTTCGAAATACATAAATTCACGAGGCCCGGCTTGTTCAAATGAAACGGGTATTATGTTGTTTTCTTTGCAATTGATGAAATTTTCCAGCGTTGCATTATAAAGTATCCTGTCTGTATCTTTAATATATTCGTAAACATCATCGCCTTTTCTCGTGGATAATTTCAATGGCGATTTAATTGCAGCTTTTCCTAACACTTTTACTTCAAAATCTTCATGTTTCATTATTTTATTTTATATGTTGAAGTTTGTTTATAATAAAATGCAGGTTAGAAATCAAAATAAATTTTGAAAATTATATTTATAAATTTAATCAATTATTAAAAATTTTTCAATTTTATTTTTCAGGTTGAAGATCCAATCATCATTTTGTAAACTCAGAGCAAATGGCTCATTTGTGATATTACGTTTATTGCTAAATACTAAGGAAATACTACAAGCCGTTTAATTGTTTGTTTATGGTTTTGCCGGCAAATAATGCAGCGCCTATTATTCCTGCATGATTTAATAATTGTGCGGGAACAACTTTTGTTTTGACCGTTAAATATTGGGAAAATTTAATTTCGCTTTTACTCGCCCCGCCCCCGACAATAAATAAATCGGGCCAGAACAGTTGTTCCATGTAATTTAAATATTCGTCAAACCTTATAGCCCAATCTTTCCACGACAAGTTGTTCTTTTGGCGCGTTGCATCGGAAGTAAATTGCTCCGCTTCGCGGTTTTCTTTCATAAAAATATGCCCCAGTTCAGTATTTGGCAACAATTTTCTTTTTGTAAAAATTGCCGTGCCTATGCCGGTTCCAACGGTAATAATAATAACTACGCCTTTATTATTCATTCCGGCGCCAAATTTCATTTCAGCAAATCCAGCTGCATCAGCATCGTTTAAAACTTTTACCTGGCAACCTGTTTTTTTTGCTATTAAATTTTCAATATCGGTATCAATAAAACTTTTATCGATATTGGCGGCGGTTTTTGCTATCCCGTTTTGAACAACTGCCGGAAATCCAATGCCAATGGCGCCATTCCAATTAAAATGGTCGGCAATTTGCTTAATAATTTCAGACACATGCTCAGGCGTAGCTTGCGATGGAGTAGGAATCCGAAACCTGTCAGTCAGAAGTGTCCCTGTTTTAGTGGCTATTATTGCCCCTTTAATTCCTGAGCCTCCAACATCAATTCCCAGAACTTGTTTAATTTTCATTTATAAACTTATTTCGATGATTGCATTTACTTTAAAATGTTTTTCCAAATATAGCTGTTCTTTCAATTCGGGAAAATAATTTTATAAAAAATGAATTTACAAATTATATGTTGGATAGCAATATTACTAAATTAAATCTTTAAAAGAATAATTGTCATCCTGATTAGTAATGATAGTTAGGTTAGACATTATTTTATATCAAAAACAATTAACTTTGGCTGCTATATTTCATAATATTTTAATTATGCTTAGTTTATTGCGTAAAGAAATCGGGCATTTTTTCGGTTCAATAACAGGTTATTTTGTTATAATTGTGTTTATACTGGCGAATAGCCTATTTTTATGGGTTTTCCCGGGCTCGTTCAATATTTTCGATAATGGTTATGCCACTTTAGAATCTTTTTTTGTCATATCTCCATGGGTTTTTCTTTTCCTGGTACCCGCTGTAACAATGCGTATGTTTTCAGAAGAGAAGAAAACAGGCACGTTGGAATTGCTCATAACACGTCCACTAACTGAAATACAGGTGATTTTGGCAAAATATTTTGCCGCTGTTTTACTTGTGTTGCTGTCGTTGATACCGACATTAATTTTCTTTTATTCCGTTTATCATTTGGGTAATCCTATCGGTAATATTGACACTGGCGGAACATGGGGTTCATTTTTAGCGTTATTTTTCTTAGCTGCCATTTATGCAGCAATTGGTATTTTTACCTCATCAATAACCGATAACCAAATTGTAGCATTTGTATTGTCAGTAATACTATCGGCGGTTTTTTATATTGGTTTCGATTTGCTGGCCGCCCTACCTGTATTTTCGATGCATGATACATTTTTAACTTTTTTGGGAATTAATGAACACTACAAATCTATTAGCCGCGGAGTAATCGATTCGCGCGATATAATTTATTTTGCCGGCCTTGCTTCAATTTTTTTGTTGTTTTCCCGGACAGTTCTACAAAGTAGAAATTGGTGATTGAAAATTTTAATAAATTCATTTTAAAAAGCACCAACTATTTTTTGCAACATTATCAATAATCATAAAAAAGGCCGGAGAAAACTCTCCGACCCCAAAACCCTAAAATTAACCTAAAACTTCATTGAAAACTTTATTATTACCTCTTTCTTTAAAAACAGAAAATTGTAAAACAATTTGTTTTCAATGTCAAATTTAATTATAAAGCAGAATATCTTTTAAATTAAAATTGTTAAATAAAGTGAATTTTTTAACATTGCATTTATCTAACAATTGCATATTGAATTTCTTCTGTTTATTATTGGAAATGCTTTTCAAGTGAGAAGAATAAAAGTTTTTAGAGCTGAAAATTATTAAATTGATATAAAACTATTTGTTAGGTATTATAAACCAACTTTTGAATCTGTTGCGGCACATTAATTTTTTACAGGCACTATGCCCAATTCTTTTGCCTTAGTTATCATATATCTGAAGGCATCATCATGATTGTTTGGGATGATACCCTCAAGCACAGCTTCTTTAATGGCGCTTTTAATATCTCCGATTATTTTGCTTGGCGGCAGGCCAAAAGTTTCAATAATCTCTTTGCCATCGATAGGCGGTTGAAAATTACGGACAGCATCTTTTTCCTCTATTTCCTTAAGCTTTTTTCTTACAAGCTTAAAATTGGAAAGGTATTTTGATTTCAGGTTTTCGTTTTTTGAAGTAATATCGGCTTCGCAGAGCAGCATTAATTCTTCAATGTCATCACCAGCCTCGTATAATAGCCTTCGTACGGCAGAATCTGTAACTTCTTCCTGGACTAAAACAATTGGCCGTAAATGTAATCCGACCATTTTCTGTACAAATTTCATCTTCTCATTTAATGGCATTTTGAATTTCCGAAATATTTCAGGCACCATTTTTTTTCCCATGAAATCATGGCCATGAAAAGTCCAGCCGGTTTCTGGCATAAAACGTTTTGTATATGGCTTTGCAATATCGTGAAGAATAGCAGCCCATCGCAACCATAAATTGCCGGACTTTTGCGAAATGTTATCAAGAACCTGGAGCGTGTGTAAAAAATTTTCTTTGTGCATTGCCCCATTACGAGTATCAATGCCTTTTAAATTGTGCAGTTCCGGGAAAATAATTTCTAATAAGCCTGTTTCATCGAGCAATTTAAATCCGTTCGAAGGTACATCGGCCATTATAATTTTATTTATTTCATCAACAATCCGTTCGGTAGAAACAATACCTATGCGGTTTTTATTTTCAAAGACAGCATTGTGCGTAGCAGGTTCGATGGTAAAGTTCAGTTGGGTTGAAAAACGAATGGCGCGCATCATCCTTAAAGGATCATCGGAAAAAGTAACAGAAGGGTTTGTTGGCGTACGGATTATCCCATTCTGCAAATCGTCCACGCCATTAAATGTATCGATAAGTGTTCCATAATCATTTTTATTCAGGCTAATGGCAAGAGTATTTATTGTGAAATCGCGCCGCAACAGGTCATCTTCCAATGTTCCGTTTTCTATTATAGGCTTGCGTGAATTTCGGCGATATGATTCTTTCCTGGCCCCTACAAACTCGATTTCATAATTTCCTGAACGAATCATGGCAGTGCCAAAATTCTCAAATATATTTACTTTGGTATTTTTACCTGATAATGCCGCAATTTTTTTTGCAATTTCAATACCGCTGCCAACCACGACTATATCAATGTCCTTGCTTTTTCTATTCAACAGGCTGTCGCGAACATAACCTCCTACAACATATGCGGCTGTTTTTTCCCGGTATGCTATTTCAGATATTATTTCAAAAATCTTATGGTTTAAATATTTTCTCATTCGTGATGCGGCACATTTTTGATAATGAGCGACAAAAATACAATAATCGGCATAAAATTATTATCAAAATAATTATGGGTTAAGAATTAATAATAATTAATTCGGAAATCAAAAATTAAATTATGAAATTTGGAACTTTTGTAAAATATATTGAATAAGCTTGATACCCGCGTTAAACCATTTCTTAATTAAAAAATTTAAAATGATGAAGAATATATTTATGTTACTGGGAATATCATTAAGTTTTAAATCTTATGCTCAGCAAATGGCAATTTTTGGAAAGAATGAAATCTGCTACTTAAATTCAAAATCCATCTCTTGTGAACCAAAAGAGAATAATAAGGTTGAGTTTTTAAATGATTACAAAAATTTTATTTCAAACCGTGTGCCTTATGAAACCTCGATTGACCTTGTTACCCCTCCATTGGAATGGGGCAAAATGGTAAACAACAAAACTTCGGGAAAAATAATGTACCATGACTTTTTTAAGAATGGTTTTGTATTTAAAATAAAAATCGATAGCCTGCTTCCGAACCACAAATACTTATTCACGATAAATGGGAATCCGAAACTTATGGGGAATAATTTATTGCCCGATACCGTCCCTAATAATAATACAGAAAAATATTACGACTTTCTGTTTATTAAAACAGACGCTAAAGGCAAGTATGCTTCAGAATGTGCCGTTTTTCTGACTCCCGGAACTTACGATGTCAGGTTTTACATAAAAGACACCGATGATTTTAAAATTGTGCTTTTTCGCGATTTCTTCAGATTCGATGTGAAATGACAGGAAAATCAATGGATATAATGATTTTCCTGAACAAACGATAAAAAACTTTGTTAGTCATTATTAAAATGATTAAGAAGTAAATTTTTATAAAATGACTGAACATTTAACCTCTGAAACTTTTAAGGAAAAGGTTTATAATTTCGATGTAAATAAGGACTGGAAATTTGAAGGCAATAAACCTTGTTTGATTGATTTTTATGCTGATTGGTGCGGCCCTTGTAAAATGGTAGCGCCAATTCTCGAAGAGTTATCTGAGGAATATAACGGCAAATTAAACATTTACAAAATAAATACAGACGAACAACAGGAACTGGCAAGCGCTTTCGGAATCCGAAGTATCCCTTCATTATTGTTCGTTCCTGTTGATGGGAAACCTCAAATGGCTATGGGCGCTTTACCAAAACAAACTTTCATTCAAGCTT
>CAWEFA010000050.1:0-6395 GCA_963808135.1 uncultured Bacteroidota bacterium
TAAAATATCGGAAGAATTTGATTCGAAGAAATTTCCTTACACATTAAAATACATCGATCCAAGTTACATTATTCGCAGTGCGCCTGCTAATGCCAACGACAGTAAATTTTGCAGCTTGCTGGCACAAAATGGGGTTCATGCTGCAATGGCCGGAAAAACCGATTTCGTAGTAGGAAACTGGAATAATGAATTCACTTTGCTACCTATAACAGCAGCTGTAGCAGAACGAAAAACTATCGACCTCGAAAGCGAACTTTGGTGGAACGTGCTTAAAGCAACCGGTCAGCCAGTAACAATGAAAAACTGATTCTTTTATTAAACAATTAATTTCTGTAATTAAAAAAATGATTATGAACAAGAAGCTTTTTGTTATTCTATTTCTTATCCCATATTTTTCTAAAGGTTTTACACAATCAAACAAAGAAAACTCAAGGTTTGTAACAGTTAAAAACAACAGGTTTTATCTTAACGGCAATCCTTATTATTATGCAGGGGTCAATTTTTGGTACGGTTGTTACCTCGGTTCACCCGGAGCAACTGGAAACAGGGAGCGTTTGAAAAATGAGTTGGACGCTTTACATTCCATGGGATTTGACAATTTACGTGTTTTAGCAGCTTCTGAAAAATCAGAGGCGGTTAATTATCTGAAACCTGCCATTCAAAGCAAACCCGGAGAATATGATGAACAATTGTTAGAAGGTTTGGATTATCTATTGGCTGAAATGGCCAAACGAAATATGAAAGGCGTGTTATTTCTGAATAATTTCTGGGGATGGTCGGGAGGTTTTTTTCAATACCTCGAATGGGTTGGTAAAGGACAATCGCGCGGCTTTTCAGAATATAAGTGGTGGGATTTGATGGAGCATCTTCAAAGTTTTTACTCAAATGCGGAAGCCAATATAAAATTCAGGAATTACATTACCATGATAATTAACAGGACGAACAAATTCACCAACGTCAGGTACAAAGATGACCCGACAATTATGTCATGGGAGCTTGCAAACGAACCTCGCGGGGGCGAAGGCGAGTATGGAAAAGACAATATTGAATATTTTTACCAATGGATAGATGAAACAGCAAGCTTTATTCATAAGCTCGATAGCAACCATCTGGTTACCCCCGGAAGCGAGGGAATGATGGGAACTGCCTGGCAACAGGATTTTTTCATAAACGCATTTAAATCTGATAATATCGATTATATCGTTTTCCATTTATGGCCAAAAAACTGGGGTTGGTTTAAGGCTGATGAAATTAAAAAAACCATAAGCACCACGAAACAAAAATCAATTGAATACATTAATGAACACATCGGCTTTGCGCGAAAACTTAATAAACCCGTTGTGATGGAGGAATTCGGATTGCCAAGAGATTCGGAAAAATTAGTGTCCGGTTCACCGGTTTCAGCAAGAAATGACTTCCTGGAATGTATATTTAAAATTGCGAATGACAGCGCTGCATCCGGTGCGCCTATAGCTGGAACAAATATTTGGTCGTGGGCCGGCGAGGGCAGAAATAAAAATTTGGATGGTAAGTGGCATGCAGGGGATGAATTCATTGGCGACCCTCCTGAAGAACCACAGGGCTTGAATTCAATCTTTGATACTGACACTTCTACAATAATTATTTTAAAAAACCATGCCGAAAAAATGAACTCGCTTTGCGGAAACGGGAAAACAAAAAAATAAGCCTATTGCTTGGTTAGTCCAAATCCCATTCCTGCAATTGTTTTATAAAATTATATGCGGTAAGGTCAAATTTTACAGGGACAATTGAAACATAATTATTTCTCAGCGCCCATTCGTCGGTATCATTTGCATGCGGTTCAATATCTTCAAATGTGCCGGTTAGCCAGTAATAATCAAAGCCGTTGGGATCGGTTCGGTGGTCGTACTCATCGCGCCACACTCCGTGGTTCTGACGGCATATTTTTATTCCTTCTATCTCATTCAAAGGTTTCGACGGTATATTAACATTTAAACAAATGCCTTTAGGAATAGACATTTTTAAAGCTTCTGAAATAATCTTTTCAGCATAATGCCGGGCAACGCTCAAATCGGCTTCTTTGTCAAAATCGACGAATGAAAAGCCGATAGCTGGTATTCCGTTCAGGCACCCTTCAATAACGGCGCCCATTGTCCCGGAATACATAATGCTCGATGAAGCGTTTGACCCGTGGTTAATTCCTGAAAGTATTAAATCGGGTTTTTCGGAAAATAAATGGTTTATGGCCATTTTAATACAGTCAACAGGCGTGCCGTTGCATGAAAACGCTGTTACATGGTCGAAAGCAGGTTTTTTATAAACCCGTATCGGCGTTTTCACAGTTATTGCATGCGACATGCCGCTCTGCCCTTCTTTAGGCGCAACAACTGCAACATTACCGAATTTCCTGGCAACTTCAACTAAAACGCTTAAACCTTTTGCATTAATGCCATCATCATTCGTAACCAATATGAATTTTTCTTTTTCAAGCTTTTCAATTTTAAGCCAACAAAGATATTTAAATATTTTTGTTCGTTGTTTTGGTTGCAGCCAAAATGTGAGGTTTTGATGATGATTTGAAATGTTAAATTTTATTATTGCAGGCTCTGATCTAAAATAAAAATGTATTTCCTATGCCGAATTTAACTATAAGTAAATTTCAATTTTTATAAATTTTTTCATTAGGTTTGGCAAATAGAAT
Organism: uncultured Bacteroidota bacterium; assembly: GCA_963808135.1. Classification (GTDB taxonomy): domain Bacteria; phylum Bacteroidota; class Bacteroidia; order Bacteroidales; family DTGW01; genus CAWEFA01. The sequence continues at coordinate 2,684 of CAWEFA010000050.1, forward strand.
TAGTGGAACTATAAGAAATTTCTAACATAATTTTCAATCAACCTATGATAAACAATAAAATAATTACAGTTGTATTGCCTGCATATAACGCTGAAAAAACGTTAGAAGATACTTACAAAGAAATACCTTTTGATATCGTCGACCATGTGGTTTTGGTTGACGATTGCAGCAGGGACAACACCGTTGAATGCGCAAAACAGCTTGGAATAAAACATATTATTGTCCATTGCGAAAACAAAGGTTACGGGGGCAACCAAAAATCATGCTATAAAAAGGCGCTGGAGCTCAACAGCGATATTGTTATTATGGTACATCCCGATTCCCAGTATACGCCAAAACTTATCCATTCCATTTCGTATATTATTGCCAACGGGGTTTATGAAGTTGTTCTGGGTTCGCGCATCTTAGGCAGAGGGGCTTTAAAGGGAGGCATGCCGGTTTACAAATATATTTTTAACCGCTTTTTGACTTTTACCCAGAATATATTAATCCATCAGAAACTTTCCGAATATCATTCCGGTTATAGGGCTTTTTCAAAGCGTGTGCTTGAATCGATTAACTTTGAAAACAACAGCGACGATTTTGTTTTCGATAACCAAATGCTTGCCCAAATATTTTATGCAGGATTTGAAATTGCCGAGATAACTTGCCCTACAAAATATTTTGAAGGCGCTTCGTCAATAAATTTCAGAAGAAGTTTAAGATATGGATTTGGTGTTTTGGAAACTTCAATAAAGTATGCACTTTCAAAAATAGGGATTTATAAATCGAAAATTTTCGAAAATTTGTAAATGGAAATTATTAAAGAGAGTTATTATTTGTTAACAAGTATATATGTATCCTGAAAATCGAGAGAATTTTCCTTATCCCTACCCGACCACCAGCCATAGTATACTTTGTCAATTTCCAAGTTGTTTTTGTTAAAACAATCTTCCAGGGATGTTTCTTCATAAGCAACATTTGCTTCTTTTACTTTACTGTTCATTAAGCTGTAATTTTCAAAACTATGTTTAAAAATAAAGGAACTGGAATTATTCATAAATAATTTGCTTTCAGTATTAAGCACAAAAAAGGTTACCAAACATTTACCGGAAGGTTTTAAAACGCGGTGTAACTGATTAAGATAGTTTTCAACGTCAATTGGCAGCATGTGGGTAAAAACAGAAGTTAGAACAACCATATCAAAGTCATTATCATTATATGGAAATATAAAGTTTCTGGCTTCCCTGTTAACGCTGAGGTTATATAAATCGTTTTTGAGATCGATATGCAAAAAATTAAAATTCGGATAGGTTTTATGAATATGTTTTATGCACCAATTGATGCCCGTTTTAACTATATCAAAACCTTCATAAGAACCTTTTTCATTAAGATATTTTGTTAAAGGAATTGCAATACGGCCAATACCGCAACCAATATCCAGTAATCTATGTTCGGGTTTTAAGCCGGCCAATTCAATAAACCGGTTTAAATACATTTGTCCTGTTTTATTAAAATCACCCGAACCGATGAATATCGATCCCTTAGGTGGGGTTAAATTATCTCTTCTGCCTATCAGTTTTTCCCAAATATCAACCGGTAAATAATATAGTCTCCTTGCAATAAGCCTGAATTTTGGGCTTAATAAGTAATATAGCATACGCTTTAGCATATTTTTTTAAAATTCAATTAGAAAATATTATCAGCAGGTTAAATTATAAATAATTTTATTAAACAAAGCATCTCTATAACTATCCTCTTTGGGTCTATTCAACGAACTGTGTCATTTTATTATTTTTTCTTTTCCCAAAGCCCTTCACAAAATAAAGAGGGTTTTGGGAAAAGAAAAAATTTTTATTCGGGATACATTCTTTCTTCATATAGTATTGACAACTGTGCAAGTGCGTTTTTCCAATTTTTGACTGGCATTGTCCATTTTTCAGCCACCTTTTGGGTTATTAGGTACAACAACTTTAGTAAAGCTTCGTCATTTGGAAATACACGTTTGCTTTTTGTGATTTTGCGTAACTGACTATGATAACTTTCAATAATGTTTGTAGTATACATTACTTTCCTTAATTCATAAGGATAATGGAAGAATGTACTTAATCCATCCCAGTTTATCCTCCATGAGCGTACCACTGCCGGATAATTTTTGCCCCATTTTTTATCGAATGCTTCCAGATTCCTTTCTCCCTCATCAAGGTTCAATGCTGTGTAAATTGTCCTGAGGTCTTCAATGAATTCTTTAGAGTCTTTTCTTCTTAAATATTTAAACGAATTGCGTATTTGATGGATTACACAAAGTTGTACATCCGTTTGGGGAAATATACTTTCGATAGCTTCCTTGAAACCTGTTAAATTATCTATACAAGCTATTAGGATGTCTTTTATGCCTCTGTTCTGCAAGTCACTTAATACTTGTAGCCAAAATTTAGCGCCTTCTTTCTCTCCTATATACATTCCTAAGATTTCTTTTAATCCTTCCCGGTTTACTCCTAATATGTGGTATACTGCTTTATGGGTTATACGCCCTTCACTACGGACTTTATAATGCCAAACTATTGGGTAAAGGGCTTCTAATGGCCGATTTTGCCATTGATATACTTCCGGCATTATTCTATCTGTTATGGAACTTAGTGTAGCAGGGGATAGTGTTATGCCGTATAAATCTTCCAGATGTTCACATATGCCCTCATAACTCATCCCTTTAGCATATAAAGAAATGACTTTATGGTCTATGCCGTCTCCAAGCGTCAGTTGCCGTTTCTTTACTATTTGTGGCTCAAAACCACTGGTTCGATCTCTCGGAGAGTCTATCTCTATTTCTCCAAAACTCGTTTTTACCCTCTTTTTACCTTTACCATTACGCCGGTTCCCTGGCGGGCTTTCTTCAATATGAGCATCAAGCTCTCCATGTATACTCGCATTCAAAAGCCTTTGAAGCAATGGAGCCAATACACCCTCTTTCCCTCTAGCTGCTTGCCAGATTTAATTTGTTGTATGGCTTTTTTCTCGAATTCCTTAAAATCAAAATCTTGTTTTTCCATAATTGTGCAAGTTATAATTTATTATAAATTACTCCTTGACACAGTTGGTTGAAAAGACTCCGATTCCAATTAGATTTTGTTCGATTCTAATTGGAATCAGTCAAAACTGCCGCAATTTGGTTAGAACCGTCCCGCCTGAAAAGAGGAAGGGCCGCTATGGGATAAATTTGGGCGGCCCCTCCTGCTGTTTATAAAATACTTATTCTGTGTTTGTTGTTTAATAATTATTGCCTGTTGTTGAATAGCCACGATACTTACAAACTGACTCCAGTCGCCTTCGCAATCAGTGGTTACGGCTTTGAACCTGAAGTAATAGGTTGTGCCGGGTAAAAGCCCGGTAACGGTTGTTTTACAAATAAGTGTAACGGGTAAATTGTTCCATGTTTTACCATCGGCGTCATTTGCCATTCGTACGAAGCACGTTTGGCGGCAACTTTTGCAACAAGCAAAGCAGAGCCTGAAACATCGCCGTACGATACATCGAAATCGGATTTTGTCCTGCTTACGGGCTGTTTTACATCCATGCCCGCGCTTTTAATAATAGCCACTGCGTTGGCAGGGTTGTTATCAGCTATGCCCTGCACATAGGCAAGAAGCGCGTGCAAATCCTTCAGCAGGATTTCCTTTTTGGCATCGCGCGTTTCTACTGAGCCGATAACCTTGGTAAGCGCTACCGATTCGGT
>CAWEFA010000051.1:0-9599 GCA_963808135.1 uncultured Bacteroidota bacterium
ACTAACAGCAATTTTATTGCCTGGAAAACGGGAAAACTTCAATTTAAAAATGCTTCGTTAGCTGAAGTATGCTATGCACTGTCCGATTATTATAAAGTTGATATAATGATCCCACCTGATGCTGCGGAAAAGAAATTTTCTTATTCGGGAAACTTCATAAATGCACCGCTTAAAGAAACTTTAGATATTATCGGGTTAACATTAGGGATAAAATTTATCAATACAGGAGATAAAATAAGTTTACAATATATTTAAAACATGAAGACATTTAAAGGCTTTAAAAAATTTAGCAACACACGATTGAGAATAAACTTTTAACGGACTAATTTTATAAGCACGTTAAAAAATATTTTATCATAAAAACCAATGATTGCATGATAAAAAAATTACTCGCGGGAATTGTATATCTTGTATGTTCTGTTTCGCTCCTTTCAGCAAGGCAAAATGAAGACATACTCGATTATACAGTTGTTTTAAGTCCCAGATGTTCTTTGAACAAATTATTGAAGTTTTAAATAATACAAACATAGTCAGCGTTACATATAATGCCAATGTTATTCCTTTAAATGCCCTGGTTAAAACTACCAGTTCAACCCCAAGTATAAGACAAATTCAAGATCCAAAATGCACTGCCGGTTGAATGCCATGTAAAAGATAAATATATTATTCTGAAAAGAACGACCGCTTCCTAAGTTTAAAATATCGGGGCACATAACCGATTCGTCTTTGTGTGAGCCAATGGCAGGCGTAAATATTTATGATAAGGATAATTATAATGGAACAATAACCAATCCCGACGGCAGCTTTTTAATTGATCTCGCTACGGAAATCACAAGTTGGTTTTCAGCTTCATGGGTTATAAACCTAAAAAAGAGAAATTTATGTTGACAGCGATCGTGTGGTAAATATTTCATTATGCATGACAGTAAAAGAATTAGATGAAGTAAAAGTAGTATCGAATAAAAAGAAGAAATTTTTTGATATTGATATTGGAAGGGCACTGAAATATATAAGCCTGAAAGATATTGAGAAAACAAATACAAGTAATGCTTCAGATATTTTACATTCGAGGATTTCGGGCGTATGGGCTACTGAAATATCCGGTTTGCCTGGCAATCATGAAAGCATCCATATAAGGGGAATCAGCTCCCTGTTTGGTTGTGTAGACCCGTTATTTGTAGTTGATGGCTCGCCGGTGCCTTTTATGAATTACAATTCGCTTGGTATTGCCATTTGAATATAAACGATATTGAAAACATTACTGTTCTTAAAGATGCTTCTTCCACGGCTACTTCGGATATTTAGGGGGAAATGGCATAGTTCTCATTGATACAAAACGTGGCAACAAAGAAAATAATTTAGAGTTTAGTACAAAATCAGGTTATCAATGGTTTTCGAAAAGGTATGATTTAATGGGAACCAGGGATTTTTTATCATCTATTTTAAAAAGCAGTCAGTATAATTTAAAAGACCTTAAGTCATTTTATCCCGCATATAATTCTTCTTTGAGCAGCTATAACTGGCAGGACCATCTATTTCAAAACGGCAGTGCAAACAAATTAAATTAACAAGCTCTCTGGAGACATAAAAAATACAGGTTATTACATTTCGGGAAATATTAACGATAACCAGGGTATTATTAAAAATACATCATACAAACGACATACTTTTTCAGCAAATATTAATCATACGCTATATAATTGTGTAAATATTTTTGCCGGATATATCGGCAGCACACAGAACAACAATAATCTCGATAACTTACGGGGGAAATGCAGTGCTTTTTGAAGGTATCAATAAATCGCCCTGTATCCTGAGTACGCCCGATTCATTTTATGTTTACGCAGTCCCCAAGCCTGGTAAAAATATACCTAAAGATAGAATATATTATTATTATCCATCGCTTCAAAGCAGGCAATTAACAGATTCATTAGTCAACGATTTTCAGAAGAAGATGAACGAATCATCAAATACATTCAGAGGCGCTATAAAAATAAATTTTTCTAAAAATCTCGATTTTAGCGCTTCATCAGATTGGACTAAGCGGAATTTTCAGTACAACTCCGATATTCACCGCGACAGTATTTTAAATTACAATGATGATTATTTTATACAATCGTTGCATGAATATTTAAAAAGCAATGAAAGTGTATTAGTCCAGAACAACTTGTGGCAACTGAACTTTCAACAAAAAGTCAATAAACATGAGTTTAACATAAATTCAGGGATCAGGTATTATAACGATAATGCAAGCTGGCATGTTGTTTCAACAAATGTTGACATGAACAATATAGGATTATACGATGAGGTTTATATTCGAAACTCTTTTGCTATAAATGGGAACAATGGCTTGCTAACCCGCCATGTCCGTTCATATCTTGGCAACTTTAATTACAATTTTGATAAGAAATATTTTATTTCTCTTGCTGTTAATTACGAGAAACTAAGCGAAGATGATTGCTCAAGTTTAAAAGCATGGTTTCCTTCAGTAGCGGTTAATTGGGACTTAGCCCGTGAAAATCCATTGATTCAGGTTTACTGGCTTACCCATTTAAATTTATATGCAAATTGGGGGCGTTCCGGGAACAACCCATTAAATGTTCAATCGAGCGACCTTTATGGAATTGCAGAGTATAATGTCAGTGATTCTATCGATAAAGGCAAATATACCGCACAATTATCAAATCATTTAATTAACAAGGAAACTCTTGAAGAATTTGATTTTGGAACAAAAACAAATTTGTTCCAAAACAGGATAAAATTAACCGCCGATATTTACACCAAAACAAATAATTACATGATGGTTCAACGCGATATTCCCGCTTATTACGGAGAAGGTAATTTATTTTACAGTATGGGTAGAATTGATATAAAAGGCAAAGAATTAACTATCGAAGCATACCCTTTTAAGTCCCGAACTTTTTCCTGGTATTCAAATTATACTTTCTCAACGTTTAATCAGCAGGTTGTAAACCTTGGTGGTTTCGACTATATAAAAATTGTAAATAGTGATGTTCTTGTCCCTGTATTTATAATTCAAAAAAAACGTGATTTAGGCGAAATTTACGGATATAAATATCTCGGGATATATACAAAGAAGGACGATTATAATCCGGGCCCAATAATCAATATAAATGGTTTGAAATACCTGAACCCGGATAATAATGGTGTTCTTAATGAGCAGGATATAGTGCCTATTGGAAATTCAATACCAAAATTTACCTGGAACTGGTACAACTCATTCACATATAAAAATTTCTCAATCGATATTTTAATTTATGCTGTGGAAGGGGTAAGCAAATTCAATGCTACAAGGGCAGCCACTTTTATGGCCGGGACTAACAGCGAAATAAACTATTTTATAAACAACAAAATCCAGGATATAACCGATCCAAGATTCTACCAATCATCTTATTTCATTGAAGATGCAAGTTTTATAAGGCTCAGACAGATTACAATATCTTATATGCCGGCAAAAAAAATATACCGGAACGCCGGCCTTAGAATTTCATTGAGCTTTGAAAACCTTATTACTATTACCAAATATAAAGGCTATGATCCCGAAGCCACCATCTATACTGACAATAGCATTTCCGACAATGCAATTGACCGGGGAGCATACCCGAACCCTAAAGCGGTTTACCTAAGCGTTACACTTAAACTATAAAATGAAATAAATCTATTACAAATGAAAAAGAAAATACTCAGCGGAATTTTGAACTTATTCTTATTGTCCTCTTTTTTACATGCCCGCCAGAACGAGAGCATACTTGATTATACAATACTTTTGCAACCCGGCAAATACACGCTGGAGCAGCTAATTGAAACACTAAACAACTCGAATCTTGTAATTGTATCATGCGATGCCAATACTATTCCCGTAAAAGCCCAGATAAAAATTACCAGCGAAGCGCCAAGTATTCGGCAAATATTAAACGAAATTCAAAAAACCCTTCCTGTAGATTACCAGGTTAGAGATAAATTAATTACGCTAAAAAGAAATAAGCCCATTGCTAAAAATAAAATATCCGGGCGCGTTATCGACGCTGCAAACGGCGAACCGATGGAAAGCGTAGATATTTATACTAAAGATGGCAATGAAGGGGTAACAAGCAATTCCGACGGGCGATATACATTAAACCTAAAAACGGGAAATTACAAATTGGTTTTCAGTTATACCGGTTACAAAAAAGAAGTAAAGGAGATTTTTATCGATGGCGATATGGAATTAAATATTTCACTAAGCCAGATAATAAATACATTGGAAGAAGTAAAAATAATATCAAAGCCACAAAAATACTACAGTCTTGATATTGGCAGGCCAATGGAAACGGTAAGTATGAAAGAAATTGAAAGAGTTAATACCAGCAATGCTTCCGATATTTTGCACGCAAGGTTATCGGGCGTATGGGCTACGCAAACTTCAGGCCTTCCGGGCGATCATGAAAAAATCAGGATACGGGGAGTAAGTTCCCTGTTCGGCTGCGCTGATCCGTTATATGTTATTGACGGCGTATCGGTGCCAACGGTCAACCTCAATTCGCTTGGTATTGCCGATTTGAATGTTAACGATATTGAAAGTATCACAATTTTAAAAGATGCTTCTTCAACCGCGCTCTTCGGGTACCAGGGCGGAAACGGCGTAGTGCTTATCAACACAAAACATGATAATGTCGACTGCCGTTTCAATTTTATTAAAAAAACCGGCATTCAATGGTTCTCTAAAAGATATGATTTAATGGACACAAAAGATTTTTTAGCGACCATTCAAAATTGTGATAAAACTTTTAAAGAAACAAACCTCGCAAACGTTTATCCAAGCTATAGCAGCAGCCTGAGCAATGTCGATTGGCAAAATTGGCTTTTCAGGCCGGGATTAGCTGATGATTATCAATTGTCGGGTTCAGGGGTTTTTAAAAATACGAATTATTACATCTCGGGAAATTATTCAAACAATGATGGAATTATCAGGAATACTTCTTATAAACGCTATACACTATCGGTTAATGCAAACAGGAACTTTAACAAAAATATATACTTCGAAGCAGGTTACAGGGGAAGTTACCAGCAGAACCGTAACAACCTCGATAGTTATGGTGGAAACCCTTTGCTCATCGAAACCATAAATAAAGCGCCGTGTATCCTAAGTGTTCCTGATTCTATGAATACTTATACTAATATAAATGGAGGCATAAACTCTAACCAAAGAACAATTTATAATTATCCAGAATTGCAAAGCGCACAAACTCCAAATAGCCTGGTAAATAATCTTAATAAAGGACTGGATGTTTTAACCAATACAATAAGAGGCTCAGCTAAAATAACCCTGGCTGAAAATTTAAATATAAATGCCGCATCGGATTTATCTTTCAGAAATAACGATTATCTCTCGGATATTCATCGCGATTACACATATCAATTAGCCAACAATTATCCCGCTGATAAATATCTTAAAAGCAACGAGAATATTGTTGTTGCAGACAATCAAATCCACCTCGACTGGCAGAAAAAAATCAATGACCATGAATTCAAAATAAATGCCGGCTTAAAGTATTATGTTGATAACGTATACTGGCATGTAGATTCTACAACAGTAAATTTTAACAATCTTGAACCTGACAACAATACCCTAACCCAGGACGACGAAGTCTACATCAGGAATTCCCTGGCCATACATGGCACAGATGGTTCGGTAATACGGCGTATACGTTCCTATCTCGGAAATTTAAGTTACAATTATAAAAATAAGTATTTCGTATCAATGGCAACCAATTACGAAAAATTAACAGAAGGTTATATTTCTAATGCTACACTGTTTCCATCAATTGCTTTGGATTGGGATGCTGCCATGGAAAACGGGATTAATAAATTCAAACCACTCAATCATTTTAATTTTTATGCGAGCTGGGGGCGTTCAGGAAACTATCCGCTTAACGGGCTGTCGAACGACCTTTACGAATCAGCCCAGTATGGCAATGGCAATTCAGTAACCAACGGATTATATATTTCACAATTAGGCAATCATGGTTTAAAAGAGGAACTAATTGAAGAATATAATTTCGGATCGAAAATAGATTTGTTCAATAACAGCAGGATAAAAGCCGAGGCCGATGTTTATTTTAAAACAAGCAGCAATCTCATTATACAGCGCGATGTTCCTTTATTTTATGGCGGAGGCAAATTTTTCTTTAATATTGCCGAAATGTCTGTAAAAGGAAAAGAATTTACTTTAGAATTAATTCCAATAATATATGATGGTTTTGCATGGTACACAAAATTCAATTTTTCAACATTCAATCAAAGAATAACGAAATTAACGGGCAACATCCCCATCCCAATAAAAAATTACGATGTCCTCGATCCAAATTTTATTATAAAAGAAAACTCCGGGTTAGGTGATATTTACGGCTTAAAATGCTTAGGCATATGGACAAGCGCGAACAATATCAATTATACCCAGGGCCGTGTTGATGACGGGGGAATGATATATTTAACCTGGACAAACAATATCCTTTTATAGATGAAAATGATGAGGTGCCTATTGGAAAATCAGTTCCCGATTATACCTGGAACTGGTATAACACTTTTTCGTACAGGGAATTTTCAATAGATATATTATGGTATGCTGTGGAAGGAATAAGCAAATTCAATTCTACAATGGCAAGTACCTATATGGCCGGAACAAACAGGGGAGTAAATACTTTAATAAATGCAGGGGTAGATGGTATTTTTGATTGGAGAATTTACCAATCCTCATACTTTATCGAGGATGCCAGTTTCATAAGGCTCAAACAAGTAACCTTAAATTATCAGCCTTCCTGGACATTTCTTAAAAAAATGCGGGCAACCTTTTCACTGAGCTTTGAAAATTTTATAACAATTACAAAATATAAAGGCTACGATCCCGAGGCAACAATTTATACTGATAATAATTTCTCCGATAATGCAATCGACCGCGGCGCATATCCAAATCCCAAAGCCGTGTATTTAAGTATTTCTTTAAAATATTAAGCGGCATGAAAAAAAATATATTAATTCTATCTATATTATTTTTTACATGTTGCAATAAATTAATGCACGAAGAGGAAACTCAACTTGCAAAAATCAGTTCCCCAAAGCAAATGGAAGTGGCATTAACCGGAATATACAACAGGCTTGTAGTTATGTTTAAGTATGGATATTTCGATGAGCCGAACATTAAAGGCGACGATTTTACATATAACTTGCAATGTGGCAGTGGCAATGTCTTCACAAACATTACTTCTCTTAAAGCTCCCTGGGGAGAACTTTATAACATAATTCTAAACTGCAATAACATTATTGATCAATTCGTGAATGATTCAATTATTAGCAATGAGTTTAGGGGCCAAGTGGGCGAAGCATACATGATAAGGGCATATGCATATTACAGGTTGGTTCGGACGTTCGGTAAAGTTCCTTTGGTTAAGAATAATACCATCAATGTTAATTTACCAAAGTCGTCATATAAAAATATCTATGTGTTTTTATTGAATCGGATTTATTAAAAGCAGCTTCTCTTTTGCCGCCAAACCGCAATGCCGCGCGAATACCTTATGTTACTCCGCACAGGGGGACGCCAAAGCTATACTTGCTGAAGTTTACCTGACAATGGGCGGCTATCCATTAAAAGATTCTACAAAATATGCGTTGGCTGCCAAAACAGCAAAAGAAGTTATTGACAGCGCCGGTTTTTTCGGATTTAACCTGCTTAGCAATTGTAACAGCTTATTTTCCGGAAATGCTAAAAATAATGAAGCTGTTTTTGCATTAAATTTTATTAATCCAGATGCATATACCAATTTAGATGTTATGTGCTATTTCTTCCCTTCTATTTTAATTACAACATATAGGCAATGCCCCGGCCCTGTTCGTTGCTATTATCCGGGTATTAAATTTTTTAATAAATATCCTGATAGTTTCAGGAAACGCGCAATTTTTCAAACAAGGGTACCGAGGATGAGTTTAACGAACAATGGCCAAACAACTAATATAATAATAACTAATGTAAAGCGCATGACTCCTTGTATCAGGCCTGTTTACAAAAAATTTGGAGTGTCTTATGACTTTAACCTTAAAGGTGGGCAGACTTTAATTTACACGTCCAATCTTCCCTGGTACTATGCAATAATTAATTTAAATGGTTTAATCGACCCGCAAATAAATACAAGCATATATATTTTCCGGTATGCACAAACTCTTTTAACTTACGCTGAAGCAAAAGCCCGGTCGGGAAATTTGGATGCTTCGGCATACGAAGCGGTTAATATGATACGTCGCCGTGCCCATAATGTTGATATTAATTCTCCTTCAAATTACGACTTAACCCCGGAATTTACTACTGCACAATTTGTCAAACTTGTAGTTTTGGAAAGAGCTTATGAGCTTTGCGGCGAACCCGAAGGCCGCTGGTTCGATTTGGTAAGGCTCGAGGAAGTGGAAGACCTTCCCAAACTGCGTGATTCCACTGACCAGTCAACTCTTCCTTCACCAATAACAAAGAAATATTATTTCGATGATATCCCCACTACAAATTTGACATTGACCCATACCTGAGTGGCAATTAAAAAAGTTTTGCTGTATTTGCTTTCATTATTTTATGCCAAAGCGCCCCTGCCCTATTTTTCAATGGCTTTGTTTACCTTGGGCAATTTGGCAAAAACTAATATAAAAAGGGCAATTATAAAAAACGAAGCTAATGAAATAGTGCTGTTCCTCATGCTTCCGGTTATTTGTTCAATAAAACCGAAGCTGAACATCCCTAATACAACGGCTATTTTTTCAGTTATGTCATAAAAACTGAAGTACGATGCAGTGTCATGTGAATTTTCGGGTATCATTTTAGCATAAGTCGAACGCGCCTGCGATTGTATGCCTCCATTACCAATCCAACAGAAGCAGCAACTGCATAAAATTCATATTCGGTTTTAACAAAATATGCGGCAATGCAAACAACAATCCAAATTACAAGCATAAAAGAAAGAGAAAACTTACCTCCTTTTCTTGTCGATACTTCTGCAAAAATTGTAACCCTATAATTCCCACTATTTGAATGATAATAATTGTAAAAATTAGTTTGCCGCTGCTAATCCCAAGTTCAGCGCTTCCGAATAATGATGCAACAAGGATTACAGTTTGTACACCCATTGAAAAGAAAAGAAATGCCATCAAAAAAAGTTTGATATGTAATTGATGCTTCGCAGCTGGTTGAATACATTTAGTATTTCCCGGTAGCCTTTGGTCAGGACATTTATTTTAATACTTTCGTGTCCCGGATAATCGTCCAGAAAAAGTAAAATGCAAATTGCGCCACGCCTATCCACCAAATTCCGACTTCAAGAAATGAAAACCTGAGGGCGTCTAATTTTGACCCGAAACCAAACCACTTGTAATTTTCAATTGTAATAAGGTTAATAATTAGCAATATCATGCTGCCTGCATATCCCCATGAGAATCCTTTGGCGCTGATTTTATCTTGTTTATCGGCAGTGGCAATTATCGGCAAAAATGAATTATAAAAAACCAGTGAACCTGCATATCCTATAACTGCAATGGCAACCAATAAAATTCCAAAATTCATG
>CAWEFA010000052.1:0-7245 GCA_963808135.1 uncultured Bacteroidota bacterium
ACATTTATAAGCAATTAGGCAGTTACCAGATTTCTCTTACCGTGCAATCTGTTCACGGATGTATTAATAAATATACGCTTAACGATACAATAATACCGGTAACTAAGGATTCAGCAAATTTCCCAAATGCATTTATGCCAAATATGAATGGGCCAGACGGTAATGATAATTCACAATTTAAACCGGTTACCGGGGGAGTTGACCAATACCGTTTAGAAATATTCAATAGGTGGGGAGAAAGCTTGTTTATTAGCAATGATAAGAATTTTGGATGGGACGGATATTATTTAGGCAAGCTTTGTAAACAGGACGTTTATGTTTGGAAAGTTACCGGGACTTATGTAAATGGGAAAAACTATGTTAAAACCGGAACAGTAATGTTGTTTCATTCGAAGAAATAATTTCAGTTTATTAATTTTTACAAAACCAATTGAGCAATAAACCAAAATCAGGAAAAACAATAATTACCAGGAAAGTCAAATTAATGGTGATGCTGCTGTTTTGGATTTTAAAGATTGAAGCCCAGGAAATACAGTTTTCGCAATTTTATGCATCGCCATTATATTTAAGCCCTTCATTTGCGGGTGATACCAGGGGCACAAGGATAACTGCTAATTATCGCGACCAGTGGCCACAAATTCCAAATGCTTATGTTACCTATTCTTTTGGTATCGATCATTGCTTCCCGGACTACCGGAGCGGTCTTGGATTACAGTTTATGCGCGACCAGCAAGGTGAAGTTGATTTGAACACATCCTATTACAGCATCCATTATTCCTATGACATATTTGCTTCAAAAAAAATTCATGTACGTCCCGGCTTACAAATAATTTATGTATCCAACAGCGTTGATTACAGCAAAATTATTTTAAGGAACAACCAAAACCAATTAGTGAATGAATCGTCTTTACCGGGAGCAACACCGGATTTTACCCCTTACAATTATGTCGATTTGGCCACATCAATTCTTGCATATACCAATAAATACTGGTTCGGCACAAAGTTCGGCCACCTGATGAGGCCCGAGCAAATCTCAAATGGCAGTGTGCGAATGCCTATAAACATTGATGTTTATGGAGGGGTTACTTTAAGATTTTATAACAGGCTTAATAAACTTAACGATGATAATATCAAACTGGCTTTCAATTATCTTTCTGATGCAAACTTTAATCAGTTTGAGCTTGGTTTCATGGGGTTGAAAAACGGCATCCAGTTAGGCATTTGGTACAGGGGCATTCCTGCATTAAAGCAAAATCCGGGTAGCGATGCAATAATCCTGTCTATTGGTTACATTTACGACAATCTTAGTTTTAATTACAGCCATGATTTTACCATTTCAGGATTATCCAGTTCTTCAAATGGTGCAGATGAGATATCGCTAATTTATCTTTTCAACCAATACCAAAATATAAAGAAAAAGCGGGCAGCTATAAAATGTCCTAAATTCCGTTGACCCCTGCTTTAATGTTTTTGTAATATATTTTATTAATGTCTTAAACCGAAATACACAACTGTGGCAAAAAGCATATCATCATTATCTCCCGATACAACATAACTTAATTTGCCATTCTTCGCGTAGAGTACTTTTACTGTTTTATTCCGTTCATCAAAAGTCAATTGATATGCCCCTCTTTTGATTTGCCTCCTTGAAGCTTCTATTAGCTTTGTAAACATAGAGTTTAATTTAATTGCACATTATAAAATAAGCCGTAAAGAAACAGTATATAAAGGTGAATATTTACAAAACCAATTAAGTATTTATTAACTGCAATTTTGCAGATATTAACTTTTTTTAAAATATTTATAACTGCTATGGATTTAAGTGCGGCCAATCATTCTCTGGTAAAAAATAAAAATGATACGAAGAATACAGGTAAACAACATTTTATTATCTTCACACACAATAATTTTTGAATTATTATATATCAGCTGTTAGCTGTTTACTGAAAATTTAATAATAAACCCATGCTTGTAAAAACCTTCGGAAGCGCTGTTCATGGAATTAAAGCAACTAAAATAACCATTGAAGTAGATGTTTCGCAAGGCATTAATTTTTTCATCGTTGGTTTGCCCGATAGCGCCGTTAAAGAAAGCCAGCAACGCATAGATTCAGCCCTGCGCGCAATAAATTATAAAATGCCGGGTCGTAAAGTTGTTATTAATATGGCGCCGGCCAATATCCGCAAAGAAGGTTCCGCTTACGATTTGCCACTGGCAATAGGCATATTGGCATCTTCGGAACAAATAATTACAGATAAGCTCGATAAGTATTTAATGATGGGCGAATTAAGCCTAGACAGCGGGTTACAGCCCATTAAAGGAGTTTTGCCCATTGCTATCTGCGCCCGCGAAGATGGGTTTAAAGGTTTAATATTGCCAAAACAAAATGCAAGAGAAGCAGCTGTGGTCAGCAACCTTGATGTTTACGGTGTCGACAACCTGAAGCAGGTTATCGGCTTCCTTACAGGCGAGAATATGCTTGAACCTACCATAGTGAACACGAGGGAAGAATTTTATGCAAATATTTCAAATTACGATGTAGACTTTGCCGATGTTAAAGGGCAGGAAAACGTGAAGCGTGCGTTGGAAGTATCTGCTGCCGGAGGCCACAATGTTATAATGATAGGTCCTCCCGGCGCCGGGAAAACCATGCTTGCCAAACGTATTCCTACAATCCTTCCGCCATTGAGCATCCAGGAAGCCCTGGAAACTACCAAAATACATTCGGTTGCCGGTAAAATCGACAGAAATTCCTCGCTGATAACTACCCGGCCTTTCCGCAGCCCGCATCATACGATTTCTGATGTGGCTTTGGTAGGCGGCGGCACTTTTCCCCAGCCCGGCGAAATTTCTCTCGCCCACAACGGGGTTTTATTTCTCGATGAATTGCCCGAATTTAAAAGAACTGTACTGGAAGTTATGCGCCAACCTTTAGAAGACAGGATTGTTTCTGTATCGCGCGCCAAATTCAGTGTTGAATACCCGGCAAGCTTCATGCTTGTTGCTTCTATGAACCCCTGCCCATGTGGATTTTACAACCATCCTGAAAAAGAGTGCGTTTGTTCGCCCGGCATTGTGCAAAAGTATCTCAACCGCATTTCGGGCCCCCTACTCGACCGTATTGATATCCACCTTGAAGTTGTCCCGGTGCCTTTTGATAAATTATCGGAAAAAAGGCTTAGCGAAAATAGTTCCCTCGTGCGCGAAAGGGTTACAGAATCCCGTAAAATACAAGAGGAACGTTTTAAAGATCAGAAAAACATCCATTGCAATGCCCAAATGACCTCGAAACTTTTGCGTAAACATTGTGAGCTTAACCCGGCTTGCCAGGCCTTGATAAAAAATGCCATGGAAAAACTCGGCCTGTCGGCCCGTGCATACGACCGCATTTTAAAAGTTTCCCGCACTATCGCCGATCTCGATAAAGCGGAACATATTCAACCCAATCATTTGGCCGAAGCTATCCAATACCGCAGCCTCGACCGCGAAGGATGGGCAGGGTGATGAAATTTTTTATTGATTATTTTTTATTGATTATTGACCCTTGTTAATATTGGCACTATAATAAGTTAAAAAATTGAGATGTGTCAAATTTCAGCAATCAGAATAAAAATTTTTCTTTAGTCAAATTTATTATGAAAAAGGCGTTAATCATTATCAATAACACCTTTGAATATAAAATAATTTTTTAAATTAGCAATTGTAAATACTATCAGGAACTTTATAGCCTTTCAAATATTTATATACCTGTTAAAGAAATTCTTATATGTTAGTTGAGCCATCATATGAAGAATTGAAAAATCAGAATCTTGAGTTAGAAAATGTATTATATCTGTACAAAAAAATAATTGATAACCTTCCGATACCTGTTTTTGCCAAAGATGCACAGGACGATTTCAAATGTATTATTTGTAATAAGGAATCGGAAAAATTTATTGGAATGAAATCAAATCAAATAATTGGAAAAAATATTTCTCGATTATTTGAAAACAAAGAAAAAGCCGATAGTTGCAGAAACATCGATATTTCAGTAATGAATGGGAATGAAATAACAAATATACCAAATGAAAAATTAGTTACAGCAGAAGGGTATAAAATTGTCCACATCCGAAAAATTCCAATATACGATGAAAATAACCAACCACAAATTTTACTTGACTGTCTTGAAGATATTACTCAAAAAGTCGGTAATGAACAAGCGCTAATAGACTATGAGGAAAATTTTCGCTTAATTTTTGAAAATAATGCAGCAGCATTAACATTAATTGATTTCGATACAAAATATTCTATGGTTAATGATGCTTTTTGTAATATAACCGGATACTCTAAAAAAGAAATAATAGGAAAAAGTTGGACAGAACAAGTTGTGCCAAACGATTTGGGGAAATTAATGGAAAGCCACAAAGCAAGATTAGCCAATCCTGTTTGTTCGCCAAAAAAACATGAATTTTCATTTTTTAAAAAAAATGGAGAAATTGGGCATACTATAATGTCAGTAGATATATTGCCCAATGCGAAAAAATATATTGCTTCATTTACAGACATAACTGAAATAAAAGAAAAAGAAATTCAATTGCAAAATATTATAAAAGAATTAAACAAGCTAAATTCAGATAAAGATAGTTTGCTTTCTATTCTTACTCACGATTTAAGAAGCCCGTTTAATGCAATGCTCGGGTTTCTTAAACTATTAACCCAGAATATTCATAATTACGACATTAATACAATCGAAAATCAAATAAGTATAGTTAATAAATGTGCCCAAAATATTTTTAACCTTTTAGAAGAATTGTTAATGTGGACAAGCTTACAGTCGGGGAATTTATCGTTTAAACCGGAAAAGCTGAATTTCACAAAAATTTGTAATGAAATTTTAACTGAAACAAAGCCGATAGCTGATGCAAAAAATATTTCAATTGATAATTTAACTACCAAAGAACTTCATGTAGTTGCCGATGTTGAATTGTTAAAAACTATTCTTCGCAATCTTGTTTCAAATGCAATAAAATTTACCAGCCCTTCTGGGCAGGTTATCATTTATGCCGAACAAAACCATAACGATATTACAATTTCAGTTGCCGATAATGGAATTGGAATGGCACATGGACGGGTTAAAAAGCTATTTGATATATCGCAAAAATTATCAACAAAAGGAACTGCAAATGAAACCGGAACAGGTTTGGGATTAATCCTATGCAAAGAATTTATAGAAAAGCATAATGGCAAAATTTGGGTTGAAAGCGAATTAGGTAAAGGAAGTAAATTTAAATTCACTTTACCGAAGGCTTAATCCAAATAGCCATATCGTGCCTGCTTAATAACCGGATATCATTCAAAATAAATTGGTTATTTTTTGGCATTAAATTTTTGCTTTCTGAAAAAACTCCGGTCCAGGTATTATAATATTGCACAGCATATTTTGAACCCGATGCCCCTTTTATCGCCAAAGTAATATCTTGCAATGTTTCCTTGCCCGGATTATACAGCCAGATAAAAATATTGTCGCCGCATTTTAGCCCTAACGCTTCAACTTCAGTATTTAAGCTACTTACCGAAAGATCGACCGGAAAATTGTTTTTATCGGTTAACATTAATGCAACAAAATCGGCAGCCGTTTTAAAATGATAATAATGCTTTTGATCGTAATGCCAATCCCACCACCACGTCAGAGGCAAAACAGGTGTGGGTGAAAACATTCCCCGCCATATCCCGTTATGCAATTCGCCTTCATATTGCCCAACCGGGTAATCTTTCCCCGGGCCTTTAAACCCCAATGAAAATTCCCCTACAACATCGGGCTTATTATAAGTTTCAACATATTTTAAAATACTTATTTTCATACTATCAGTAGGGCCATAGTTATGGTGCTGGGTAAAATCAATATCCGGGATATTCCATAGCCCCGCCACTTCCCTTTTGGTTATACTGGTGGATACAAGATGTTTGTATGGATCGATTCGTTTCATATAAGCCGCCATTTCTTTATGCCAGCTTGAAATTGACGCTGCCGGAACATTTTGGAAGAACATTACATTATCTATTTCATTCCAGAATTCCCAGCAGGCCAGGTTTGTTGAATATCCCCATCGTGCCACGATATACCTGAGCCGGTTTTTATAAATCTTTTTGGCTTCGGCGTTTGTGAAAAAATCTTCCGGGTTCTGGCATGGCCCGCCATTGGCAACATTGTACGGGTTTCTTCGCCATTCGTCATTGGAACCCCACCTGTCTAATTTCGGTTTGAAATTGCCGTGATAATCGAAAGTGAGCATTACATAAATGCCCTTTCCTTCGGCCATTTTTAATACTTCATCTAATTTGTCCGCAGTTTTTTCGTAGTATTTTCCAAGACCCGGGGCATCAACAATACTGGTAGGTTCGCCATGTTCTATTGAAATAGCCGCTAAATTCGGCTTGCATTTTAAACTATCGCCAAGCTCAATTTTCAGATAATTTGTCCCGGTTGGAAGTTCCTTTATTGCGCCGATAAACATTCTTTGCCAGTCGCCAAAAGTGTTCCAGGTGAGGCTGAATTCTGCATCTATAAGGTTGTACGTTCTGTTATCGGTTGACGAATAGCATTTAATATCCCTTGGCGTAATTTCTTTATAATAAAAAAGTTTCAGCTTAAATTTTCTGATGTCCTTAATATTATAAATGATATTTTCCTTGGTATTGGATTTTACAATCACCCGGTTTAAATCGTCCTCTGTGTAATCGGTTTTGCTCGTATTCAAGCGCTAAGCCCGGGGAATGATAAAAAACCTTGTCCCAGTTTTCAAATTCATCTGTATAAGAATCATAACGTACAATCCGTGTCCATTCCAGAGGCAGGTTCCAGGGGCACATCCAGGTTCGTATGAAATCGGCATGGTTCTTTACAAGCTCATCAAAAAACATTTGGTATGTATATGTTTTTTCATTGCCCCATTTCGGTTCAACCTCCCAGGCAAGGTTCATACCAACGCCCCGGAACAATTCGCCGTTATCGAATACCAAAGTGTAACCCGATTTTGGGTTTAGCCGCAAAAAACCCCGGTTGTTCGAATCCTCAACTTCAATTTTATAAATTTTTGAATTTATCGTATCACGGCCCTTCACAGATTGCACACGAAATGTAAATTCTCCAGGCATAGCCGGTGTAAATCTTGCTTCCCATCCGGAATTCCCCGGCATGCCATCTTTATAGAAGCAAGGCAGAATTAATTTATTCCCAACCGGCTGGTTAATTATTGCATCAACCTT
>CAWEFA010000053.1:0-4187 GCA_963808135.1 uncultured Bacteroidota bacterium
AGAAGGCGTACGCGGTCAGGCCCGCGACATCCTGGCCGCGCGCGCCGTCGATCTGCGCGCCGTAGGGCACACCGGGCGCGGCCGCCGAGGCCGCGTACGGAAAGCGAACGCGGGCATCAAGATTCCGCAGGTCCTGGACCGTCAGGTTGTTGTTCAGCGAGAGCCCGTAGACGAGGCTCTGGTCGAATACGGCAGCACCTTGAGGTCCGCGTAGCGGATGTCGGTGTTGTCGATGCCGATCGTGCCGCTGTCGTAGCCGTAGGTGAGCTGCAGGAAGTCAGCTATTCCGGGCTCTGAGTATCCTCAAAAGCAGCTCGATGCAATGGACAATATCCTGAAAAAACAATCGAAAGACGCTGAAACAGCTTTAAAGGCCAAAGAAAAGGAACGCGAGCAGCAATATAAAAATTTCATAAAGCAAGGCGATAAAGCATTCGACAATGAAGACTTCTTAAATGCTAAAGATCAATTTCAAAAAGCGCTTGCATTAATGCCGAACGAAAAATATCCTAACGATAAAATTAAAACCATCGATGCTATATTGGCCGAACAACAACGCATTGAAGCCGACAAAAAATCAAAGCAGGAACAGTATAATAAAATAATTACCGAAGCTGATAATGCCTTTAAAAAGCCCGATTATAATGCAGCCAAGGCTTCTTATCAGAAAGCATTGCAAATTTTGCCTTCGGAATCGTATCCTAAACAGAAAATAACTGAAATTGAAGATTTGCAAAACGAAATGACCAATAAGATTGAGCATGATTATAATTTAAAAATTCAATCGGGCGACAAAAACTTCGCATTGAAAAATTATACCCAGTCAAAGCAGGATTTCCAGGATGCATTAAAAATTAAACCCGGCGAAGACTATCCTACCCAAAGAATTGGCAATATTGATAAAATTCTTGCAGAACAAGCCCGGATAGATGCCGAAAAAAAAGCCAAGCAGGACGCTTATAATACTGCAATTGCCAAAGCCGACAACCTATTTAAAACTCAACAATACGACCAGGCAATAATATCATACAAAGAAGCTTCGTCATACTTGCCTGATGAACAATATCCGTACACTAAAATAAATGAAATAAAAAAAACCCAGCAGCAACTTGCTAACGAAAATAATTTCAAACAGTTTGTAACGACTGCCGACGGCTATTTTCAGAAAAAACAATACGAACAAGCTAAATCGGCTTACAACCAGGCTTTGGCTTATAAACCCAATGACAATTATGTATTAGGCCAAATAAAAAAGGCCGACAAGGAAATAGCAGACCAGCTGAAAAAACTGGCCGATCAGAAAGCAAGGCAGGATGCTTATAATAATTCCATAAAAGAAGCCGATAAAAGTTTTAACTTAAACAATTATGATATGGCCCTTGTAAGCTACCAAACTGCACAGGCAATATTTCCAGATAATCCATATCCAACTCAAAGGATAAATGAGATAAATAAAATTTTAAAACAGCAAAAGGCTGATGAATATTATAAGCAGGTTCTCGATGAAGCTAACGACCTGTTTTCAAATAAAAATTATCAGAATGCAAAATTAAAATACAAGGAAGCAAATACTTTAAAGCCAAATGAATTAATTCCGGCGCAAAGATTAAGTGAAATAGATAAAATTCTGGCCCAGCAGGAAGCTGACAAGCAGAAACAACTTGAGGTTGAAAAAAATTATAACGATGCAATAACAAGCGGCAACAACTTTTTTGACAAGGCTCAATATGACGACTCAAAAAAAGAATTTGAAAAAGCCCTGGCTATTATGCCTGACGAAGCATATCCAAAACAAAAAATTTCAAAAATTAACGAAATAAAGAATCTTCTTGCTAAAGACAAAAAAGGAACAGGACAGCCGGTTAGTAAAAAAACAGCAACTGCGGATGCGCCTAAAATTGTAGATCTTGTATTTAAAACCAGTACTGAGCGTGAACAATATCTTAAAGATTTATTGGCAAAATATCCGTCGGGCGTTTCATGTGAAATTTACAAGGAAAAAGACCGGACAGTTAAACGGTATATTATTATCAGGGAAAACCAGGCCAATGATTTCCGTGAAATTAAATATAACTGGGGAGGTGTAGACTACCGCCGGAATGATAAACCGATAACACAACAATATTTCAATTCGCAGGTTCAGGTGAGGGAAGGGGAATATTATAATCAAACAGAAATGTAATGTGCAAATATCCATTTCTCATAACCGCTTTCATTTTTTTCTCATGCAAAAATCATAATACAAATCAAAGTAATATCGAGATTGGTTGCGATACTGTAAAAAACCTTTATGCAGCGGGTTTTAGAATTATAAAGCATTTGAGTAATACTACCATTGAAATAAAAAATCCCTGGGAGCATGCCAATAATATCGTAATTAAATATATCCTTTCCAACAAAGCCGGTTTTGAAGATAAAGCATGTTCCAATATTTTCATAAAAGTACCTGTACACAGGGTGGTTTGTATGTCAACAACACATATTGCTTTCCTCGATGCATTAGGGGTTCTTGGAACAATAAAAGGTATTTCCGGTTCAAAACTCGTGAGCAATCATACTATAGTCAATGGCCTTAATAGAAAGGAACTGGTTAATATCGGGTATGAACAACAACTAAACTATGAAATGCTGGTAAGCCTTAAGCCTGATATTTTATTTGCATATGGAGTCGGGTCTGAAGTTTCAGGATATATTGATAAATTGCGGGAATTAGGCATTCCTGTTGTGCTTGTGGGCGAATATCTGGAAACCCATCCATTGGCAAAAGCAGAATGGATAAAATTTTTTGCCGAATTTTTCAATAAACAGGAATTAGCGGCAAAAATATTTGATACAATTAATTATCAGTACAATACGTTGAAAGGGATTTCACTAAAAGATAGTTTCAAGCCATCGGTAATAATTAACTTACCCTGGAATGGTAGCTGGTATGTTGCTGGCGGAAAATCATATATCGCCCAACTTATTGAAGATGCCGGCGGCAATTATTTATGGAAGTCATATAAAACAAGGGAAAGCTTTCCAATTAAATTTGAATCAGTCTTCCATTTTTCATCGGCTGCCGATATTTGGATTAATGCCGGTACCGCAACCAGCAAACAGGATATTTTATCAGTTGATTCAAGGTTAAGTAATTTAAAGCCATTTAAAATGGATAATGTATATAACAATAATTTAAGGCTAAATAATTACGGCGGCAATGATTTTTGGGAGTCAGGGGTTATGAACCCGCAAATTATTTTAAAAGATTTGATAAAAATATTTCACGATAAATTGTTGCCGGATTATAAATTATATTATTATAAAAATCTTCAATAACAATTACAAGTATTCGGGAAAATAGTTATGAGTTAAAACCCGTGAAAAAAATTAGAGTATGTTGCCTTATCAAGCTTCAATAAAAATTAGCTTATTGTTTTATCTCCTTGCAGTGCTGCTGGTATTTATTTTTTTTCTTGATCTTTTTCTTGGATCGGTAAATATTCCTTTTTTAGAAATACTTCGGGCGCTTACAACCGGTCATAGTTCACACCATGAATGGGAAATAATTATATTCGATTTCAGGTTGCCGAAAGCTTTAGCAGCGATAATGGCAGGTGTGGCGCTTAGTGTATGCGGTTTACAAATGCAAACTGTATTTCGTAATTTTTTGGCTGGGCCTGATGTTCTTGGAATAAATTCTGGTGCAAGCTTTGGCGTTGCCCTCTTGGTTATGGGCATGTCGTCTTTTTTTAATCCGCTTATGATTGGTATAATAGGGAATTGGGCTGTTGTTATTGCAGCATGTGCCGGCGCATTAATCACTCTTTTAGCTATACTTGTTATTTCAGCTAAAGTCCGGGATATTATGACAATCCTTATCATAGGTATTATGATATCATTTGCAATCACTTCAATAGTCAGCATACTTCAATATTTTAGCAATGAAGCATTATTAAAATCCTTTGTTGTTTGGACGCTTGGAAGTCTCGGCCATATTAATAAAACACAATTGACAATTATGTGCCCTTGTGTTTTAAGCGGGTTGGCGCTTTCTGTTATATCAGTCAAACGGCTCAATGCTTTACTTTTGGGCGAAAATTATGCCGTTACCATGGGGCTTAGAATAAAATCGACCCGCTTATTGATATTTGCCAGCACCAGTATTTTGGCCGGCAGCATAACCGCATTTTGCGGGCCAATCGCTT
>CAWEFA010000054.1:0-16831 GCA_963808135.1 uncultured Bacteroidota bacterium
TTATCGGAATTGCCGTTCCGCATATTTGTCGTTTGATTTTCAAATCGAGCGATCATAAAATTTTGTTATTTGCCTGTTCATTAGTAGGCGCGATTTTACTATTATTAAGCGATATTATTTCACAGCTTCCCGGCTCAAACCTTACCATTCCTATTAATTCTGTTACAGCATTGCTGGGGATACCGGTTGTTGTGTTAATAATTGTACAAAATCAGAAAAGAAATTCAAGTTGATTTTATCTTGAAAATTCAACAGGTTATTTTATAAAAAATAAGTTTTTCCAATTCATTACGATGAAAATTATTGAAACATATAACCTTGCTATTGGCTATAAATCGAAAAAAAAAGTATTACAAACAGGCCCGATAATTAATTTCAATGCAAGTATAGGTGAATTTATAGCTGTTATTGGCCCTAATGGAATAGGCAAAAGTACTTTATTAAGAACATTGGCACGGATTCAAACGCCTTTATCGGGAAGGCTGACAATTTCGAATAACGAACAGGAAAATATAAAACGTAATGAATATGCCAGGTTAATAAGTTTTGTGTCAACTGAATTTTTAAAGATTTCAAACTTGTCGGTTTACCAATTGGTTGCATTAGGAAGGTTTCCTTATACAAACTGGTTGGGCACATTGACTGGAAATGATAAAAGTATTATTGACGAGGCGCTTCAGTTAACAGGTATTTGCACTTTGGCTTCAAAACCTGTAAACGAATTGAGCGACGGGGAGAGGCAGCGTGCTATAATCGCCCGCGCCTTGGCACAGGACACGCCTATAATTCTGCTTGACGAACCAACCGCGTATTTAGATTTGATAAATAAACATGATATCATTCATTTGTTATCCGATTTTGCCCATTCAAAAAATAAAATAATAATTTTTTCAACCCATGATTTGAATATTGCTATTTCCGAATCAGATAAAATTTGGCTGCTGAACCGGGATGAGGCAAAACAAGGCGCTCCTGAAGATTTAATTTTTAATAATTCATTTTCAGAAATGATTGGAAACAAACTTGAGTTTGATTGGAGATCAGGCGCATTTAAACAGATCAAGAAATCTTATAAAACCATAGCTTTAAATGGCAAAGCAGGTTTGCTATATGAATTAACCGTTAAAGCTTTGGGCAGGATCGGATTTTCAACAAACGATAATGCCCAACAATGTATTTTTATTGTTGATGGCAATGACAAATATAATTTTGTTCTAAATGAATTAACCGGGGAAAAAGAATTTGATAGTATTTACGGCCTTTGTAATTATTTAAGAAATACAATTTAAGACAAACCATTTCGATAACACGCATAAATTTATATTGTTATCAATACCGTCAGTTTTATATGAGTGTTTTCCGCCAAAAAATATAGGATTCTTTTCCATAAAATTAGTATTCATACTCAAACTTTCGCTTCAAAGACGTTATACTTTTGAAGCAGATAATAATTTGTAATGAAATGGAGAAAATTATAGAAAAAAGATTTAAAGTTTTAGTTGTTGATGATAACCCTTTGTTTGTAATTACATTTAAAAATCTTATCAAAAATACATTAGGGGAAAATCTCGAAGCGATTGAAGTGGCAGATAACGGGAAAGAAGGATTGGACAAAATCAAAAATACAGTATTTGATTATATATTTATGGACGTTGACATGCCCGTAATGGATGGTGTGAAGGCCACAAACATTGCAAATAAGGAATACCGTGGCCTGAATATTATTGCAATTTCATATCACGAAGAATTAAAAATAATCCAGGATATGTTTATGGCCGGTGCACGGCACTTTATAAAAAAATCGGAGCTTAATAACGATTCTATAAAAAAATTCTTTGAAATTTCACTTCAATAATTATTTTCCAAAAGTTTCTAAAAAAACCGAACAGTTTTAATTCTTTGTTAACCGCAACATAATTACATCGTGCGGTGGAATTTCAGTTTTTAAAATATCATTGGTAGTGCCAATATCTTTTTTAGCCCACAGGTCTTTAACGCGAAGTGTTTTATTATTAAAATCCAGATTGAAACCCGAGAAGCCGTCTTTTATAATATATTTCTTCCAGTTAAAATCAATTTTTTGAACATTTTCACCACGATTAAGAAAACAAACAGCCAAATCATCATTCTTCAAAGGTTTTATCCAGATTTGTAAATCAACCAAATCTAAAAACTTAAATCCCTGGATACCCAATGAATCCTGGTCAATAGCAAGAACTTCTTTGTTGGTTAAAATATCAATAGTTTCCTTGCTCATTTTTCTAAGATCGTTACCGGCAATGAGAGGCGCAGCCAGCATGCACCACATTGAAAAATGGGCACGGTCCTCATTAAAGCTCATGCCATTGCCAACCTCGAGCATATCGGGGTCGTTCCAATGGCCGGGGCCGGCGTAGTTTCTTACGTCATTCTGCATATCAATAATCCTGAGAACGCCAAAATCTTTCCATGTGCCATGACCAATTTCGCAATCCCAGCAAGCAGTTATGTCGCCTGTAGTACGCCATAAGTGGCCGACATTTTTAGCCCATAACCAGGGCTTGTTATTTCCCCATTCGCAAAGGCTCAAAACGACAGGCCTTTTAGCAGCATATAGTGCATCGCGCATGGTTTTATATGCTTCTTCCGCATTAAGTTGGTCGGTATTGCACCAGTCGTATTTCAAATAATCAACGCCCCATTTTGCATAAGTAAGCGCATCCTGGTATTCATGGCCACGGCCTCCTGGCTTTCCACCGCATGTTTTACTGCCTGCATCGGAATAAATACCGAATTTTAAACCTTTTGAATGAATATAATCGGCAAGAGATTTAATGCCAAAAGGAAACCTAATAGGATCGGGATAAATAAAACCCAGGCTGTCGCGCTCGCCATGCCAGAAGTCGTCAATAACAATATATTTATATCCGGCATCTTTCATTCCGCTGGATACCATTGCGTCTGCAATTTCACGAATGTCTTTGTCATTAATATTTGTAGCCAATTTATTCCAACTGTTCCAACCCATAGGAGGGGTTAAAGCTAAATTTTCAAATTTCTGGCCGCTAAGGTTTAGCGATGAAATAATTAAAAGAAGAAATAAAAACTTTTTCATATGTTTAATTAAATATGTTTAATACAAAAATTTTCTTTAGTAAAAAGCAACTTAACTTTTCAAATTAGTTACAAGTTTACAAAGTTTAAAATAATTTTGATAATTCCATGCTAAATCATTGCCTTATCCTAAGATTTTCCTAAACTTTTTCAAATACAGATGTTCTAATTGGCATTGTTCATAAACATTAAAATAAAGGACTAAGCAACCTTGCCAGCGATTCTTTTGCATTATTTAACCATGGGCGGTTTTCCCAACGCTCAAATGAATAATATTTGCAATTTTGTAAATCGTCGATGAAATATTGTTCAAGGGCTAAGGTAATTTCTTCATCATAAATCAGGGCATTAACTTCGAAGTTTTGGTCAAAGCTGCGGATATCCATATTTGCAGTGCCAACTGAAGCAAAAACACCATCGACCAGCATTAGCTTTGCATGGTTAAAGCCCTTTTCATAAAAATATATTTTAATGCCCGCTTCCATAAGCTCGCTTACAAATGACAATGTGCTGCGGAATACAACATGCGAGTCGGATTTATGGGGCAACATGATTTTTATATCTATACCGCCAAGTGCGGCTGTTTTAAGCGCCGTAAGGATGCTCTCATTAGGGATGAAATAAGGCGAGGCGATGTAAATGTGATCTTCGGCAGTTGTAATCGCTGCAAAATAAGCCTGCATAATGCTTGCCCAATCGGAATCCGGACCGCTTGCCGTTATCTGTACCAATCGTTTTTCAGTGATATTATGTTCAGGAAAAAATTTATTATCATTAATTGCTTTGCCTGACACAAAAAACAGATCGGTTAAAAAAATAACCTGTAGTGAATGTACGGCTTCACCTTCAATGCGAAGTTGCATGTCTTTCCACATGCCCAGTTCAGCTCCGCCTTCAATGTAACGATCGGCAATATTCATTCCCCCAACATGGCCAATTTGTCCATCGATTACAATTATTTTTCTATGGTTACGGTAATTTATTTTGTTTGTAAACCAGGGAAACCTAACCGGCAGGAAAGCAAATACCTGTACCCCGGCATTTTCTAAAGGGCCTGTATATTTTTTTGAAAGTTTCCAACTGCCCATATCATCATAAATAATACGTACTTCAACTCCTTCACGGGCTTTTTTAATGAGCAAATCCTTTATATGGCCTCCTATTTTATCATCTTCAATTATATAGTACATCAAATGTATATGATCTTTAGCAGCGCTAATATCCGCCATGATAATATCAAATGCTTCCTTACCGCTGGAAAAAACCTTAAGGATATTATGCTCCGAAAGCAACGATTTGCTGTTATTAAGCAGCAAAGTCATTATGTGTTGCTTACTTTTAATTTTTGGATTTTTTAAAAATTCTTTATCAGGCAATTCGAGTATCTGGCGATGGCTGAAATCGCGCATATGCTCCATATCGCTCAATCCCTTACGGTTAAATATTTTCTGCCTTCTATAATTTTTTCCAAAGTAAAAATATAATATTATCCCTCCTATAGGCACCAGCAATATTACCATTATCCATGATATTGTTTTCAACGGGTCGCCTTTTTGCTGAACAACAAGGATAATTGTAAATAAAACAGTAATTAAATAAATGATTTCCAAAACAAATACACCATTGAGAAAGAAATTCCACCACATAACCCGGCTAATTTTCTTTATTAGTTAAAGCAGGCGTTGATTCGTGGAATGAAATCATAGGTATTTTCAGGAAGTGGGTAATTTTCTCGGTTTTGCCGGTTTCAAACAATGATTTGAAGAAACTTTCATGTTCCTTTAACATTAAAAGCACATCAAAGGATTCTGAATTAAGTGTTTCAAGAATTCCTTTTACAACATTTTTATTGAATAGAAGTTTAAATTCAATATTATCATAAATTATTTTTTCCCGGATTAATTGCTTAAACCCTGCAAATTTCAATTCGGTTTTGAAATCGCCAGGTTTTGTTGCAACATGAAGCACACTTATCTTTGGATTTAATGGCCTGTATAACAATAAGAACCTTTTTAATATTTCAAGATCGGCTTTATTAAAATCAGTGGCCAACAAAACTTTTTCTACCGGCTTATATGAATATCCTGATGGAATTATTAAAACCGGGCATGCGGCATCATCAATAATTGCTGAAATTGTGCTTTGATTAAAACGGGTTACTAAATCCTGGTTTACGGAAACCGCAAGTATCATTAATTCGGTATCTTCAACTGCCGATTCTATAATTAATTCATTTATAAGATGTCCTGAAACAACTTTTATTTCATAAGGAACTTCTGCAGGAAGGTTACTTTTAATTTCATTTAATATCCTTTCGAATGAATCTTTAGCCGTAGCTTCCATTTCCTGGATATTGTCAACAGGCAGTATAGTAGAAATCAGCTCGGTTTCGGAAATCCCGGCAGCAAATTTATAAAGCTCAAGAACATGAACCAAATGAACTTTAAGGTGAAATTTGGAGGCTATTTGGAATCCGTAAATTATTGAATTTTTCGAAATATCTGTAAAATCAGTGGGAATCAGCAATCGTTTCATACATTATTAATATTTTAAAAAATTGCAGATACTTTGTTTAATGAGCGAATTTTCCAGTATAATCTATAAATTTAACTGCATTGTTTCAAAAACTATAATATCACGCAAATTCATTTCAACACTTAATTCCAAAAATATAAAGCTAAAACATTTTTAAGCGCATTTCAAGTTTATAAATCTTTTTATTAAGAAAAACACCAAATAATTAGATAATTCAAATTAAAACAATTAACAAATCCAACCAGGACTAATGGTTTACATATTGATTATAAACTTTTCTAATTCCTTCTTCCAGGCCTATTTTAGCTTTCCAGCCTAAAGAATTTATCATACTGCTATCGAGCAATTTTTTCATTGTACCGTCAGGTTTTGATGTGTCCCAGGAAATAGTTCCATTATAATTGACCACTTTTCTTACAATTTCGCCAAGTTCGAGAATGGTATTATCTATTCCCATGCCAATATTTATATGGGTGTTTTTAATTTCGTCCGACTTGATTTCATGTTTTAATTTCTTATTATTTATGATATCTTTAAAATCAACTGTTTCCATAAGATAGATACAGGCATTGGCCATATCGTCGGAATAAAGGAATTCACGACGGGGTTTACCACTGCCCCATAAAGTAAGATTTACTGCATTATTATTTAAAGTAATACCATATTTTGCCATTAAATTTATCAATTCCTTTTGTGAAGCATTGCCATTGATGTTTTCAAGAGGCCGTTTATTAAAATCATTACAAATGGCAGTCCAATCATTTTTCAACAAAGAATTTGCCAAGTGCATTTTGCGAATGATGGCAGGCAATACATGCGATTTTCCCAAATCGTAATTGTCATTTGGCCCATAAAGGTTCGTGGGCATTACAGAAATATAATTTGTGCCATATTGTAAGTTATACGATTCTATCATTTTTATTCCTGCAATTTTAGCTATCGCATAAGGCTCATTTGTGTATTCAAGTTCGGAAGTGAGCAAATAATCTTCTTTGAGAGGCTGAGGGGCATTTCCGGGGTAAATACATGAGCTTCCAAGAAACAAAAGCTTTTTAACGCCGGTTAGAAAAGCGCTGTTGATAATATTATTTTGAATTTGCAGGTTTTCGTAAATAAATTGTGCGCGGTAAGTATTATTGGCCATAATACCGCCAACTTTTGCCGCAGCTAAAAGAACATACTCCGGCTTTTCAGCTTTGAAGAAGTTTAAAGTGTCTTGTTGATTCAATAAATCAAGTTCATCAATGGAACGGCCTATAATATTGTCATAACCTTTCTCTTTAAGCTTCCTGACCAAAGCGCTCCCGACAAGCCCCAAATGCCCGGCAACATATATTTTTGAATTTTTTTCCATTGTTTAAAAACTAATTGTTTTTAGTCCGATTTAAGCAGTATTATTCAATTGCCTGTTGCTCCATAGTTTTTTGCCAGTCGGCCTGGGCCATAATTTTTACCAGTTCCATAAAAGTAACTTTAGGTTCCCAGTTTAAAATCTGTTTTGCTTTTGAATAGTCGCCAATTAAAAGTTCAACCTCTGTAGGCCTGAAATATGCCTGGTCAACCTCAATTATAGTTTTACCGGTTTTCCCGTCAAACCCTTTTTCATTTATTCCTTTTCCTTTCCATTCAACGTTTATGTTTAATTCGGCAAATGCAAGCTCCGTGAATTCGCGGACGCTGTGAGCTTCCCCGGTGGCAATTACAAAATCGTCCGGAACATTTTTCTGAAGCATTTTCCACATAGCATCGGTATATTCGGGGGCATAGCCCCAATCGCGCTTGGCATCGAGGTTTCCAAGAAACAGCTTATCTTGTTTCCCGGCTTTTATGTTTGCTGCAGCCCTGGTAATTTTGCGTGTAACAAATGTTTCGCCCCGGCGCGGCGATTCGTGGTTAAACAAAATACCATTGCAGGCAAAAATATTATATGCTTCGCGATAATTAATTATTATCCAGTAAGCATAAAGTTTTGAAACGGCATATGGGCTTCGGGGATAAAATGGTGTATTTTCATTTTGCGGTATTTCTCTAACTTTTCCATATAATTCGCTTGTAGATGCCTGGTAAAACTTTGTTTTAATACAGGTTTCTTTAATAGCATCGAGAAAACGCAACGTGCCAACAGCATCGACATCCGCAGTATATTCAGGTACCTCAAAGGAAACTTTTACATGGCTTTGGGCTGCAAGGTTGTATATCTCATCCGGACCAATTTTCTCCAGCAACCGGTTAAGGTTGCTCGAATCGGTTAAATCGCCATAATGAAGAAATAATTTTACATTTTTGTTGTGCGGGTCTTTATAAAGATGGTCTATTCTGCCGGTATTGAATGATGAAGCGCGACGGATAATGCCATGCACTTCATAACCTTTTTCAAGGAGTTGCTCGGCCAGGTATGAACCGTCCTGTCCCGTAATACCGGTTATTAAAGCTTTTTTCGACATAATATGTAATTAGGTTATTTAAATTAAATTTAGCTTAGCTTATTTACAATCCCATCGTTGAGCCTATATTTTTCTTTGCTTTCGGGACAAATTGCTAAACCCTCTTCATTAAATTTCAATTTATGCCCGAATTCGCTCATCCAGCCTGCATGGCGTGCCGGGTTTCCCACAACAAGCTCATAAGGCATAACGTCTTTTGTAACTACGGCACCAGCCCCGATGAATGCAAAATTGCCGATTGTTATGCCACATATTATTGTTGCATTTGCCCCAATTGATGCGCCTTGTTTCACTATCGTTTTTTTGTATTCTTCCTTACGGTTAACTGCGCTTCTTGGATTAATAACGTTGGTAAACACCATTGACGGGCCAAGGAAAACATCATCTTCGCAAATTACACCGGTATAAACCGAAACATTGTTTTGTATTTTCACATTCCGGCCTAATATAACTCCGGGCGAAACTACAACATTTTGGCCGATATTGCAGTTATCACCTATTTCACAATCACTCATGATATGAGTAAAATGCCATATTTTAACGCCCTTTCCTATTATACAGCCTTCGTCTATAACTGCCGTTTCATGAGCAAAATAATCAGCCATTGGTAAATTATTAAGTTGTAAAGATAACTATTAGAATTATTTAAAGAAAAAGTTTTAATAAGCTATTCTTAACTAAAGAATTCACCCACTTGTTTGCCAATATAACTTAACTGTTCTTCATCAAGTTCGCTATGCATGGGCAATGAAAGTACCTGGTTGGATAGTGTTTCAGAAACAGGCAAATCGCCTTCGTTATAGCCTAAGTATTTAAACGCTTTTTGCAAATGCAGCGGTACAGGGTAATAAATCATACATGGTATGTTGGCTTTTTCAAGATGTTGCTTTAACGCATCCCTTTTTCCATTTGCTGTTTTTAAAGTATATTGATGGTAAATATGAGTTGAATAATCGACTTTTGATGGGGTTTTTATATCCTTGATTTTGCCA
Organism: uncultured Bacteroidota bacterium; assembly: GCA_963808135.1. Taxonomy (GTDB): domain Bacteria; phylum Bacteroidota; class Bacteroidia; order Bacteroidales; family DTGW01; genus CAWEFA01. The sequence continues at coordinate 9,065 of CAWEFA010000054.1, forward strand.
AATACAATATTATAAAAATCAGCTGCATCCTGGCGTGCAGCATTATATGAATCAAGATGTTTAAGTTTAACATTTAAAATAGCTGCCTGGATTGAATCGAGCCTCGAATTAACGCCCAGCATTTCATAATAGTACTGTTTTTCCATGCCATGATTTGTAATATGCCTTAATTTATTTGCAATATCATCATCGTTTGTAAACATGGCGCCCCCATCGCCAAAGCATCCAAGGTTTTTTGATGGGAAAAATGATGTGCACCCGATATGACCGATAGTACCGGCTTTTTTTCTTGTTCTATCGTTAAAAATAAAATCAGCCCCATTTGCCTGTGCGGCATCTTCAATTATATATAGGCCATGTTGTTTAGAAAATTCGAGTAATTCTTCCATATTGGCACATTGGCCAAAAAGATGCACCGGAATAATAGCTTTCGTTTTAGAAGTTATTAATTTTTTCAGTAGTGAACAATTCATATTAAAAGTTTCCGGCTCAACATCGACTAAAACCGGTTTTAAACCCAGAAATGCAATGGTTTCAACAGTTGCAATAAAAGTAAAAGCAGGGGTTATAACTTCATCGCCGGGTTTAAAATCAAGCGCCATTAGTGCTATTGTGAGGGCGTCTGTGCCGTTGGCGCACGAAATAACATGTTTTACATCCAGGTATGCTGCCAATTTCTGTTCAAACATTTTAACCTGCGGGCCTTTTATGAAGGCCGACGATTCTATAACTTCAGAAATGGCGGAATCAATTTCATTTTTGATTTTTAAATATTGCGAATGCAAATCAACCATTTTAATTGGTCTCATAGAAATTATGATTTGTAAATGCTCAATATACTCATTACCTTAAAACTTGCGAAAGGAATGTTAAACTTTTCTAATATAATGCCTTCCGAATTTTTTCAGCAATTTCTTCAAATTCTTCTGGAGAAAGCTTAAGCTTTGGATTGGAAAAGTTGATGTCGGAAATTTTATTAATGGGAATAAGGTGAATATGGGCATGAGGCACTTCGAGCCCAATTACTGCAATGCCAACCCTTTTACATGGCATGGTTTTGTCTATTGCTTTGGCTATTTTTTTAGAAAATACCATCATGCCGCCCAATAAATTATCTTCGATATCAAAAATATAATCGATCTCTTTTTTAGGAATCACAAGCGTATGTCCTTTGGCAAGTGGGTTAATATCGAGAAAAGCAAGATAATTACTGTCCTCGGCTATTTTATAACATGGAATTTCTCCATTTATAATTCTGCTGAATATTGTTGCCATAATAATTAAAACGAAAATTGTTAAACTCAATAATTTATCTTGATATTTTAAGTACTTCGAAAGTAACTGTGCCCGATGGTACTGTAACTTCAACTACATCGCCAACTTTCTTTCCAATAAGCGCCCTGGCTATAGGACTGCTTACTGCCAGTTTGCCTTCTTTTAAATTGGCCTCACTTTCCGAAACAATGGTATATTCAAGATCAGTTTTGGTCTTTTTGTTTTTTATTTTCACTTTATTTAATATCTGAACTTTCGATATATCAATCTTTGATTCATCGATAACCCGCGAATTGACAATTAATTCTTCCAGCTTGGCAATTTTCATTTCAAGCATGCCCTGGGCATCTTTGGCAGCATCGTACTCTGCATTTTCCGACAAATCGCCTTTATCCCGGGCTTCAGCTATTTGTTTCGAAATAGCAGGCCGTTCAATATTAACAAGGTGTTCCAATTCTGTTTTTAGCTTTTGCAACCCATCTTCCGTAATATATGCAATTTTTGACATATTTAAATCTCCTGGTTATTAATAAGGTTTAAAACAAAAAAATTCCGCTTTTCCGGAACCTTTTTTGCAGATATAAAAGCAAATTTATATTATTTGCAACATTCAACCTGAAAAGGCCCTCAAGAAATAATTTACAGCACTACTTATTAGAAATGGAATTAACATTTTAATCCATAAATTTTAATACTAAATTATAAAATTTTTAATATTTTCTACTTAAAAATTAAGAATAAATCAATGTTTGTTTTAAATCGAATTCAATTTTTACTAATCATGGCAAATTTTAAATTGCTGATTTCCTTTTTCTTTATCATCACAAAGTTTTTAAAGGCTTCTTTACTTTCTTTGGATTATTTTCAAACCATCTCAATTCTTCGCTATCTGCATATCTTAGCTTTTTTTAATTTTTTATGACCAAATAATTTCTGAAAAAATCTGTTAAATGATCCTCTTCTATAAAATTTATTTGTCATTTTCTCGTTTTCTTTCATGCGCTTTTGCACATTTTTTGTTTGAATTTGAAATTGATGCTTTAAAAGTTTTTTATATTTGGATTCGTTAATTTGTTGTACTTCTTTTTCTGATTTTTCGTTTTTTATATCAACATTATTTTGAAAAATATTTTGAGCATTAACAGTTGAAAACAATAAAGAAAATAAAATGCAAATAAATAAATTATTAATATTTCTTAAACGCCTTTTAAAAGGAAATATAACAGGCATAACCTGCAACAAATTTTTATCAAATATAAATAAATTTTGTCTATACATCTTTATTTTGTTTATAACCTCGGATTGCCAAAAAGAGTTAACCAATTATGTGCCTTATGTTCCAATAAACTACAGGCTTAGTCTTTCTCACGAATTGAACGACTTGGGCGTTGGCCAGTTAGTTACCATTACTGCCGATCCTCTTGCTAAAAAATATTACAGCATAGTCAGTTACCATAACGCAAGGTATCCTAAATTCCGTATTGTTTACCCAACGGCTGGAAATGGTATTATTTTATATCGTACAAATTATTCCGAGTATCAGGCATTTGACCGTACATGCACTTACAACGCCTTCACGGATTATGACTCAATTACTGTTGACGGGAGGGGAGATTTTCCCATTTGCATGCACTGCAAATCGGTTTTCATTTTGTCAATGGACGGTATGCCTTCAAATAGCCACCCGGTAAGCAAAGCAACAAATCCACTTATGCAATACAATGTTGTAGTTGGGCTTGATAGCCTATTTATAACTAATTAAAAATTAAATAACAAATTGCTTTTTAAAATTCATGGCAATAACTATCCCTGTTTTTATAAGGTTTATTTAATTATTGAATTTTAGCTGGACAAAATTATTTATCCTCACTCATATTATGTGGAAGTGATAGCTATTGTTTTTGTTAATTTTTCTATATCTTGCACAATTAATTAACAGAAAAAACATTCAAATGGAAGCAAAAGTGAGCATTATAATGGGCAGTGTTTCTGATTTGAAGATAATGGAAGAGGCTGCTAAAATTTTGGATGAATTTCAAATACCTTTTGAAATTCATGCGCTCTCTGCACACCGGACACCCGATAAAGTAATGAGCTTTGCCAGGAATGCCCATGACAAGGGTATTAAAGTTATAATTGCAGGCGCTGGCGGCGCTGCCCATCTTCCCGGAGTAATTGCGGCATTTACAACGCTGCCGGTTATCGGTGTTCCCATAAAAGCAAGCATTTCCATTGACGGTTGGGATTCAATATTATCAATCCTGCAAATGCCTCCGGGTGTGCCGGTTGCAACAGTCGGCCTGAATGGCGCTATGAATGCAGGAATTCTTGCCGTACAGATAATTGCTTCAGGAGATCCTGAACTGATGAAAAAAGTTGCTGATTTTAAAACAAAACTGGCCGATAAAATTGAAAAAGCCAATTCGGAACTATCGTTTATTAAATTTCCTTATAAAGTGAATTAACCCATCACTCATCTATTTTATATCATGAAATGCGTTTCATTTCATACGTAGATAATTTTATTTTTTATGGTCGTATGGAACACCCGTATTATCTTCATTCGTTTTTGCGAACAACAGAATCATGTGTGTTTCATAAGCTGTTTTTCAAATGGCAATGTTTTTTCTATATAAAACCTAAATTAAATTTTGTAAGTCTAACAAGCTTATTATTAATAGCTTTATTGTTTAATTTTTTTAAAGCAAAAGGGTTTGATAACTATTTGTCGGGAAGCCGCCAGGCAGCGCTTGCAAATTGCGGCGTGTCATTAAGAGATTTATGGTCGGTATCATATAACCAGGCGGGAATTGCATACATTAAAGCGCCTGTTTTCGGTTTATACAACGAAAGAAAATTTCTTTTGAAAGAATTGAGCTTTAGTTCTGTTGCAGCAGTTATTCCTGTCAATCCGGGAGCATTTGGATTTAACCTGGATTATTTTGGCTATTCAAAATATAATGAAACAAAAATAGGCATAGGTTACGGGCAAAAATTGGGAAAAAATTTTGCGGCTGGCGTGCAACTCGACTACCTTAATACTTTTATATCAGGGAGTGAAAACAATCTGCAAAAAATTACTTACGAATTGGGCATATTATATTATCCGGCAGAAAATTTGGCTGTAGGGGCTCATGTGTTCAATCCCTTGCCAGCTAAATCCGATTATAATACTATTAATAGCTTGCCTTCAATTTTCCAGTTGGGCTTGTCGTATTTAATTCGGGAACAGTTCCTGTTTATTGTTGAAACTTATAAAGAAATTTCCGAAAAATTTATTATTAAAACAGGAATTGAATATTTGCCTGTTGGCCAATTGGCCTTAAGAATGGGGATTTCGTCCGAACCTTCACAGTATTCGTTTGGTTTGGGCTACCGTTCCAAATTGTTTTGGGCAGGACTGGCATTTACCAATAACCAAATATTAGGGCTAACGCCTCACCTTGATGTTGGTATGAGCTTTTAATAAACTAAAATTATTTTGACAAATTAAAACCGGCAAATTTCTTTATAAAACAGAAATTAGCTAATGATAAAACCCTTAATAAATACCTGCTTCTTTTTTACAATTTTAAATTTTCAGCTTCAGGCGCAAGATTATAACGAATTATCGAATTCTGTTGAACCCGAAATTGTTGAATCAATAGCCGAAAACGCTGAAGGCGAAATAGATATTTCTACACTTACAGAAGAATTGCAATTTTACAATAAGCACCCTTTAGATTTGAACATCGCTACTGCTGAGGATTTCGAAAAACTTGGTTTGTTAACGGCATTTCAGATAAGTTCCATTATTGAATACCGCCAAAAAAATGGGAAATTTTTATCGGTATATGAATTAAACGGCGTGCCGGGTTTTTCAGTTGTTACGGTTAAAACAATACTTCCATTCGTTACGGTTAAGCATGGCAATTTAGAAAATGATGTTAATTACAAACCAAAATTTAACCAGCAATTATTAACATTTACGGGAAGAACTCTCGAATCGCAAAAAGGTTACTCGAATCCTCCAGATTCAATTAAACAGCTTAATCCGAATTTATATTATCCCGGAAATTCTTATCATGTAAAATTAAAATACAATCTTGCTTACGGCAGTAACTTTCAAAGCGGCATCTCCATGGAAAAAGATCCCGGCGAAACATGGTTTTCAGGCACGAACAAAACTTTCGACTTTACTTCGGCATATTTGCAGGCCCAGGATTTGAAGCACATTAAAAATATTATAATAGGCGATTACACGGCTAATTTTGGACAGGGATTAGTCCTATGGAGCGGCTTTACACAAGGGATAACTGCAAACACGGTTAATATCGTAAAAACAATTGAAGGGTTCGGCCATTATTCGTCATTTGACGAAAACCATTACCTGCGTGGTTTAGCAGGCACGTTCCATTCAGGTTGTTTGGAGCTATCAAGTTTTTACAGTTCAAAACATATCGACGCACATGTTTCATCCCGCGACAGCTTAGGCAACGTTGTTGAAGTATCCTCATTGCAAAATACGGGAATTCATGCCCTTCCTTCAGAAATTTCAGGAGAAGACGCATTGGGTGAAAAATTATTTGGTGGAAATATATCTATGACTAATGGGAGATTAAGGATAGGGGCTACGTATACAAATATGCATTATAGCGCAATGTTCAAAAAAGCCGACGAACTCTATAATTATTGTTCGTTTTCGGGAAATAAGCTTAGTGTTGGCAGCTTAAATTATTTGCTGCGCTTGCGTAAAGCCGAATTCTTTGGAGAAGCAGCAAAAAACAGTATGCAGGGGAAAGCTTTTTTAAATGGCGTAATATTTCACTCAATTTCTGAACTCTCAATTGCAATAGTTTACCGCTATTTTGAGCCGGAATATTTTTCAGCTTATGCGAACGTTTTTGCCCAAAACAGCAATCCATCGAACGAGAGCGGCTTATATACAGGCATTGAGTATCTCCCTGTTGCAAAAATAAAAATTAACGCTTATGCTGATTTTTTTAAAAATCCTTTTCCAAAATACCAAATCAGCTCACCTTCAATTGGCAGCAATTATTTTATTGCAATCTTTTTCGAGCCGAACGAAAATTCAAGCCTCTCTTTACGATATTCTTATCTTGAGAAAGAACAGGATATAAAGCCAGGTTCGCCCAATCCTCCTTTTCTTTCAAATATTTTTTTGCATAAATTAAGATTTCAATCGTTTTGCAAAATTTCAGCAATTGTTGAACTGAGGAACAGGATTGAATTTGTTCAATTTGCAAAACGAGATTCTTCAGCACAAAACGGGCTTATGCTATATCAGGATTTTATTTGGAAACCCGATAATAAGCCCTTATTATTCGCCGTTCGCTATGCTGTATTTTGGACAGATGGTTGGGATAGCCGCATTTACTGCTATGAGAACGACTTGTTTTATTCATATAGCGTACCGCCATTTTATGGCAAAGGATCGCGAGGTTATTTTATTTTGCGTTACAACCCTTTTAAAAACACTTCCCTTTCATTACGTTATGGAATTACTATTTATTCCGACAGGGAAACAGTTGGAGTGGGGCCTGATATGATTGATACGAACCAAAAATCAGATGTTGGGGTTCAGGCAATTGTCAGGTTTTGATTAAACAATTATTTGTATCAATTAACATACATCGGCCAAATAAGTTAATTTTGATTTTTTTCAAACGTATGATTTTATTGGTTTAATGCAAATGATTAAAATTAAATTATTATCAGCTATAACATTTTTGTAAAAAAAAGACGTTAAATTATTATGATTATTAATTGATAATTAAAAATATCTTAAACAAATTATTAAACAATGAAAAATTTCGGCTTAATAGGAGCTGCAGGATTTATAGCAGTCCGTCACCTGAAAGCGATTAAAGATACAGGTAATAACCTTATTGCGGCTTTGGATAAAAACGATAGCGTAGGAATTATTGACAGCTATTTTCCGAATGCCGATTTTTTTGTTGAATTCGAGAGGTTCGACCGCCATATTGAAAAATTAAAAAGAAACAAAACTAAAGTAGATTATATTTCTATATGCACGCCTAACTATCTTCATGATTCACATATTCGATTTGCCTTACGGCATGGCGCTAATGCAATTTGCGAAAAGCCTTTGGTTCTAAATCCATGGAATATTGATGCTTTGGAAGAAGCCGAGAAAGAATGAAGCGCAAAAGTTTATACAATTTTCCAATTAAGGTTACATCCTGCTATAATTAATTTAAAGAAACAGATAGAAAGCGATACATCGGGCAAAATTTACAACGTCGATTTAACTTATATTACCTCGCGCGGGCACTGGTACTTTACAAGCTGGAAAGCCCAGGATGAAAAATCGGGAGGGATAGCCACAAACATTGGCGTACATTTTTTCGATATGTTAACTTGGATATTCGGCAATGTTAAACAAAACATAGTTCATGTTTTAGAACCCAAGCGGGCTTCGGGACATCTAGACTAAAAAAGCCCGGATAACATGGTACCTTAGCGTTGATT
>CAWEFA010000055.1:0-17780 GCA_963808135.1 uncultured Bacteroidota bacterium
CCGAATAAAAGCGTAAGCAATAAAACTGAGATAAATCCCAAAGCTGCTACCGGAATTAAAATAGTTTTTAAAAAAGAAGGAATAAATTGTATAAAAGTTGCCCAGTTGGTAATATTTTTTCCGGGGATTAAACCAGGAAAAGCAACAAAAAGCAAAGCAAAAATTATAAAAACAAATAATGAAAATAAAACCCTGAAATATTTCAGATAATTCAACATACATTAACCGACTTTTATCCTGTTAATTTTCAACTGGTCTAAATCAATCCGGCCTGCGCCCATTTCTGATGCAATACGGATATAATCCACCGTTTTAGGATCAATTCCCAATAATTTGGCGCCGGCAGCATCAGCCGATACCATATCTTCTGAAATTAACAGCGATTTCAACAATACTACATCATTTAACGATCCTCCTTTGGGTCCGCCTTTTTTTATAGCCCTGTATGCGTCCACCACATTTAAAGTCGGCTTGCGGTAAGTAGCATAATCGGCGATACATTGGTGAAGGTTGTTCCGGTGCCAGTACCTGCGGTCCCAGACAATTCCCATAAGGTTCTTCATCGAAATGGAAAGCGATGAACCTCCGTGGTTTTTCAACACCGGCACATTTATAAAAACATCGGCTTCCAGGATAAGCTCATGTTCTTTGGCATTCGTCAAATTTTTGCCTTTCACAATTTTTACGGGATGATAATATGATTCAATATTTCCCTGCACAATTTTGCCTCCGGCGTCTTTTACTGCTTTTTCAATACCGCTGTTTTCATAGCACTGTTGCCAGTTATCGCAAGTGTAATCGAACACAACAACTTCCTTCGCCCCTGCCTGGATACAATGCTCAACAATCCGTTTAACAAGTTTCGGGTTTGTATCGGCAGCCAATTCGGGAGTTGAATCCCATCCAATATTCGGTTTAACAACAACTTTCTGGTTCTTTTTAACAAACCTGCCCATTCCGCCGTACGATGCTATGGCTTTATCGAACATTGTTTCAGGTTCACCTCCCATTACGGCTACCAGGTCGTATTTTTCAGTTTTTGAAATATCTTTTTCTGAAGCAAAAATATTGTCGAATTTTATCAATGAAAACCCGGTTCCGGCAAGAAGCCCTGCTCCTATACTTTTCGTAATGAATTCTCGTCTTTTCATAAAATCCAATTTTTATTCGGTTATTATTTTCTATTGTAAATTTTAAATAAAATTCTCGTATTTTAAATTGACTTAAGTTAATATGATGTTAATTATTCCTATAATTTTAAGCTTATTAAAATTACTTAATTTTTTATAAATACATGGCTAAAAACTAATCTCAATAGTTTACAGCTTAATCATGAAACTGCAAATAAAATAATGATTTGATTGGCACAATCATAAACTCAGGCAAAATAGATGCAAACGACTAAAGCGAAATTACGGGCGCATAAAAAGTTATATTATGAGTAATCTTGCCAAACCACTTTTAAATTAATGAAGCTAAAGTGGCATTTTGTAAAATGTTATAGGTGTTTTCCCTGATTTCTTTAAAAACATCACGAATCTTACAGGTTTCTTCCATTTTGCAAAATTCACATGGCTGGTACGATTTTTCCGAAACACAATAAAGCAAAGCGATTGAACCCTCAAAATGCCTGATAACATCAAGCAGGCTCACTTCGGCAGGTTGCTTTAATAAAAAATAACCGCCTGATTTGCCAAGCTTACTGCCTAAAATCCCTATCCTCTTTAATTCAAGTAATATTGACTCTAAAAAACGTTGGGGTATATTTTCAACTTTGGCAATATCGCTGATTTGAATAGCCCCTTTTCCATATTCTTTTGCCAAATTGGTAAGGGCCAACATTGCATATCGTGTTTTTTTCGATAACATAAATCAGGCAATAATTAAATTAGTGTTACAAATATTTTAACTGCAAGTTTACTAAAAATATGGTTATGGTAAAAATACCCATAGTTTATTACGCATCTTTATTCGTCTTTATGCTTATTGTTTTTTCATTTTCAATTAATTTAATTTGTACATTATATCAATAGACATAATGTATTAAAGTATGGATATTAAAAAAATTACAATCAAAGGTGGATACGGCAAGGATGGTTCAAAAGAAAAAGTTGACCATTTCAACCTGTCTTTAGGCGATATAATAAGCATTGTAGGCCCGACCGGGTGTGGTAAAACAACTTTAATAAACGACATTGAGCTTTTTGCCAATAAAAATACGCCCTCCGGAAGACAGATTCTTATTAACGATGAACCTGTACCGGACGATTTTACTTTTGATCCTTCCAAACACCCTATTGCCCTTATATCACAACATACAAACTTCTTAAGTGATTTGCCCGTGGGAGAATTTTTGACCATTCATGCAAAAGTTAGGGGAGCAATTAATATTGAGCAGGTTGTTGAAGAGACCATTCAGTTTGCAAACCAGTTAACAGGCGAGGCAATAATTAAAGAAACTGCCATGACCGAGCTGTCGGGCGGTCAAACCCGTTCACTTTTAATTGCCGATGCGGTTGTAATAGGAAATTCGCCCGTAATTTTATTGGATGAAATAGAAAATGCAGGGATTCATAAAACCAAAGCACTGGAATTATTAAAAAAGTATGACAAGCTTTTTGTCTTTGTCACGCACGACCCCACAATAGCGCTTCTTTCCGATAGCAGGATTATTATGAAAAACGGCGCAATGCAAAAAATAGTTGCATCAAATACTGAGGAACGAAATGTTGCCGAAGAATTAAAGAAAATGGATGATATAATCCTGCATTTTCGGGGCTTAATAAGATCGGGCGAAGAAATAAACAACGAACATCTGGAAATTATAACAAAATAAATTTCATCATGAAACTGATAATATTTGCCGGTCCGCCAACCTGCGGTAAAACTACAGTAATAAGGCAGGTTATAAAACGAATGATTGCGAAAAACCTTAAACCTTCCTACATAAAAATTGATGTCTTATATGCTGATGAAGACGAAAACATTAAAAAAGAATTCGGGATACCCACACGCAAAATATATTCAGGCGAGCTTTGTCCCGACCATTGCAATGTTGTGGTTTTGGATGAAGCCGTAGAGTGGTCGGAAAAAGTTAATGCCGGTTTTTTGTTTGTAGAAACCGCGGGTTTGTGTTTACGTTGTTCCCCTTATGTTGAAAATTCATTGGGGATTGTAGTTCTTGAAGCCACCAGCGGGATGAACCTTCCGCGAAAAATCGGCCCGATGCTAACATTGGCCGATATTAGCGTGATTACAAAAATTGACCTCATATCACAAGCCGAAAGGGAAGTTTTTCGTTATCGTGTCCTCGAATCGGCAAAAGAAATTTCCGTTGTCGAAAGCAATGCTTTATATGGCATTGGTATTGACCCGATTGTAAAACAAATTCTCAAAACACAGGATATTGAATTTCCTATGTTTTTAAAAGGGAATCCTCCCGTTGGGACATGTACCATTTGTGTTGGGAAAAAAGAAATCGGCGCCAAAAACCATTTTGGGGTATTGCGTACGATGGACAAAGAACTTTTTTATGTTGGGGAATAGTTGAATATTGAATATTCAATGACATAATTCTTAAATAATATGAAGCGACGAATATACTTTGATAATGCCGCTACAACGCAAACCGACAAAAGGGTACTGGAAGCTATGATGCCTTATTTTGAGAATTTCTATGGAAATGCATCAAGCCTTCACACCTTTGGCACACAGGCAAAAGAAATATTGGAAGGATCACGGGCTACAATTGCTAAATGTATCGGCGTAAATGCCGGTGAAATTTATTTTACATCAAGCGGTACCGAAGCCAACAACTTGGCTTTAAAAGGAATTGCATTTGCAAACCGCAACAAGGGAAAACATATCATTGTATCCTCTATTGAGCACGATTGTATCCTGAATACCTGCAAATGGCTTGAAGAGCAGGGTTTTTATATATCTTACCTACCCGTAGACAGCCACGGAATAGTTGATGTTGGGCAACTATCTAAATTGATTAACCGCCAAACCATACTTGTATCGGTAATGCTTGCCAATAACGAAATAGGTACTATTGAACCTGTAAATGAAATTGGCGGCTTATGCAGAAAAAACAACGTTCCTTTCCATTCAGATGCCTGCCAGGCATTTGGAAAAGTAGCAATAAACGCCAACCTGTCAGATATTGATTTGCTTACAATCAATTCTCATAAAATATATGGCCCAAAAGGTGCAGGCGCGCTCTATGTCCGCAAAGGAACCAATATAGTTCCCTTATTACATGGGGGCGGACAAGAATCAGGACTGCGTTCTTCAACTGAAAATATTCCCGGTATTGTAGGGTTCGCAAAAGCTGCCGAATTATGTATAGATGAGATAGACAAAGAAACAAGCAGGTTAACCCGGCTAAGAAATAAAATCGCAAATTATCTTCAGGATAATTTCAATAATACATACATAAATGGGCACCCTGAAAACAGGTTGCCCGGTCATTTAAGTTTTAGTTTCCGTGGATTGGAAGGTGAAACAATACGTCTTTTATTAATGCTCGACGAATCAGGGATTGCGGTTTCAGCGGGTTCGGCTTGCTCGTCAAACGATAAAACGCATAATGCATCGCATGTCCTGAAGGCGATTGGTTTGAATCCTCTTGAAGCAAAGGGAGCTGTAAGGCTAAGTCTGGGAAGGTTTAACACTGAAGAGGAAATTTCAATTTTTATGGAAATATTAAATCAAAAAATACATCAATTGAACCCAATTTTTTCATAAACATATAAAGAAAATAAACAATGCAAACAATAGCAGAAAAAACAAGTACGATTGATCTTCTGCCGGATTTAAACTGCGGCGTATGCGGTTACAAAACATGTGCAGATTTTGCTTTGGCTGTCGATAAAGCCGAAACAGAATTAAAAAAATGTATCCATGCAAAACAGGCGATTTCAAATGTTGGCGCTCAAAGCAATTGTATAAACTGCATGGGTGCGGAAAACCTTGGCGAAAAGCTCAACTGGAAAGACAGCCTGAAAAGGGATTTTGATTTTATACTCGATGTATTTGAAGGGGAACCAGGCCCTAAAGAAACAATATTACCTTACAATCCCACATTGGTAAAAGAACTTGGCGTTAAAAAAGGAGATGTAATGATCGGCCGTCCTATGGGAATGTCATGCGGCTGCCCGGTAACCCATTGTGGTGTGGTTTCCGATGTTGATGTTCGAAACGGGGTAATTTATTGGAACGTTACAGGCCCACTCCGTCCACGGTCTGAAGGCTTCGTAGATATTGGCTATTATGTTTCACAAGCGTATGAAGGGATTATTAAAGAATCAAAAGAAAAAATTGAACTTGGCCGTCGATATTGGTTCTTGCCCCGGAGATGTATGTTGCAATGGCGGCACAGCGGCTTAGTAAATGCAATAACAAAATTAAAAGACGGCAGTTACAGGGTAAGAATTGAAGGGTTATTAATAGGATAAATATCATAATTGCAAACTTTTTAAAAGTCACATCTTAAAAAATAAAATCTCCAACGCACCACCTGCCTTAATCATCAAACTATATCGTTGGATTAAGAAAAAGTTTTAAATTTGATTGTAATATAATTTAACAGGTTGAATTTTTAAATGGCTATTACTATTAATTAATCAATTAGCGTTGCTTAAAATGTATGAATAATATCCTTTATTACGATTGCTTTGCCGGTATCAGCGGCGATATGAACCTTGCAGCGCTTATCGATTTGGGCGTTAATGTTGATTACCTTTTGCAGGAATTGAAAAAACTGGATATTCATAATTATGAATTAAAAATAACAAGGGAAAAACGTAGGGGAATTAGCGGAATGCTTGTAAATGTTGTTATTAACGGGCATCAGGATAATCATGCACATTCTTCCCAACGCGAACATGAAAACAGAAATTTTAAAAACATAAAGGCAATTATTGAAAAATCGGCATTGACAAATTTTGTTAAAGAAAAGAGTATTGCAATGTTTCAAAAACTGGCCGAAGCCGAAAGCAAAATTCACGGCTTGACAATCAATGAAGTCCATTTTCACGAAGTCGGGGCAGTGGATTCAATTGTTGACATTGTAGGGTCGGCAATTTGTATTGACTTTCTTAAGCCTTCTAAAATTATTGCATCGCGGATTGAGTTGGGGAGCGGCATGGTAAAGTGCGCTCACGGCATATTTCCTGTTCCTGCGCCTGCAACAGCAGAAATTTTAAAAAATATTCCCGTGAAATCGGGCAACGTCCCGTTTGAAGCTACAACCCCGACAGGAGCAGTAATTTTAGCGGTTATGGCAAATGAGTTTGTTGAAAAACAACAATTTGAAATTGAGAAAACAGGCTATGGAATAGGGCATAACGATTCTGAAATCCCGAATGTCCTGAGGGTTTTCTGGTGCAACAATAATCCTTCGAAATTCAAAACCGGAACTGCCGTAATTATTGAATGCAATATTGACGATATGAACCCCGAGGTTTATGATTTTTTATTCGAGAAACTTTTTCAGAATGGCGCCGACGACGTTTACCTCACTCCCGTAATTATGAAAAAATCAAGGCCTGCAATAATACTCTCTGTTTTATGCCAAATTTCTTTCAAGGATAAGTTTATTGAAATATTGTTGGGCGAAACATCGACTATCGGCGTACGCACTTACGAAGTAACCAAATACATTCTTGAAAGGGAAATTATTGAAATCAAAACAGGCTATGGCATTGTTAAAGTGAAAAAATCATGGTTCGCTAATGATATTGTTAAATATAAACCTGAATACGATGACTGTAACCACATAGCCAAAGAAAATAATTTACCTTTATTATCTGTAATTTCAGCAATTCAGCAGGAAATTGATATTTGGTTAAAAAAGGATCAATAATGTTTATGTTTAAACTTTACTGTTTAAGAACAAGATATTTGTTTTATTGTTAAAATTATACACTACAAAACAAAATTAAAATGGCAACAGGTTATAAAGAAGATTTTGTAAAAGTTATTTCGGATACTGTTAATTCTTTGTCTGATCCGAAATCGTACGAACTGGTTTATCACAAGCAGCATTTGAACGAGGAAAATATTTCTGTTGAATCCATAAAAGAAATCATGGAAAATATTAAAGAAATACTTTTCCCGGGCTACTTTGGCAACAATGCTATCAGGACGGATACTGTTAAATTCCACATGGGCATTAGCGTTGATAAATTATATAAATTGCTATTGACGCAAGTGAGAAGGGGATATTGTTTTTCCTGTGAGGAAGATAATTGTGAAGACTGCAATGAATATGATGAAAAGATTGAACCGATTGTGAGGAAATTTTTACAAAAACTTCCGGAAATAAGAGAAAAGCTTGCCAAAGATATTCATGCAATGTATTTATACGACCCGGCTGCGAAAGGTTATGGGGAAATTATATTCGCTTATCCGACAGTAAAAACCCTCACAAATTACAGGGTTGCCCACGAATTGTTAACCCTCGGCGTACCCATCATTCCACGAATCATAACTGAAATGGCACATTCTGAAACAGGAATTGACATTCACCCGGGAGCGCAAATAGGCGAACATTTTGTAATTGACCACGGCACAGGGGTTGTAATCGGTGAAACCTGTATTATCGGCAACAATGTGCGTATTTATCAAGGCGTAACTTTAGGCGCCCGCAGCTTTAAGCTCGATACTGACGGAAATCCTATTAAAGGCGTACCGCGCCATCCGATTGTTGAAGATGATGTTATTATATACTCCGGGGCTACTGTTTTAGGGCGCGTTACTATCGGGCATGGATCGACAATTGGTGGAAATGTATGGCTTACCCAGGATTTGCCACCCAATTCCAGGATACTACAGGGCAGACCTCGTGAAGCAATGTTTGAAACCGGCGGCGGAATTTAAAACAGATTGAATATTTTATTATTGATTATTGACTATTTAATAGAAGAGAAGCCTTGTTGAGGTTTTCAGGCGTGCCGACATCTAACCACTTTACTTTATTAAATGGTTTCAATTTAATTATATGTTCCGAAGCAAGCCTTAAATAAAGATCAATAATTGAAAAAGCGCCGGTTTCTGATATCATTTCCAACAATTCCGGGTTAATGACCTGTATGCCGCAAAATGCAAATGGTTTCAGAGATGTTTCCATTTCCCTGCAAATTTTTGTTTCGCCGGTTTTATTATTTTTCCATCCGCAAAGTTCATAATTTTTATTTGCAAGAAATTGTCGTGACGAGTTTCGTTTCATGCAAGCTAACGTTGCTATTGCATTATTTTTTAGATGTTCCTTGTAAAGCAATTTCAAGTCAATGTTGGAAATAACGTCAACATTATGAATAATAAAAGGATTTCCATCATTAAAGAAATTGGCTGCTTTTTTTAAACCTCCGCCAGTATCGAGCAAAAATCCGCTTTCATCGGAAATGCTAATTGAAATCCCAAAGTTCTTTTTTGTTTTAAGAAAATCGACAATCATTTCAGGAAAATGATGCACGTTAATAATTAAATCGTCAAAACCATAAAATATAAGCTTCCTGATAATAATTTCAAGCAAAGGGATACCTTTCATTTCCAATAATGCCTTGGGTTTTGAATAAGTTAAAGGCCTAAGCCTCGTACCAAGTCCCGCGGCAAAAATCATTGCTTTCATCCTAAATTAAATTAATGGGAACATCAATTTATAAAATGCAAAAAGCCTATGAAAATCATAGGCTTCAATTATGGCAAACAACAATTTATTTTTGTTTAAACCCAAACATAATGGCAACACAACCGCTTGATACTTCATCGGCAGTTTTACCTGAAGGGTGCACTTTAACAACAATTTTAAGTTGCTGGCTCGCTTGAAGCTTAAAATCCCAAGTTCTTGCAAAATTATTGTCTTTATTTGAGTAAAGAACATTTTTATTCACATCTATAACTTTAAATTCAATATTTGGCAAAGCGTCAGATCCGCAAACCGCAATTCTGTATTCTGTATCGGAATAAAATGTTTTGTATAATTCCGCTTCTTCACCTTCGGTTAATATAGCTGCATGATAATTGCCATCATGGATATACGGTTCTAATTCAGTTTTGCATATTTTTTTAGCAAACCCTTTACACTGGGCGCTCAATGCTTGTGAACTCAATAATAATGTTAGAAATATGATAAAAACTAAAAATACTCTTTTCATAACCTGCTGATTTTATTGTATGAAATTGTTTCTTATTTCTTTAACTTTTTCTGTTAGTTCAACAAATGTATCTTTTGTAACAATATATTTAGAATCGGACTTTAATGTTGTAACTTTTGTTTTCTCATCTTTAACAACATTTATTTTAGATGTATGTAAACTTATTTTATCAAATATCTTTTTCAAATCGTTAATTAGCACAATTAAAGCTGTTACATCTGCATTGCTTTTATTCTCTTCTAATAACTTTTGCACAATTTCCAATGAAAGTTTTTGATCAATAATCCTTTCTACGAGTTTATTGTTTTTAAGGTTATTCGGATCAACAATTTGTGTTGCGATATAAAGCCCTTCAACCCATCCGCCTACAAGCACTATAGAAGCAACAGCCGTACGGTCGTTTTCTTTCAGAAAGCTGCTCGACGCCATAAATGTTTCCGAAATGATGTCCATAATTACATCGCGGTTGTTTATGTTTTCTTCAAGCTTTTCAATTGTTGTATTGTCTATTGCATCGAGAATTCCAAGGCCGTCGGCCATTTTTTTCGCCGCCTGCATATAACTTATAGATGTTTGGGTTTGATCGAAAAGGCTTGCAAAACTTAAGTCGGTAGTATAAATTCCCAGGTTTAAGGCCATACTCCTGTTTGTAGTATAACTCGAAACATTGCTTAGTGAATTTAAAAGTTTTTCATTATATGTAGCGCCGGCTGATTTTATAAGCATAGCCGTTTCAAGAGGCGATGGAAGGGAATAAAATATTTTCTTTGCCTGTTTAATATCGTTAATTGCTTCATTGTCCACCTCTAAATTTACATCCTGATTGGTTGTATTTTTACTACACGATTTACAGCCCGGCAAAATAAATAGGATACATGTTATATAAAAGAAGTATTCAAAAATTTTACAAGGAGCATTTTTTGTTTGCATAAGTATAATTTTTATTCTATAAAGTGTATAATTCTTGAATGTTTAATAAATAGTAAAATTAGAAGTTTTTTTTGTAAAATACAAAACTTGTTAAAATCTTGAAAGTTTGATTATAAATATTAGCTTTTAGAAATTTAATTTTAAACTAACTCATATCATTAAACTTGTTAAAGATAATCTATAAAAAATAATTTTAAGACATTAACGGAATTTTATTTGCCGGTTAAATCCCTGAACCTGAAACAATGAACCAAATGGTCATTTACAAGCCCTGCAGCCTGCATATAGGCATAACAAATTGTTGAACCTACAAATTTAAACCCGAGTTTTTTTAAAGCCTTGCTCATGGCATCCGATTCTTTCGATGATGCCATTACCTGTTTAATTGATTCCGGCGAATTAACAATCGTTTTATTTCCTGTAAAACTCCAGATAAAACTATCGAATGATCCAAATTCTTCAATTATTTTAATAAAACTTTTGGCGTTTTGCACAGTGGCTAATATTTTTAACCGGTTACGAATAATGCCGCTGTCGGAAAGAAGCTGATCGATTTTTCCCTTATTGTAACCGGCAATTGTATAGAAATTAAAACCGTCGAAAGCTTTTCTGAAATGTTCTCTTTTTTTAAGAATTGTTGACCAGCTAAGTCCGGCCTGAAAAGCATCGAGCACAAGAAATTCAAAATGCTTATAATCGTCATGCACCTGCACGCCCCACTCGATATCATGGTAAGCAATCATTTCAGGGTTTGATGTGCCCCAATTGCAACGATCGCTTCTTTCTGCTTCCATAAAAAAAAAATTGATTAAATGAAAAATGCTTTGTTACTGCCTCTACAATTAATTAACAACTATTAGCTTGGTGTTATCAAACTGTTTATTTTTAACCACTGCAATCGCGCGGAGTAAAAACGCCCCCTTTTTTATCAGGTTTGTTTTTATAAAAAAATTCATTTTGCCCGATATCGAAAATTTTAGGTTCACTGTCTATATCGTAAAGGATGGTTGCAATTTTGTAAGTTTTAACTTTGGGGCCAAAAATTTTAATATTTGCTTTAGCTTCATCGCCAAGTTTAATAGTATCTTTTAACCATTTTATTTGAACGAACCTGTATTCATCAATGACTTCGAACTTTTCGTTAAATTTTATATAATAAAGAGGGATCGTATCAAGTATGGCATACATTTTTAATATTCCCGATGTAAAGTATTCGAAGAAGTTGCCTTTCTCTTTTCCTTCATAGTATTCAGTGCATTGTTGCAATTTACCGGCTTCGTTATAAAAATATGAACAACCATGTTGTAAACCATCTTTATATTCAAAAAACGATTTTATATTATTATTTTGATAATATTCCTTAAAAATGCCGTTTTCTTTTCCGTTAATATAGCTGCAATACCAATTAATCCTACCATTTGGAAAATAAATTATTTTGAAACCATGAAGTTTCCCATTTTTATAATTCGAAAGTTCCTGAATTTTGCCATCTTCATAAAACATCCTGATTAAACCATTAAGCCTACTACGTTTATAATAAGTGTCGGACATTAAATTCCCATTATCATAATATTCTCTTTGCCTGTCGCTACAGGATAATAAAAATAAAAGCGCCGTTCCTATAATGAAAAATTTGGTTTGATTAATAGATAGAATTTTCATATTTGCAATTTTGAAATATAAAAGAATCCGATTGTATTATTTATCAATAATACAATTATTTTATTTAAATTAAAAATATCCGGCTTGAAAATAAAGGGCTCAGATGCAGGTATTAATTAATTATAAACGGAGAAAAAAACTGAAATCAACTTCAATCCATTTAATCTTTGGCCAGACTTAATGAATTATATTTGTTCTCAATTTTGTTTTTTATATTGCAACCTGAAAAAACAGACAGATAAAATATGAACGAAAAGCATATAACTAATATTTCAAAACAATTAAACCTGGGCGAAGATAACGTTACAAACACTATTGACTTGCTTAGAAGGAGGAGCAACTATCCCATTTATCAGCCGCTATCGAAAGGAAATGACGGGGAGTTTGGACGAAGTTGCAATATTGGCCATTAAAAAATTATTGGAAAAGCTTGTAGAAATTGACAAACGCCGGGAAACAATTATTCATTCTATCGAAGAGCAAGGCAAAATGACTGTCGAACTTAAGGAAAGGCTGGAAAATACCCGGGTATTGTCTGAGCTTGAAGATATTTATCTTCCTTATAAACCCAAACGTAAAACCCGCGCCGGTATTGCAAAAGAGAACGGCCTTGAACCTCTTGCAGCTATTATTATTGAGCAAAAGAAAATTGATTTGGAATTAAAAATTCCGGAGTTTTTTAATGAAAAAATTAAATCGGCGGAAGAAACATTACAAGGGGCGCGCGATATAATTGCAGAGTGGGTGAACGAGAACCAGGATGCTCGAAATACTTTGAGGAAGATTTTCTCAAACGAAGCAGTTATTTATTCGAAAGTTATAAAAGGTAAAGAGCCTGACGGCATTAAATACGGCGATTATTACGATTACAGGGAGCCGCTTAAACGCTGCCCTTCGCACCGGTATCTTGCTATCAGGCGTGGCGAAGAAGAAGGGTTTTTAAGAATTTCAATCGAACCTGATGAAAAGAAAGCGATACAGGCGTTGAACAAAATTTTTATAAAATCGTCAAACGATTGCGCCGTTCAGGTTGAACTGGCAATTGCCGATTCATATAAAAGGCTTTTGGGCCCTTCGATAGAAACCGAATTCAAAGCCACTTACAAAGAAAAGGCAGATGATGAGGCAATAAAAGTTTTTACCGAAAACCTTCACCAGTTATTGCTGGCCCCGCCATTGGGTCAAAAAAATGTTTTAGGGATCGATCCCGGGTTTCGCACAGGTTGCAAAGTAGTTTGTTTAGACGCTCAGGGAAACTTGTTGCATAACGAAACCATTTATCCGCATCCGCCCCAAAACGAACGTGGACAGTCGGCGGCCAAAATAAACCAGTTGGTCAACACTTATAAAATAGAAGCAATTGCTATTGGAAATGGCACGGCAGGCCGTGAAACCGAACATTTTATAAAAAATGTTCGGTTCGAGCGCGATGTAAAAGTTTATATAGTTAATGAAAGCGGCGCTTCGGTTTATTCGGCTTCATCACTTGCGCGGGAAGAATTCCCGGAATATGACATTACCGTTCGAGGGGCGGTATCAATTGGCAGGCGATTAATGGACCCTCTTGCCGAATTGGTAAAGATCGATCCTAAGTCGATTGGCGTAGGACAATACCAGCATGACGTGGATCAAAACAAACTTAAACGGAGCCTCAGCAGGAAGTGGAAATTTGCGTAAATAAAGTTGGGGTAAACCTCAATACCGCCAGCAAACAATTGCTGACTTATATATCGGGACTGGGCCGTTCCCTGGCGCAAAAAATTGTTGAATTTCGCGCAGAGAACGGGCCTTTTAAATCGCGCCACGAACTAATGAAAGTCCCGCGCATGGGTGAAAAAGCATTTGAACAAAGCGCAGGGTTTCTTCGAATACAGGGAGGCATTAACCCGCTCGACAATAGCGCTGTTCACCCTGAAAGCTATCCTATAATTGAAAAAATGGCAACCGACGTTTATGTTGACATTAACACCTTGCTTAAAGAACCCGACATCCGTTCAAAAATAGATATTAAAAAATATATTTCGGGCAATACAGGTTTACCCACATTGCTGGATATTATGGAAGAACTTGCAAAACCGGGACGCGACCCGCGTATGTTTATTAAAATTTTCGAATTCGATCCGAACGTCCACAAAATTGACGATTTAAAACCCGGTATGATATTGCCTGGAATAGTAACTAATGTTACCCGCTTCGGATGTTTTGTAGATGTCGGCGTCCATCAGGATGGGCTTGTGCATATCAGCCAATTGGCCGATCGTTTTATTTCCGATCCGGGAGAAATTGTTAAATTGCATCAACACGTAAATGTAAAGGTATTGGAAGTTGATGCAATTAGGAAAAGAATACAGCTATCTATGAAAGAAACAAAATAAGAAACCGAACGGGTTTCGAAGAAGTTTCAAATTGCAATATGTTATTTGACCGATAAATTTTTATTTTTATCTTTGAATTAAATTGATTCGGGATTACAATTCTTTAAAATGAAATTACAGCTTAATATTTCCGGAAAATTGAGTCTGGCCTTTGGTCTGCTGATTATATTGTATTTATTAATAGCTCTATTTATTTACAATAAATTAGGATCAGGCCAGGAAAAGAACAAACTTATTATTAATACTTATGGGCCTTCATTAAATAACCTTGAAAAATTACATGATGCTGTTACCGAATCAAAAATGTTATTGAAAAGTTGGGTATTTATTGAAAAAGAAACAGTAACCCCTGACAAACTTAAATTTTTGGAGATTCTTGAATTTCAGCTCCCTTACTTACAGGAAAATATTTTAAAGCTATATCATCAATGGGATCAACCCGATCAATTGGTTTTTGATAATTTAAGAGATTTAATAAATGACAGCCTGGTTGTAATATATAAAAATATAACCGGCTTTCTGGGCAAACCCGAAGCTTATAACGACAATGCGCAGCTGTCAGAATACAAGGCTATGCTGTTTTCTGAAGGACAGGTTTCAAGCCTTGCTGATAATATTTTATCAAAATTGACACTTCTTCTGAATAACCAGCAAGTGATTGTTAAAAATGCTCAAATCGATTTGAACAAGTCGTTTATTAATATGAGAAACTTTATTGTTGGCACCTCAATATTGCTCATTATCCTTGCTGGTTATTCAGAAGAAGTGTCAAATTTAATAAATATTATCAGCAAGGCTTGAAACCTGTCCTTCAGAAAACAGCATAGCCTTGTATTCTGACAGCTGCGCATTGTCGTTATAAGCTTCGGGTTTGCCCAGAAAGCCGGTTATATTTTTATATATTACAACCAGGCTGTCATTTATTAAATCTCTTAAATTATCAAAAACCAATTGATCGGGTTGATCCCATTGATGATATAGCTTTAAAATATTTTCCTGTAAGTAAGGGAGCTGAAATTCAAGAATCTCCAAAAATTTAAGTTTGTCAGGGGTTACTGTTTCTTTTTCAATAAATACCCAACTTTTCAATAACATTTTTGATTCGGTAACAGCATCATGTAATTTTTCAAGGTTATTTAATGAAGGCCCATAAGTATTAATAATAAGTTTGTTCTTTTTCCTGGCCTGATCCTAATTTATTGTAAATAAATAGAGCTATTAATAAATACAATATAATCAGCAGACCAAAGGCCAGACTCCAATTTTCCGGAAATATTAAGCTGTAATTTCATTTTAAAGAATTGTAATCCCGAATCAATTTAATTCAAAGATAAAAATAAAAATTTATCGTCAAATAACATATTGCAATTTGAAACTTCTTCGAAACCCGTTCGGTTTCTTATTTTGTTTCTTTCATAGATAGCTGTATTCTTTTCCTAATTGCATCAACTTCCAATACCTTTACATTTACGTGTTGATGCAATTTAACAATTTCTTCCGGATCGGAAATAAAACGATCGGCCAATTGGCTGATATGCACAAGCCCATCCTGATGGACGCCGACATCTACAAAACATCCGAAGCGGGTAACATTAGTTACTATTCCAGGCAATATCATACCGGGTTTTAAATCGTCAAATTTGTGGACGTTCGGATCGAATTCGAAAATTTTAATAAACATACGCGGGTCGCGTCCCGGTTTTGCAAGTTCTTCCATAATATCCAGCAATGTGGGTAAACCTGTATTGCCCGAAATATATTTTTTAATATCTATTTTTGAACGGATGTCGGGTTCTTTAAGCAAGGTGTTAATGTCAACATAAACGTCGGTTGCCATTTTTTCAATTATAGGATAGCTTTCAGGGTGAACAGCGCTATTGTCGAGCGGGTTAATGCCTCCCTGTATTCGAAGAAACCCTGCGCTTTGTTCAAATGCTTTTTCACCCATGCGCGGGACTTTCATTAGTTCGTGGCGCGATTTAAAAGGCCCGTTCTCTGCGCGAAATTCAACAATTTTTTGCGCCAGGGAAGGGCCCAGTCCCGATATATAAGTCAGCAATTGTTTGCTGGCGGTATTGAGGTTTACCCCAACTTTATTTACGCAAATTTCCACTTCCTGGTCGAGGCTCCGTTTAAGTTTGTTTTGATCCACGTCATGCTGGTATTGTCCTACGCCAATCGACTTAGGATCGATCTTTACCAATTCGGCAAGAGGGTTCATTAATCGCCTGCCAATTGATACCGCCCCTCGAACGGTAATGTCATATTCCGGGAATTCTTCCCGCGCAAGTGATGAAGCCGAATAAACCGAAGCGCCGCTTTCATTAACTATATAAACTTTTACATCGCGCTCGAACCGAACATTTTTTATAAAATGTTCGGTTTCACGGCCTGCCGTGCCATTTCCAATAGCAATTGCTTCTATTTTATAAGTGTTGACCAACTGGTTTATTTTGGCCGCCGACTGTCCACGTTCGTTTTGGGGCGGATGCGGATAAATGGTTTCGTTATGCAACAAGTTTCCCTGAGCGTCTAAACAAACTACTTTGCAACCTGTGCGAAACCCGGGATCAATCCCTAAAACATTTATTTGACCCAATCGCTGGGCCAGCAATAACTGGTGAAGGTTTTCGGTAAAAACTTTTATTGCCTCATCATCTGCCTTTTCTTTGTAAGTGGCTTTGAATTCGGTTTCTATCGAAGGGCCCAAAAGCCTTTTATATGAATCGGCAATTGCCGTTCAACCTGAACGGCGCGATCTTTTGACGATTTTATAAAAATTTTGTTCAACGCCTGTATCGCTTTCTTTTCATCAGGTTCGATTGAAATTCTTAAAAACCCTTCTTCTTCGCCACGCCTGATAGCAAGATACCGGTGCGAAGGGCAGCGTTTAAGCGGCTCCCTGTAATCGTAATAATCGCCGTATTTAATGCCGTCAGGCTCTTTACCTTTTATAACTTTCGAATAAATAACTGCTTCGTTTGAGAAAATCTTCCTCAAAGTATTTCGAGCATCCTGGTTCTCGTTCACCCACTCTGCAATTATATCGCGCGCCCCTTGTAATGTTTCTTCCGCCGATTTAATTTTTTCATTAAAAAACTCCGGAATTTTTAATTCCAAATCAATTTTCTTTTGCTCAATAATAATAGCTGCAAGAGGTTCAAGGCCGTTCTCTTTTGCAATACCGGCGCGGGTTTTACGTTTGGGTTTATAAGGAAGATAAATATTTTCAAGCTCAGACAATACCCGGGTATTTTCCAGCCTTTCCTTAAGTTCGACAGTCATTTTGCCTTGCTCTTCGATAGAATGAATAATTGTTTCCCGGCGTTTGTCAATTTCTACAAGCTTTTCCAATAATTTTTTAATGGCCAATATTGCAACTTCGTCCAAACTCCCCGTCATTTCCTTTCGATAGCGGCTGATAAATGGGATAGTTGCTCCTCCTTCAAGCAAGTCAATAGTGTTTGTAACGTTATCTTCGCCCAGGTTTAATTGTTTTGAAATATTAGTTATATGCTTTTCGTTCATATTTTATCTGTCTGTTTTTTCAGGTTGCAATATAAAAAACAAAATTGAGAACAAATATAATTCATTAAGTCTGGCCAAAGATTAAATGGATTGAAGTTGATTTCAGTTTTTTTCTCCGTTTATA